>JASHPN010000224.1 GCA_030038175.1 Verrucomicrobiia bacterium
GGGTGCAGGTGATTTCCGAACTTCAGCCAGCACCCCAAAAAGGCGATACCAGTCAACAGTTCCACTATAAAATATCGAACGGAAATGGGCGCCCCGCAATTTTTGCACCGTCCGCGCAACACGAGCCAGGTCAGCAGCGGAATGTTCAGATACCACGGGATGGAATACTTGCAGTGCGGGCAATGGGAAGGCGGGGAAACGATGCTCATCCCCAGCGGCATCCGGTGAATGCAGACATTCAGAAAACTGCCGACAATGCATCCCAGCACAAAAAAGCAGAGCGACCAGAGTCCAAAAGGCACGGCGGCCCAGGTGTGCGCGTTGAAAATGGCATTAAGGCCCATAGATATTTTTTTCTAAAGCAGATCGCATTATTTTGATCGGCGCCGCCCTGCCCGTCCATATGGCAAACGCCCGCGCGCCCTGATGCAGCAACATGCCCAGGCCGTTGGCCGTCCGGCAGCCGGCTTTTTTTGCCGCGGCCAGGAGGCGGGTCTCCGCCGGGCGATAAATCATGTCATACACCGCCTGCGTTTGGCGGAAGGAAAATTGTTTTTCATCCAAAGGCAATGGATCTTCCGGTTTCAGGCCGAGTGACGTGGCATTTAAAATCAAATCAATTTCCCGGTCCGGATAGCCCGTGAAAACTTTCACTTTGGAGAATCTCTTTTTGATTTCACGGGAAATGGATGCTGCCTTGCTCCGGGTCCGATTCACCAGATACAATTCGGCAACCCCGTCGCAAGCCAGTTTCAGCGCAGCCGTCCGGCCGGCGCCCCCGGCGCCCAGCAAGAGGACTCTTGCGCCGCGCAATTTGAGTTTGAGATCCTCGCGCAAAGCAAGGGCGATGGCGGCGGCATCAGTATTGAACCCAATGGCCTGGACTGTTCCAGCCGTTTGCTCAAATTTGATCGTATTGACGGCGCCGAACATTTTCGCCGACTCATCCAGTTTATCCATCATTTTGAGAGCGAGGAGTTTATGAGGCACGGTCAGGTTAAAACCCGCGAAATTCATCGCTTTTGCCCCTTCAATCGCGGCGCGAAGATTTTTTGGTTGCACTTCAAAGGCCAGATACCGCCAGTTAAGTCCGAGCGCGGCAAAGGCGGCATTGTGCATGGCGGGCGAAGCGGAATGCGCAATGGGCGAACCCAGCACGGCGCAGAGCCGCGTGGAAGCGTTGATATCGGATTTGCCGGATTGTGACACGCACAATTTATACGCGGCAGCGGCAAGAGTTCAAAGCGCAAAGTCCGTGAATCAAGCCGGGAGTTACAAAAGCTTCAAATGCTGCTTTTTGCTGGAAAAATGACGGCGGGCGTGCGAAAGTTTTCGCATGAGTGACAAAGCGGTCATTACCTTGCGTTTGCCTAAAGGCATTAAGCGCGATGTGGAACGGCTGGCTGCGCGATTTGGCCATAAACCGGCGCAATTGGGAGCGCGGCTGATTGAGGAAGGGTTGCGGCGCCGGCATTTCCCGCAAATTGACTTGCGGGAAACATCGTCCGGCCGCGTGGCCTTTCTTGCCGGAACGCGGCTGGCCGTCCATTGGATTGTGGAAATGGTCCCGCGCAAGTTGAGCGTCGAAACGTTCGCACATGAATATGGGCAGGCAGCGGAGCGCATTCGCGCAGCCCTCGCCTACGCCAAGGCCTTTCCGGAAGAAATCGAATCCGACCACGCGCACGCGCAGGCCAACCGAAAATGGATTGAGGCAACTGATGCCGCCTCACGCATTGCCAACCATAGCCACAGTAAATCCAGGGGAAAAGCGGAATCCCGGTGAAATTGCTTACCGACGTTCATGTTGCCAGGGCGACTCTTGGCGCACTCCGTAAGTTGGCCCCGGGAATTGAAACGGAACATATCGCGGGGTGGCGTTCGGGCGCCCTGCTCCACGCCACCGATGACGAAATTCTTTTGGCATGCGGCACGGAGAAACGTGTTTTCCTGACGTATGACCTGGCGACTATTCCCGATCTGCTCCGCCGTTGGATTGCGGAGGAACGATCTCACTCGGGCGTCATCTTTGCGGACGAGAACACCGTCAGGCCAAATAGTCCCGCCGAAGTGGCTGCGGCCGTGGCTGCGCTCGCGGAGGAAATTGGCGGGGCGGATACAACCAACCTTGTTCGCTTTCTCCTTCCGGCGCGCTAATAGCGGCACTATGCTCCAAGTCTCTTGATCAGATAATCCTCAACGAATGGCAATAATCCATCATCTTTGAGGTCAAACCCTTTGTTGCAGTCAGGCTTCCAATTGACCGGCCCACATAAAAATTTTGTTGGCGAAGCCTCCAGGATAAACGCTGCTGCGTCCTCTGAATCTTTGTCCATCGTGGCCTTCCGCTGTGGAAAGTACTCCGCGGCGGCGAAAACGGCAAGCAGGAAACCTTAAATTGGGCAGCGTAGCCAAGGGAACGGCTCACGCCATTTTCAATATCGCTACCGCTTCCGCCGAAGCATCCGCATAACCTTCGGCGGCCTGAACTTGTTCATCTGAAGCAATCAGGACTGTTTGCTTGCCTGTGCGGACCGGAATTTGTTGCCGACGCCCGGCGAAATTGCAGACGATACTGAGTTTTCCGCGCTCCACCACCAACCAGCCTTTTTCTTCATCAAATCTCACCCGGACATTTTTCAGCTCGCCGTCGGCCAGGTCCGGTTCGGTTCGGCGCAGTTCGATTAACTTTTTGTGCCAATCCAAAATTTCCGCGTGCGGAGGCCTTGAAAGTTCATCCCATTTTAATTTGGATTGGTGGAAGGTTTCCGGCGCCTGAGGATCAGCGGTGTCTTCCGGCTTCCAGCCAAACGCGGCAAACTCCCGGCAACGGCCTTCGCGGACGGCGGAGGCCAGTTCCGGTTCCTGGTAATCCGTAAAGTAAAAAAATGGCGTACCGGCGCCCCATTCCTCGCCCTCGAACAGCATGGGCACAAACGGAGACGTCAGGATGAGCGCGGCGCCGATTTTCAGTTTCCCCAGGCTCATCAATTGCGCGCTGCGCTCGCCGCGCGCCCGGTTTCCGATCTGGTCGTGATTTTGCAAATAGCCAAGAAAACGGCGGCCGCTCAAGCCGTCCGCGGGCCGGCCATGAACGCGCCGGCGATGGGCGGAATATCCTCCGTCATAGACAAAGGCGTCGCGCAATGCCTTCGCAATATCGGCGAGCCTGCCAAAATCGGAATAGTAACCCGCGCCTTCGCCGGTCAGAACGGTGTGCAGCGCATGATGGAAATCGTCGCTCCATTGCGCGTCCAACTGGCAACCGCCGCGCTCGCGCGACCAGAGCAGGCGCGGGTCGTTCAAATCGCTTTCGGGAATGAGTACCAGATGCCGCCCGAGGTGCGTTGAAAGACTTTCGACTTCCAGTTTGAGCTGCTCCAAGATATGCGTGGCGGAAGTGTCCACGATGCCGTGCACGGCATCCAGCCGCAGGCCGTCAAAATGAAAGTCCCGCAGCCACATCAGGGCATTGTCACAGAAAAAGCGGCGAACTTCCCCGCTTTCCGGTCCGTCGAAATTGATTCCTTCACCCCATGCGGACGCAAATTTTTTCGTAAAATAAGGCGCAAATTTGCCCAGATAATTGCCGGAAGGGCCCAGGTGGTTGTAAACCACGTCCAAAATCACGGCCAAACCGCGTTCGTGGCAGGCATTGACAAGCTTTTTCAAATCATCAGGCGAACCGTACGCATGATGCGGCGCGAACAAATCCACGCCGTCATAACCCCAGCCATGATTGCCGGAAAATTCCACGACAGGCATGAATTCCACGTGAGTGACGCCGAGAGCGGACAAATGATCGAGTCGTTCAATCGCCGCAAGAAACGTCCCGGCCGGTGTAAATGTGCCGATGTGCAGCTCATAAATAATCGCCGATGAGAGCGGCGGCGCCTGAAAATTTTTGTCGGTCCATGGAAAAATTGTTCCGTCAACGATCCGCGATAATCCATGGACCCCTCCCGGCTGCGAAGCGGACCGCGGGTCAGGAAAAGGCCCGGCGCCATCGAGGATAAAGCCATAATCATCGCCGGCCGTCGCTTCGGCGACATTTGCGGTCCACCAGCCGTCTTGACGGCGTTCCATGGGAAAGCGGCGGCCATTGAGCTGAAGCTCAACTTTTGCGGGCACGGTGGCCCATGCTTGAAATGTTTTCATAAGCCAATCATTCCCGGGCCAAAAGTGCCACCGGGAATTTTCTGAACAGTCTGGCGACGCCCACTTCTCCAAGGAACATTTCATGGGTAAATTCATTGCGCCACATGCCACGCGGCAGAAGCAACGCCGGCATTTCATTCTCCTGATTGTGCGCAAAGCGGGGCACGACCGTTATCGCTCCGTCGGAGCGCGCGAAGGCGATCACGCGCTCAGCGTTTTTACCACGGGCCAACAGAGGCTCGTAAGTTCCCTGAAAGAGATCTTGATGCCGGGCGCGAAAGGCGAGCGTTTTTTGGATGAGCCAAAGCTTCGGGACACCTTCGGCGCGGCGTTTCCAGGCGGACTCGGCTGAAAGATATTTTGTCTCTGCCAGCAGACGCTTGCGCAATTCGAAGTCCACCGGCCGCCGGTTGTCCGGATCCACGAGGCTGAAATCCCAGATTTCGTTCCCCTGATAGATGTCCGGGACGCCCGGGGCAGTCAGCTTGATCAATGTTTGCGCCAGCGAATTGATTTGCGCCGCTTCTGTGACGGATGCAATAAATTGTTCCAGGTCGCGGACGAAACTTTCATCGGCGAGCGTTCCGGCAATGAAATTTTTCAACGCCTCGTCGTATTCGGCGTTTCGGTTGTTCCAATCCGTGTGTTGTTTGGCCTCGCAGGAGGCTTTTTCCATGTAGGCCAAAATGCGATCCCGGGAAAGCGGCCATGCGCCGGCCAGGATTTGGTAAAAGAGATATTCCATGTTGCGGTCCGGAAAATGGCCTTTCCGGCGCCGTTGGTTTATTTCTGACCAGCGCAGGACGGCGGCCTTCCATTTCCGCGGGATTTCGGAAAGCACATTGAGCCGCGCGCGCACGTCTTCGCTGCGTTTGGTGTCGTGCGTCGAAGTGCAGAGCATGGACGCGCCACCATGCTCCTGGTGTTTGGAGCAAAACTCATGAAATTCGCGGTCGCTGACGGCAAATTTTCCCAGGTCTCCGCCCACTTCATTCAGCGACGCAAAATGGTTCAGGCAATAGAAAGTCGTGTCTTCGACGCCTTTGGCCATGGCGGGACCCGTCAGTTGCTGAAAGCGAACCGCAAAATCGTTCTCCGGGTCGTCGCGCTTGAGCAGCGCCGCCGTATTGCCAAGAAAATCAAATAACTCCGGCGGCAGGTCGGGCCGGGATTTTTTTGCGGTTTCAACCGCATTGGTGATGCACTTCAAATCGCATTCACGGACAAACCCGTCTCCCGGCCGCACGAACGTGCGATAGACCGGAAAGCAGGCGGCAAATTCAGTCAACGCGTCGCGCAGTTGCGGTGCCGAGCCGTTTCGCCGGAGAGAACGGCGCGCCGGGATTCGGCCGAGCAAATCCATGAGCCGGTTCATCTCAGTGACAAACAGAGTTTCCAGGACGATCCTTTTCTTTTCCCTGACCATTTTCCTCGCGTCCACCGGTTCGCCGGTAAATTCGGAATAAAACTTCACGAAGGCATCTCTATTTGCGCCCTGGATGAACAAGCCGTTCACCTGGTTGAGAAAATCATAACCGACCGTGCCGGCGACCGGCCAATCGCCCGGCACGTTCTCTCCAGGTTGCAAAATTTTCTCGACCACAATCCACTGGGCGGGCGCCAGCGAACGAAGCCGATTCGTGTACTTTCGAGGGTCGCGCAAACCGTCAGGATGGTCCACGCGCAAACCATCGAGCCAGTTTTTCCGGAGCCATTGCTTCAGCAAGGCGTGAACGGCATTGAAAACGGTCTCATTCTCGACCCGGATGGCCGCGAGCGTGCTGACGGCGAAAAAGCGCCGGTAATTGAGTTTCAAGTCGCCCTCGCGCCAGAATGCCAGGCGATAATGTTGTTTTTGAATCAGTTGATCCAGTTCGGCAGGGTTTGAATTTAATTGCTCAAGAGAATAGTTCTGAGGCATGGAATTCGGAGCAATCGGGAGCCGGTTTTCAAAGTAACGCAACCAGGGCTGGCCGTCGTTGATTTCAACCCGCAATTCGCCGCGTTCTAACACCCGATCGTAAGGGTCCCCCAGAACGGGAAGCAGGATCTTGTTTTGTAATTCGGGATCCGTTCCGTCCCATTGAATGTCAAAATATTCCGCAAACCGGCTGGCGCGCCCGTTTTTGAGGACATCCTGCCACCAGGCGTTATCCGGCGTGGCGATACCCATGTGATTGGGAACGATGTCCAGGACCAGCCCCATTTTCCGCTCGCGAAGCGCGGCCACTAATTGTTGCAAATCGGATTCCGTGCCGATTTCGGGATTTAACCGGCCGAAATCGCAAACGTCGTAGCCGTGGACACTGTACGGGGCGGCCTTGAACAGTGGCGATGCATACACATGCGAAATGCCCAATTCATGCAAATAAGGGACGAGCGAAAGTGCGTCAGCCAGCCGGAAATGCTCATTGAATTGAAGGCGATACGTGGCGCGCGGAATCATTGTTTCTCAATGTGAAATCCCAGTTGCTGGCCCAGGGTCAGAAATTTGTCTTTCCAGGCCGCGGATTTATCGTCGGCGCGCTCTTCCATCTGCGGGAGAACGTTGGCCCGGAGTTGATCGTAAATGTTTTGCGCCTTCCATAAATTGACCTCCACCGGCAAGGCGGGCAACAGGTCGGCCGAGTTGGAAAATCGCTGGAGCACGTCCATGTCGTCCGGTGATTTCAGAAATTCTTCGCTCAAACGGTCGAAGTGTCGTTTGACGGCAAAGGCCAGGGTGTTCTTTTCGATCGTGGCGTTGGTGGCCCGGGCCTGGCCGACGAGCAATTTGACCTTTTCGATATCCGGATGGCCGTTTTCAAACTGCTTTTGCATCTCCGCGTTCAGGACAAATTCCGCGGCCGGCGCGAGCGACTGAAGCGGCGGCATGTGGATGTCGTTGAGGAAATTGGCGAGCGGCGCGTAGCGGTCGGTCAGCGATTTGTAGGAGTTGTAAATGTCTTCGCGTGTCGTGGCAAGGATCTGGTGGAGCACCTTGTATTGTTCGTCGCGGAAAAGACTTTTCAGGGAATAATGCGTCTCCCCGAAATGCTTGTCCAAAATACGAATGGTTTCCGGAAAATCAGCCCCTTCAAAGGCCGCTTGCGCCGCTTTCGTCATGGCGTCGTATTGTTCTTCCGACTGGACCTGGCGCACCCCACAGTTCAGGTTGTGGCCGCCCATATACAACACGCCGTAGGAGATCGTGTCCGAATTGCGGGTAATCGTAAACGTGACCTTGATCCGCCCAACTGCCAGCCGGGCATTGCCTGCGACCCAAACCTGCCGGTCTTCCTGTTTGACACTGTACGAAAAAATCCTGGCTTCATCGGGATAGGATTCAAAAAGCGAACTGATGGCGTAGTGGGCCGCGACAGTTTCACGGGTCATCACGGCGGGTTTAACAAATTTTTCATAAATCACGCGCCCGTTTTGATGCTCGGGGATGTTGCTTTTCGCTTTTTCCAGGATCTCCAAGAAACCGGATTCGACGTCTTCCGAGCCCAACTCCATGGCCAGTTGGATGGCCCGGGCCGCGTACTGGATGACCTGTACGGTTTCGATGCCGGAAATCTCATCAAAGAACCAGCCGCAGCTCGTAAACATCAACATCGCGTGCCGCTGCAGTTCCAGCAGCCGCAGCGCGCAGACCCGGTCGTTTTCGCTGAGATTGCGGGTGGCGCGACCGGCAAAAAACCTGGAAATGTTTTCCTCCGAACGGTCCAGAATCACGGAGATATATTCATCCCGCGCCTGCCAGGGATCGCGCAAATATTCCTTCGTCTTCGTTTCGTAAAACGCGGCGAGCTTGTCCCGCAGATCGTTCAATGCGTCACGGAGGGGTGTGCGCCATTGCTGGTTCCATCCGGCGTGGCCGGCATTGCAGCCGCAGTCGCTCCGCCATCGTTCCACGCCGTGGGAACAGCTCCAGGCGCTGGACTGATGGATTTCCACTTCATGGGCGGGAGGATGTTTTTCCAGAAATTCGGCGTAAATCGTGA
>JASHPN010000225.1 GCA_030038175.1 Verrucomicrobiia bacterium
TTCTGGTCATATCGTGTCATTTGTAACGTTATCGTGCTATTAATAAGGCCACTGCGAAATATCCGGCATTAACAAGCTAAAAGAAACTGTCTGCGATAAAGGCACGCCATTTAGTTACCAGTATGACAATAGACATCTTTAGAAAAACCGCAATCAATTTTGCTCAAAACCAACACACCTTCGGCATTTTATTTTGCCGGCAAGGAGATAATTAAGGTTGTACCTCGACCGGGTCGCGATTTTATTTGAACGTGTCCATGGTGCGTTTCAATAATGCGTCCGACGATGGCGAGTCCGAGTCCGGTTCCCTTGGCCTTGGTGGTGCTCAAAACTGCGCTAAACGCCTGCTTTTGCAGCTCTTCGCTCATCCCGCCCCCGGTATCTTTAAATTCGATCGTCACACGGGATTTGACGACGCGGGATTTGATGGTCAACGCTCCGCCGTTCGGCATGGCTTCAGCGGCGTTAAGGATCAGGTTGAGAAAAGCCTGCTCTAATTGCGGCGCATCACCCATAACCGGCGGCAGATCCGGTTGCAATTGCCGGACTACCCGGATGTTTTGATTGGCCAGTTTGTGGCGCACCAGCAGGCCCAACTCATCCACCAATTCATTCAAATTAACCGGCGCAAACCTGGGTTCCGTTGTTCGCGCAAAATCCAGGATTTGTTCGACAATCTTGTTCAAGTGCTCGATTTTGGCTTTGATGAGTTCTGCGTCTTTCATTCGCGGATCGTTTTCCGGAAATTCCAAATTGAGCGAATGGTACAAAAGCTTCATCACGGTGAGCGGATTCCGAATTTCGTGGGCGACTTCCGCCGCCAGCAGGCCCAGGGCGGAAAGTTTTTCATTTTGGCGCAACTGTTCTTCCACGTCCACGATGCGTTCGTATAGACGCGCCTTTTCAATTGCAATGGCCGATAATTCTGCCAGCGCTCCCAAAATGCGAATTTCCTCATTGGAAAAACTGTAAGGCCGCCCGGTATAAACATTCAGGGTGCCGATCGCCTCCCCGGAGAATATGAGCGGGACACTCAAAAGGGAAACCAGTCCCTCGCGGCGGGCGATATCCACGTTCTGGTAATGTGTAGATGCCTGAACATTAGCTACTTGCACAGGTTTTTTGCGCCGGACGACCACCCCCAGCAGGCTTTCCTCGACGCTCAGTCGTGGTTTTTTTAGATATCCTTTTCCCGCGCCGTAGCTGGCTCGCAAGTCCAGCCACTCGCCGCTGTCATCCAGCATCATCAATGAGCACGTCCGGGCGCGCATCAATTCGCAGGCTTCGCGAGTGACGACGCGCAGGGCCTCGTCGAGACTCAATGTCGAATTGATCGTGCGGCTGACGCTGGCGAGCGATTCAAACAAATGAACCTTGAGCCGCAATTGCTCATACAACCACGTGTTTTGAATCACCTTGGCGGCCTGTACGGCCAATTCCTGAAGCAGTTCCTGGTCGTCCGGGGTGAACGCATCAGCCCGGTCCGAATCCATATTCAGGACCCCGCGGATTTCGCCGCTGACTTCCAGGGGCACCGCCAGTTCTGATTTGACGGCGCGCCGGGCGGCGACATAACGGGCGTCCTGAGTCACGTCGTTGACCAGTGCCGGTCGGCCGTGGCGCGCGACCCATCCGGTGATGCCTTCTCCCACCCGTAACTGGAGCCGGCGGGCCTGGCCCGGAAGATTTTGGGATGCGTGAATTTCCAAAAAGTCCGTCGTTGGATTGATCAGAACCACCGAACCGGAGGACGCCCGCACCATCCGAACCCCCTCACTCACGATCAATTGCAGGGCTTCCTGCGCCTCAAGGGTCGAATGGATGACATTGCTGACCTGATACAGCAACTCCAGCCGTTCAAGCCGCGCCTTTAATTTTGACAATTCGTCACTCACCCTTCGGGGATTTTATAATTCCTGCCGCCGACTCTCCACACGAAAAAAAGCACAGTTCATAGGAGCACACCCGCAATGCAAAAATTCAATAATGACATTTCATCAATTAAAACCATAATCGTGCCCATGAAAATCTTGCTTACGACCACGTCATTTCAGGATACGCCCGGCGAGCATCATGACCTGCTCGCTCGCACCGGCTGGGAAATCGTCCGCGCCCGCGGTCCGCTTAATGAAGCCGACACGCTCGCCCTGGTTGGCGACGTGGATGGCTACATCTGCGGCGACGACGCCATCACGCGCAAAGTTCTTGAAAAAGCCCGGCCCAAACTCAAGGTCCTGAGCAAATATGGCATCGGCGTTGACAAAATTGACGTCAAATCGGCGACGGAATTTGGCATCCCGGTGCTCTTTACGCCCGGCGTCAATCATACCACGGTGGCCGAGCACACGTTTCTGTTGTTGTTGGCTCTGGAGAAGAATTTTCTCTTTCACACCGATTCCACGCGCAGTGGCGGCTGGAAGCGCAAGACTGGCCGCGAGCTGCTGGAAAAAACGATCGGAATTGTCGGGCTCGGCCGCATCGGCAAGGAAGTCGCCGTTCGCGCGAAGGCTTTCGGCATGAAAATCATCGGCTTTGATGTGTATTGGGATGACAAGTTTGCGGCGGAACATGATGTTCGCAAGGCCCGCTCGCTCGATGATGTCTTCAAAGAGTCCGACTATATCTCTGTGCACACCAATCTGACCCCCGAAACCCGCAATCTGATCAACGCCGGGAGCATCGCCAAAATGAAAAAGGGCGTGTTGATCTTAAATTGCGCGCGCGGTGAAATCGTTAGCACGGCCGATATGGTGGCCGGATTGAAATCCGGCCAGGTGGGCGGATACGGGACTGACGTCCTGGACGTCGAGCCCCCGCCGGCGGACCATCCGCTGCTCAAGTTGCCGAACGTCGTTTGTACGCCGCACATCGCCTCGCGCACTTACGAGAGCGTGGTGCGCCAGGCCACGACCAGTGTGAAAAATCTCATCCTCGCGATGAACGGCGAAAAACCCATCGCGCAGGTCAATCCGGAAGTGCCGGTCAAGGCGGCTTGACGATCGCAAAAGTTTTGACACAACCCGAGGCGAGTGGGATAATCCCATTATGAAATTGATTGCCGATTCACGCGGACGGTTGACTGCCGCGGATTTGTTCCGACCCCATACGGTTTTTGACGCGACTGTTCAATCAGATGGCAGCATCCGCGTTGTGGAATTGGTTGAGAAAAAAGTTCCGGTTGTGAAGGTGAAGCGCAACAAGGATGGCACGTATCGCTGTCCGCGCCTGATGACACGCAAACAGATCCGTGCCGCCATCCGTGCCGACCGCGACCAGTTATGAGCGCGTATTGGGATTCATCCGCATTGGTGGAATCCATTTTTGAGCCGTCACTGCAAATTCGATTGCGACGGGAACACGGTGTCACGCGGTCGCACACCCTGGCAGAGGTATTCGCGGTATTGACTGGCAATCCGCAGAACCGCATTGAAGCCGAGGCGGCGGCGGCGTTAGTAGGGCAAATTGCAGCCGGTTTGGACTTTGTCGAACTCACTGCTGCCGAAATGCTGTTGGCGCTCAATTCCGCGCGGAAGCTAGGGGTCCGGGGCGGCCGGGTGCATGATTATTTTCACGCCGTCGCGGCCAAAAAATCAGGCGCGAAAAAAATCGTGACCCTGGATAAAAATGATTTTTCAGGATTAACCGAAATTCCGTTGGAGATAATCTGACCTAACCTTTATGCCCGAAACCTACTACATCGTTCCCAAAGAAAAACATGACGCGCTCGTAACCAAAGCTTATTTGTTCCGCGGTTACAACGCGGATGAAGCGGCGGCCGGCGCGCGGTTTTGTTCCAGCGCGTCCTATTATGGCATTCGCACCCACAATGCCATCAAAGCGTTGCACCTGGACGAACTCTTCGGCAGCAAAGTCAAACGCTGGCGGCCCGGAGCAAAAATCGTAAAACTGCCGTCGCGTTTCGCCGCCGCTGAAATCTGGGACGCCAACTTCAAGCTCGGCCAGGCCGTCGCCTACGAGGCGATGGATACCTGCATCAAACTCGCCGATAAATACGGCGTCGGCATCGTCAGCGTGGACAATGCCACGCATTATCTTTGGGGCGGCGGTTATGTTATGGACGCCGCGCTCAAAGGATACATTGCCTATACCAATTGCACGTCTGCCACTTCCGAGGTCGTGCCATTCGGGGGCAAATCGCCCACGATGGGCACTAATCCCCATTCATGGGGGTTCCCGACGCAGGACGCCATTGGTTTTCCCATTGTCATAGATTGGGCGACGTCCACCGTGGCCATGGGCCGCATCCAGGTGATGAAACGCGAAGGCAAGCCGCTGGCTCCGGGCTGGGCGGTGGACGCCGAAGGCAATCCAACAACCGATCCGAATAAGGCGGTTGCGCTGCTGCCCTTTGGCCTGCACAAGGGCTACGGCATGGGCCTGATTGACGAACTTTACGCCGCTTACATCGGCGGCGGCCTGCCGCAAATTCGCGGCACCTCGCTGGGTGATCCCAAAGAAAAACGCGCCTCCACCTTTTTCTTTCAAATCATTCATCCGGACGCCGTCAATGGAAATGCTTTTGCCAACGGCCGGACTCAAAGTCAAAACGTCAAAGCTGTCCTGGCGGATATCCTCGGACACGGAAACGAGAAATCGATTTT
>JASHPN010000226.1 GCA_030038175.1 Verrucomicrobiia bacterium
GGTGAATTCAATGACATTGGCGCCGACACAGACCATTCGTTCATCGGCGGCGGTTTGGCCAATAGCATGTACATTCCCGGCGGCGGCAGCGCCAACACGATCAGCGGCGGCCAGGCAAACAACATCGGTAATAATGCGGTGACCAATTTCATTGTGAATGCCACTATTGGCGGGGGAAGCTCGAACGAGGTTGATAACACGGCTGGGACGATTGACGGCGGACAGAATAACGAAAGCAGCGGTTTCGCTTCCACGGTGGCGGGCGGCGCGAACAATTCCGCGTTGGGCGATTATTCCTTTGCCGCGGGCAATAACGCCGAGGCAACCAATGACAATTCGTTCGTCTGGAGCGACGGCAGCACCAACACCGTTTCCACGACGAACAACCAGTTTGTGGCGCGCGCGAATAATGGGTTTGTTTTTTACACCAGCACCAACACGATTACCGGCGCGGTGCTGGCTCCCGGCTCGACGTCCTGGGCGACGCTGTCCGACCGCAACGCCAAAAAAGATTTTGCGCCCGTGGACGCGCAGGCGATTCTGGCAAAATTGGCGGCGGTGCCCATCGAGCAGTGGCATTATAAATGGGAAAAGGACACCGATGTGCCGAACATCGGGCCGATGGCGCAGGATTTTAAACATGCTTTTTACCCTGGACGGGATGATAAGAGCATCACGACTCTTGAATTTGACGGCGTGGAACTGGCGGCGATTCAGGGGCTGAACCAAAAATTGGAAGAAAAAGATTCCGAGATTGCGGATTTGAAGCAACAATTGGATGAATTGAAAATTGAAGTAGAATCACTCAAACAAAAACAATAAAATCTATGAAAACAACCTTATTACTCCTGGCCCTGCTGATTCCATCGGCGTGCATGGCGCAAAGCTATTCGATTAACTGGTATAAAATCGCCGGTGGCGGCGGGACCAGCACGGGCGGGACCTACCAGGTGAGCGGCACGATCGGCCAGCCGGATGCTTCCGGCGCCATGACTGGCGGCAGTTATTCGCTCACCGGCGGGTTCTGGGCGCTCATTCAGGTCATTCAGACTTCGGGCGCGCCGACGCTCTATATCAGTCATTCCGGCAGCTCAGTGACTGTGTTCTGGCAAAACGTTTCGGGCTTTACGCTCCAACAGAACAATAATTTGGAAATCCCGTCGGGCTGGGCAAACAGCACCGGCATAACGACGTCGAACGGGACGAATTATCTGACCATCAGTCCGGCGGCGGGGAATTTGTTTTTCCATCTGGTAAATCCGTAGGAAAGTCTCGACACGAATTTCACGAATTTGCACGAAGAGACGGATTTTAAACGCCGCCGAAACAAAAGAATCGGCGCAGTCGTGGTGCCGCCTATTGCCCGAGTTTCACGCCCCAATTCCCTCCCGCCCAATTGGTCCAGGTAATCGTCGTGGCGCTCATCGGCAAAGCCCGGATCCACAAGGACGCGAATAAGTAGATGCAAAAAGTGTAAGTCTGTCTCATCTTATGCCTGACGGTTTCAACGGCTTGCGTCTAAGTTTTCAAGGTCTTCAACCAGGATTCTCCCGTTAAATACCTGCCCATGACCGGGTTGGACATCCCAATGATAGCGTCTCTCTGCATTAGTTCATGTGCTTTTTGGGTTTTGATATCCAAGCTGGCTCCATTTCCAGCCGTCGCCCGGCTATGGCGGGGCAGACGGTGGCGGCTTTGCCGGCCGCGAATCTATTTCGCACTCAGGCCGCGCCGCTCGAACATAAATTCCGGCCAATCAAGATTGGTGGTGTCAATTGCGACGACCGTATTTGTTCCCGGAGCAATGTTCACGGGCTGCAACGTTGCGATGCTCCCGCCGACGGCCCCGGCCTGATTCGTAAAGGAAGTCAGCAAGGTCACATCATGACTGCCGGGCGGGGCCATGGTTATTCTAAAATGGCCTTGATCATCGGTGCGGGCTTCAAACGCCCTGGAATCGCAGGAAATAGTGTTCAAATCGCCTCCTTTGCCGAAACCAATTGAGACGCGCCGGCCTGGCAGTGGTATGCCGTCGGAAGTAAAAGTCCCGTCAACCTGGCCCCATGGCTGCAATTGAATGACGGCATTGGCCGACAATTCGGCGGGAGTGGCCTCGGCAAATCCTTGCTGGCTTACGGCCACGATCATAGTTATCGCAGGATCAGGCGGAAGCGCAAAATGCCCCTGGTTGTCCGTATGGAGAAGCGCGGTTTGAATGAGTCCACCAAGGCGTTCAGTCGAAAAACCGCCAGGCCTCAGGACAAGTCCGGCGCCGGGCGAAACGAGGCCGATATCGGTTCCGGCGGCGACGTTCTGATCCGGAGAAATAACGGTGACTTCAACCGTCGCGGCAGGCGTAAGCTGCACAGCAAGATGTACCGATCCTTCCGTCGCTTTGACAATGCGTGTCACAAATGGCGCATATCCGTCGGCCTCGAATTTGAACATGTAGTCCGGATTTGGTTCGCCTATGACCATGGCCATACTATACGAAAACCGAAACTTCCCATTCGTGAAATATTTCCAGTCGCGTTCCAGATTGCTCCAATGAGGCTGGGTTGCGTCTTCGATAAGAGCCGGACCATTTGAAACCCACATTTCCTGCCCGGGTTTAAGATTGGGAGGTTTTGAAAAGGTTTTTTCCGGCCAGCCCGCGATAACGTGAAATCGCCTAATCGGCTCTCCGGTCGTTGTGTCGCTTACCGTGCCGGATATTGTCAATGCCGGCTGGAGGGTGACGGCGTGTTCCGTGGCGTCGGGCTGCGCCATCACATCCCGATTTATCATGTAGCCTTCGGCCGAGACGACAAAATTCATTTCTCGATCCGGCGCGTTATCCCATTCCAGGCTCCCATTCGTGCCGGTCTGCGCGTTGAATTGGACTTCGACTGGAACGGGTTCTTTCCGGTCGGGGTCCAGATTGTACCGATCACGATTCAGCATGACATTGGCGTGAGCGATTGGATTTCCGTTGTTATCCAGGACGCGCAATTTAAGTATTTTGCCCGGCTGGAGCACAAGTCGGAATGGCCCTGAAGTATCGCTCAAATTGGCTTCAATGGTCGTGGCCGCGTAACCTGGAGCCTCTGCGGTGATCAAATCCTGGCCGGGCTCACATGTGCCCACGGAAAACGAGCCGTCATTTTGGCTTTTCGTTCGCCGCGCCCCTATTTCGAATGGATGCCCAATCAGGATATTGGCATTCGGCATGGGTTGCCCGTTTGTGGTGACCACGACACCTCGAACGACGAGGCCGCGGCTGAGGGTAAAGACGTACGTCCCGGCCAATAATTGGGTTTCGATTTCAGGATTTCGCCGCAGATCAGCCAGGTCACTCGGCACGAAGTTCGGGTCGTTGACGAAGCCGTCAACCGTCCGAAGCGCGTCCTTCCCGATTCGATTGATTTGCCAGCGGCCCTGTGAATCCGTCGTTGCGGTCACCCAGAATGGCCAGCCAAAATTATCAGTCTGCGGACGTGTTTGCAGAGGATTTCTCTGGTTTCCAAAACTCACTTTGGCGCCTGCAACCGGACTGCCGTCAGGGTCCAGGACCTG
>JASHPN010000227.1 GCA_030038175.1 Verrucomicrobiia bacterium
TACCAAGCCCAACGGCCTCGCGCCGCAGGTGGGGGACAACGATAACGGCCGCGTTTTGGTGCTGCACAACTACTGGCATCAGGAATATCGGGACCACCGCCATATCCTTGCTGTCGGCGCCGCCTGGCTGGGCATGGGGCCGCTTCTGACGGATGTGTCCAGCCAGTCATCGGATACCCTCTGGCTCCTGGGAAAAAATCCGCCGAAATCGCATCGTATAAGATCTTCGGTCCAGGCCGGCCTCTATCGCGACGGGGGATTTGCGTTTGCCAAAAATGCTGACACCAGCTTGGCCGTGCGCGCCGGTCTCATTCACCCGCTTTGCGGCGGCGGCCACAATCATTGCGACCAGCTTTCGTTCGAAATTCAGGATCGCGGCGAGGATTTGATTATAGATTGCGGCTCGATGGTCTATGGCGCCAGCGGCGCCTTGCGCAATCAATTCCGCTCCACGGCCTCGCACAACACACTGCAACTCGACGATCTGGAGCAGCAGGAATTCGATCCGCGCAGGCTCTTCAATATGTACGAGCGCGCGCATACGGTGGTGGATTTATGGAAAGCCGACGGTTCCGTGGTCGAATTTCGCGGGCATCATTCCGCATACGCGTCATACGGATGGGAAGTCGCGCGGGAAATGCGATGCAACCTGAGACATGGCCGTTGTGACATCCAGGACATCATTACGCCGCTCCGCGCCAAAACGGCAGGAAGCCAATTTTGCGGACGGCTGCATCTGGCGGCCGGCATCCAGGTTACGCAAACGGCTCCGCAAGTTTTCCGGCTGCAATCGGCCAAACACCAATGGGAAGCGCGTTTTTCCGACCGTCTGCAAATGACCGTGCGGCCGGGACAGGTTTCACCGAGTTACGGCGTGATGTTCAACGCTCCGGTGATTGAATATCGTTTTCCCGCCGTCCCAGGGCAAACGGCCAAAATTTCTGTGGCGAGGGTTTGATCACGAAATTCAGGCCTTGCCGCAAAGAGGCGCACACGCCCAAACATCCCATTCGAAAAAATCATTGGGAGAAAAAGTTTTTGCAGAAAACAAATTCCGGTTGCAAATCGCAACACACATCAGGACAACCGCTTGACGCAATTTGCAATGAATGCCGCGTTTCGGGCGCTATGCATTACGCCGTAAAATAAAAATGTTCTCCTTAACGTTACCGGCGCGCCCCGCGGCCGGGGCATATCTTTTGCTGAACGACAGTCCACCTGAAACGGGGATAAACAAGGCAATGAACAAAAAATACAAACACGTTATGAAAAAATTAGCAGTCGCAACGGCGGTGGTGACCTTGGGGTGGTTAACCTTGAGCGCGCAACCGGTCTCCCTGGCAAACGGCGGTTCCGGGGCGCCTCTCGGGCTCACGACGGTGCATGTGGACCTCATGATCCTGGGGCAGGGGAACAGCAGCACCAATGGCGCGTCCACGGCGTTTCATTTCAAGCAGGGCAGAATAGACGACAACGATATTCTGGGCCTGATTAACAGCGAGTTCGGCACGTCATTTTCTGTGACCAACGGGGATTCCCTGGCGGTCAGCAATTTCTGGGTGGGCCAATTTATGGTTCTGGGCCAGGATGGAAAAGTTCTTCTGGCCAACGCCAGTTTCAATTCCAACGGCGATCATTATGTGTTGGCTCTTTCATCCACCAATACCGTCTTTGCCGGCTCAAGTACAACCAACTCCGGCACAAAAATCTCCGCGTCGGACGGCTTTCTCCAGTATCGAAGCGGCGACGGCACGGAATCGTTCGGGCTGGAAGGGTTTACAACGGTCAACGACGTGTATTACCACAATTTCAGCAATAGCGTGGAATCGTTCCAGCTTTCCGACGGGATTGGGAGCGCCTCCTTCCCAACCAATGGTGTGTCCGGGGTCCTCACCGGCAGTGTTTTGGGTTCGGGGAACGATAATGCACCGGCCCCCTGATGGTTCGGGGGATTCAACAGGTGATGCTTGCTTTTGATTAGGGATTGCATTATCTGTTTTTACAGTGAAAGCGCTGAATTTTAATGCCCTGAAACGGCAGGAAGCGAAGAGTCGCATGGCGGCTCTGCGGAAGGCCCGGCGCAGTCCGCAGGCGGCGGCGAAAATTCAACGCCGCGTTTCGCTGGTTGGCAATGGCGCAAAGTGGCGCATTACGAATTTCAAAGAAGTGACCCGCGCCATGGCTCGTTGGGCTTGACCGTGAGTTTTTCCCTTGAACAGTTTTCCGGGGTTTTCAAAATACGCGATGTAACGGGCATCCTTATATTCTCATCGGCGGGCAGGCAGTGAATTATTGGGCGGAGCGGTATTTGCCTGCCGAGCCGGAACTGAAAATATTTCAACCTTTCACCAGCGAGGACATTGATTTCAAAGGCAGTCGAGACGATGTCCAATGGATTGCAAAGCAATTAGAATCCAGCCCGGTGTATCCTCCGAAGGTGGCGATGACTGCGTTGGCGGGAGTCATTCCATTCCGGATCGGCGATTTGAGGTCCAGTATTGAAATTGTTCGGCGAGTCCCTGGCGTGTCCGATGCGGCGGAGATCCCAGCATTTGACGTCGAATGGAATGGACGAGAAATTCGTGTTCTTGATCCGATTTCCTTGTTGGCATCCGAATTAGAACTCGCGGCCACCGTACCGCAAAAGAATCGTCGAGATGCACTGCATCTGAAAATTCTCGTTCTGTGCGTCCGGGCGTTTCTGTGTGAAGTCTTGCAGCAGGTTGAACGAAGCAAAACGCCGGCAAGGGAGTGGCTCGGCGCGGCCAATCAAACACTGAAATTGACGACCAGCCGGCGTGCCCGAAAGATCGCCAACCGATATCAGATTGAATGGTCACCGATTCTCCCATTGGCCGCTATCGCTCAAAGCAAGGATGAAAAAATCCGTCGGTTCCAAGAGCAACAATTGCAACGGGGGTACGAAAAACCGGAAGGCATTTGACTCTACGACGGGCGGGGACGCCTGTCCGGTATGGGCTAATCCAGCTTCTCGCCTTCCAAACCGCCCGCGAAATTTTTGCCTTTAGCGGTGGCGGCGCCTTTTTGGCAAAGATAGGTCCAGGCGACGAAGGAGGTCAGGAGCGCGATTCCGCCGCAGATTAAATAGGGCAGGGCGTGGTGGATGAAAAAAAGGCTGCCGGCGAAGATGGGGCCGAGGATGCGGGCGAGGGCGCCGAAGCTTTGCGCGACGCCGAGGTTGGCGCCCTGTTCGTGGGGCGAGGAATTTAATGAAATCAATCCGAAGACCGGCGGGCGGTTGAGGCCGGAACCGATGGCGAGCAAAGCCAGGACAAGCAGGATTTCCGGCAAACTTTTGGCATAGGGCAGTCCGGCCAGGCCGGCGGCGAAAACAATCAAACTGCTGAAAATCAGGTTTGGTTCGCCGAATTTTTTCACAAGTCGGCCGATGACCCCCTGCACCAGGGCGGCGATAATACCGGCATAGGTAAAGAAGTAACCGATGCGATCGGCGAGATTTTTTTCATTGGCGGAAAATTGGTCTTTGGCGAGCAGCGGAAAGGTGGATTCGAAGCACGTGAAACAAAAGGTGGCGAAAAAGAAAACACCAATGAGCAGGCCCATGCGGGGCTGTGAGAGGGTGTGGCCCCATTGGGCGAATTTGGGGCGGGCGTTCACGGGGCCGGAGCCGGGCTTGCGGCTTTCGCCAAGGATGATGAAGCCGAGAATGAAATTGGCGGCGCAGAATCCCGAGGCGATCCAGCCGGGCGCCTCTTTGCTATGCAAAAAATCAATCGCAAAAGCGCCGATGGCAGGACCGAAAATAAATCCCAGGCCGAAGGCCATGCCGATTAATCCCATGCGGGCGGAACGTTTTTCCGGAGGCGAAATATCGGCGATATAGGCGGAGGCGACGGACAGATTCGCGCCGCAGATGCCGGCAAATACTCGCGAAGCTAAAATCCAGATTAAGCCGATGGTGCCGCTCATGCCGGACGCGATGGCAAACAAAGCATAGGAACCGGCTGCGCCGAGGTTGCTGATGAGCATGACGGGTCGGCGGCCAATGCGATCGGAGAGCCGGCCCCAGGCGGGGGCGAAGAGAAATTGCATCAGCGAAAAGGACGCGATGATGCCGCCGATGACGAGGCCTTTGAGGCTGAAACCGGGTTGAAAATTGTCTTCGGCGAACCCCGGGAGCAAGGGCAGGACAATGCCGAAGCCGACGAGGTCAATGAAGACAGACAAAAAAATGACGAGCAGTGATGGTTTGCGATTCACAATAAAATCCAGAAGTTTAATTGTGCCGGAGATTCGGGGAAAAATCAAATGCGGGGTTGTGTTGTCGCGGAGCGACCGTGGAGAAGC
>JASHPN010000025.1 GCA_030038175.1 Verrucomicrobiia bacterium
CGATAGAAAAACTAACGGACCGTGAATTCGAAATTTTCCAGCTTATCGGCCAGGGCCAGGGAACCAAGGAAATCGCGGAAAAACTACACTTGAGCGTGAAGACCATTGACGTGCATCGCGCCAACATCAAAACGAAACTGAAATTAAACTCGGCTCCCGAATTGATTCGCCTTGCCGTGCGTTGGTCGGAATCGCAACCAGCCAGTTAATCACCGAAAAGCCAGGTTTTTTCATGCCATTGGATTTTGCCTAACACAAGGTCTTGAGATGGCAAAAATTGGCCTTTGTTAGACAACAAATGTGGAGTCAGTAAAATCATTCCCCTTAAATTGAACGCCATAGATAGCTTGAAGCGAGAATCACATTTTTATTACTTATGGATGTTCTAACACTTTCCCGCATCCAATTTGGACTCACCATCGGCTTCCATTATATCTATCCGCCGTTGAGCATCGGCCTGGGCATGATGCTCGTCATTATGGAAGGGTGCTGGCTCAAGACCAAAAATCCTGTCTATCACCAGATGGCCAAATTCTGGACGAATGTCTTCGCCCTCACCTTCGCGCTCGGTGTCGCCACCGGCATCGTCATGGAATTTGAGTTCGGCACCAACTGGGCCACCTATTCCCGCTATGTTGGCGACGTCTTTGGGAGCGCGCTCGCCGCAGAAGGCATCTTCGCGTTCTTCCTGGAATCCGGGTTCCTCGCGGTCCTGCTTTTCGGCTGGGACAAAGTCAGCCGCAAAGTCCATTTCTTTTCCACCTGCATGGTTTGCCTCGGCGCGCACTTCAGCGCTGTGTGGATTACCGTGGCTAATTCTTTTATGCAAACGCCCGCCGGTTTCCACATCGTTGGCCAGGGGATGCACGCCCGCGCGGAAATTACCGACTTCTGGGCGTTGGTCTTTAGCCCCTCTTCGATGGATCGTCTCTTTCACACCCTGTGCGGCGCGTGGGCCACGGGCGCCTTCCTGGTCATCAGCGTCAGCGCGTTTTATTTGCTTAAAAAGAAATACGAGGACTTCGCTCGCCGCTCGCTGCGCATCGGCTTGGTTGTGGCTTTGATTGCATGCGTCCTTCAGGCCATCAGCGGCGATATCAGCGCGCGGGGCGTTGCCAAACATCAACCGGCCAAACTCGCCGCCTTTGAAGGGCTCTACAACACGGAATCCAATGCTCCCCTCGCTCTGGTCGGTTATGTGGATGAACCGGACCATAAAGTGGTCGGCCTGGAAGCGCCCGGTCTCCTGAGCTTTCTCGTGTATCACAACCCGCACGCCACCGTCGAAGGCCTCGACGACATTCCGCCGCAGGATCGTCCGCCGGTGGAATCCTGTTTCCTGTTCTTTCACGGCATGGTCGCCATCGGTTTCCTGCTGCTTTTCATCGCCATCCTCGGCTGTTTCTTTGTGTGGCGAAACAAGCTGATGGAAAACCGCTGGCTGCTCTGGATTATGGTTTTCTCCGTGCTGGGACCGGAAATCGCCAACCAGTTCGGCTGGTTCGCCGCCGAAGTCGGACGGCAGCCGTGGATTGTGTATGGCCTGCTGCGCACGCCCGACGGCTTGTCTGCCGTTGTCCGAGCCAACACCGTCTTAACATCGCTCATTTTATTCACCTTCATTTATTTCCTGCTCTTCTGGGTTTTTGTTTATTTGCTTAACCATAAAATCCAGCACGGCCCGCACCCGGACGACCTCGTGCCGCACGGCAAATTGGCCCTGCCGGAAAATTTAATTCAATATCAATGAATCATCTTGATTTAAACACTATTTGGTTTGTCCTCGTCGGGGTCCTCTTCACCGGTTACGCCGTACTGGACGGCTTTGACCTGGGCATCGGCGCGCTGCATTTGTTCACCAGAAAAGACGAGGAACGGCGCATCATGCTCAACTCCATCGGCCCGGTGTGGGACGGCAACGAAGTCTGGCTTGTCACCGGCGGCGGCGCGCTTTTCGCCGCGTTCCCCAACGTCTATGCCACTGTCTTTTCGGGCTTTTACCTCGCGTTCGTCCTGCTGCTGTTCGCACTGATTTTCCGCGCCGTGGCTATCGAATTCCGAAGCAAACAACCCATGCGCTGGTGGCGGCAAATGTGGGACATCGGCTTTGCCGCCGGCAGCATCGTGTCCGCCCTACTCATCGGCGTCGCCCTGGGCAACATCGCCGAGGGTATTCCCATTGACGCCAACGGCGAGTTCGCCGGGTCCTTCCTCGGTCTGCTCAAACCTTATCCGCTCCTGATCGGCATCACCACCGTGGCCCTATTCATGATGCACGGTGCCATTTACGGCGTAATGAAGACCGAAGGCGCCTTGCATGACAAACTCCGCGGCTGGGCGACGAACTCCATCATCTTCTTCGTTATTTGCGCCGCCACCACCACCATGGTCACTCTGCTCTACGTCCCGCACATGGCCGGACAGATTAAAAACCACCCCTGGCTCTTCAGCATTTCTTTGGCGAATATGTTGAGCATCGCCAACATCCCGCGTGAATTTCATCGCGGCAACGACTGGCTCGCCTTCCTTTCCTCATGCGCCACGATGGCGACGCTGATGATGCTCTTCGGCATAGACCAGTATCCGAATCTCGTCTTCAGCCAACCCAATCCCGAAAACTCGCTGAACATTTACAACGCCGCCTCCTCGCAAAAGACCCTCGGCATCATGCTTATCATCGCCTGCGTCGGCGTTCCCATTGTGCTGGCCTACACCGCCTGCATCTACTGGATCTTCCGTGGCAAAGTGAAAATGGACCGGATGAGTTACTGAAATTTTCCGGTCTGCAACAGTCCAAGTCTATGCCGGACATGTTCTCAGGAAATTCCTTCGGGCGCAAAAAAAAGTTGTCTTTTGCCAAATAATGTGGAGACAAAACGGTCTGCATCAGACGTAGATTACAGGTGAGGGTTTGAAAATGAGTTCGACTATGCTGAAAGAACCAAAATTATTGATCCAAGTACGCTCGCCCGGATTGATGCCAAAGGATTCGCTGGAGCGGACTTCGGCGCCGACAGATGCATTGCCTTACATGGAAGACATCCATCGCCGCGCTGAAACCATTACGCCAGTGCTAAAGAAATTCCTGGATTATCGTCCGTCGCCACATTGGGGAATCAACGAGTAAACAGGGTTCGTTTTAACCCTGGGTATTTGAATTGAGAGTCCAGATTGCAGTTGCGAGCCAGACGCCCGCGGCCGTGGTTCAGCTATATTGGGTTCGTTACGCGGCTTTGTGCGCGCGCATCGAAAATATCAATGTTACCACGAAAACTATCAATTAAGCCGTTTGCAGCCAGTTTCGTAAAATGCCGAGCATGAAAACAAATTCACGCACCTTGATTTTACCTACAGTGCTTGCCATCTTGTTGTCTACTTCCAGCTTGTTGGCGATCGAGACCACCACGGTGTCGAACCTGGCAGGTCAATGGCATGGGAAGAGCCGATTCACAGGGATTAGCTATAAGGAAGCCACACAAAAGACGATAACGCCTCAAGATGTTGAGATTGTGTTTTATATTTCCGCCAACGGAAAGGTGACTGGCCGAATTGGCGGAGCGGAATTGACGAATTGTATCGTTGCGGTAAATCGTGGCTGGTTTGGGCGGCGGCTTCACCTCTGGACCGACTTCGTCATTCGCGGGCAGATTGTCGGGGCGGTTGCGCCTGACCCCGAAAGTGGAACCCATCCAATTAACGCCCCATTTAATTTTGATGGCACGCGGATTAGTGGTAGCATTTTTGTTATCTATCCAATGAAGTATCCATATCCATTTTTTAGCCTTCGATTAAGTCGTTGAGCTATGAACACCAAATTGATCGCAACTATCTTCCGCTGGGTTGCACGGGTCATTGGAATCGTGCTGGTCGGGTTTGCCTTATTAATCGCGATGGGTGAAGGTATGCCTGATCTGTTTCCTCAACCATTTGTCATCCAGGTTGGCTTTCTCGCACTTTCGCTGGTGCTATTGGGTATTCTCCTTGCGTGGCGTTGGGAGCTTCCAGGAGGCATAATGTCTTTCGTTGGATGGATTCTATTTATTGTGGCTGAGAGAGTCAATTGGCGGCATTCTATGTTTTTGATTCTCTTTTGCGTCCCGAGCCTGCTGTTTTTGGGCAGTTCTTTCTTGCGCTGGCATCATGAAAAGCACAAATCTGCCTGACAACGGCACCGGGGACAACGCCCGATGCTCCGCTCAGTTTTCGCTGTGGGTTTCGGGTTTCTGATCAGACTGCCTGCGTAATGTTGGGAGCCATGTCCGATACTCGCAGTTCAAGCATTTCTTCCCGTGTATAGCCCAGCCGCCGGCAGGCGGTCCCATTCATATCGCAAAATCTGCCCGTTTCCGGCTCTACTACTTCAATTCCATCGCTGGAGTAACCAATCAACGCCCGGAATAGCGTTAACGAGCATTTCCTGTCTGTGGGATTGCTTCAAGTTGACGGTCGGTTAAGAGGGGGAACCAAAGGGATGAAAGCCATTCGACGGACCCATCTCCCCGTGAACTGTGATAAAAAATTATTAAAACACCTGGTCACATAATGAACACAATAATTGCGTAGTAAATGCCAATGGAGGGAGAGCGGCTTTTTATCCGTGTCTTAAAATGGCTCTGTGAATCTAACACATAAAAAAGCATCGCGGGCGACAAAAATATTTGTCGCCGGCTTGAGCTACAAAACCGCGCCGGTGGAAATTCGCGAGAAGGTCGCCGTGCGGCCATCGCTTCTGCCCTGTTATGGCTGCCGCCTGAAGCTGAACGCCGGGCTGGACGAGGTGGTGGTGCTTTCGACCTGCAACCGGGTTGAGATCTATGGTGCCGCACATGACGTCAAGGACAAGGTGGCCCTCATCTTTCAGCAATTTTGCGCGGACATTGACGTGACACCCTATGTTTATTTCAAGGAAGGCACGGAGGCCGCAGAGCATCTCTTTTCCGTGACGAGCGGCTTGGATTCGATGGTGATTGGCGAGACTGAAATCACCGGTCAAATCAAGAATGCTTATCAGGCAGCCCAGGAAGCCAAACTTACCGGGCCCCTGCTGAACCGGCTGTTTCAAATGGCCTTGAAAACCTGCAAGGAAATCCGCACGCGCACAGCCATCGGGCGCGGCGCAACTTCGGTCGGCAGCGTGGCGGTGGAACTAGCCGAAAAGATTTTCGATCGCGATTTATCCAATAAAACAATTATGATCCTCGGTGCCGGCAAGATGGGTGAAGCCTGCGTCCGCCATCTGGCCAAACGCGGCGCGCGCACGGTGCTCGTCGCCAACCGTTCTCTTGAACGCGCGGAATCGCTCGCCTCAGAATTTGGCGGCAAGGCGCTGCCGTTTGAAGAACGGTTAAACGCACTTGCGGCTGCCGACATCGTTGTCAGCTCGACCGGCTCTCCCACAACCATTTTGCACAAGGAAGAAATCGAGGCTGTCTTGTCTGCCCGGCAGAATCGTCCGCTGATTTTGATTGATATTGCGGTGCCGCGCGATATCGCTGCCGATGTCAACGAATTGAACAATGTGTATCTCTACAACATTGACCACCTCGAAAGCATCGTCCGCGAAAATTCAAAGACGCGCGAACAGGAGCTTTCCAAATGCAACGAAATCATCTTGCGTCATGCCGCCGCGTTGATGGCCAAAATCAACCCTGCTCCGGTAAAGGCACGCGACATGGAAGTGGAATTAGTTCCCGGCTGGTCTTTTGGTGGCGGACTCGTTTTTCAAAGTTAAATGAGCCATGAAAAAATTTATGAACAAAACAATTTCAACGGAAAATCCGGCGCGAAAGCTTGTTGATTTTTCGCTGGAACAGGGCGGCATCCTCACGGTGCCGCAACCTCTAAACACTGAAAGCAACAAAACACGCGCACTATACAAAAACAAAACTATGAAAAACCCAAAAATACTACTCGGCGGGCTTGCCGTTGGGGTTGCGATGGCGTTCATGCCATTGACCGGCATTGCAACCATCATCGGAAGTCCGCACGACTTCAGTCCGAGCGGCAGCGGCGGAGATTCGAAGCAAGGAATCGCGACCTATACCTGGTACGGAAGTACGAACACCTACAACAACCCATGCCAGGTGTGTCATACTCCGCACAAGTCTGCTCTTTATAGCCAGGCCAATGGACCGTTGTGGAATCACGCCGTCGGCGTCGGAGCTACGGCGCCCGGTTATTACATTACCTACGATCAAGCCGGTAGTGCCACATTTAATGCCTTAAATCTGGGAACCCTGACGCTCGGTTCGTCGGTCGCCTGCCTGAGTTGCCACGATGGTTCGATTGCGGTGAACCAACCTTACAGTGCCACCCCGCTCAACGGCGTCTATGGCTCCAGCAAACTAAGCGGTCAAAGCACTACCAATGTCTATGCTCCCATTATTGTCCTGGATACGACCACCGGGCAATATGATGGCCATCAAGCTGCCGGGGCCGGCTCTCTCACCACGATGCACCCCATTGGCGTGCCATATCAGACGGCCCTCAACAACGGCGCCGAACTGAATCCAGTGGCCACCCTGCCGACCTACATGTTGCAAGGGGTGAACGGGACTGTGGAATGCGCCTCCTGCCATGATATCCATCAAACAGAAGGCATCGCATCCAGCGCTGACGATGATTTGGTCGTAAGTTTGAATAACGCTCAGTTGTGTCTGACCTGTCACAACAAGTAAGGGCCGTTTCATATTACTTGGTTGAATGAATGATACACACGAGGCTCCGGGAAACCGGGGCCTCTTTTGTTTTCAGACAAAACGTGAAGCGTCCAATCAAAAATTAAAAACGGGTCAAAACGAGAATTGAAATCCTACCGGGTCAAATCAGCGGACACGGCTCTTGCCACGCTCGTTCATAGCGCCAAAACCCATATACACAAAAAATGCGAACTGAATGACAAAATCCGTGGAGCCACATAACGGCTTGCGGGAGACAATGATTGCGTGATGAAAAGACGGCAAAACAGGCCGGAATTCGCCGCAAAAAAACGCATTATGAAAAAGATTATAACACACAACATTGCACGAGTGGCGGGGCTGGCCGCCCTGCTGTGCCTGGCGGCGGGTTGCGCCACACAATCAAGGACCACCGGAAAGACCTATTATTTTTTCCCGCCGCCGCCGAATGAGCCACGGCTCCAATATCTTATCGGCTTCAGTTCCGAAGAGGCATTTGGAGGCCATGAAAAAAGAAGTTTAATGGATTTTTTGACTGGAGAAGTGCCGCTCAATAAAGGTTTTAGCAAGCCCTATGGCGCCGCGGCGCATGACAAAAAATTATTCATTTGCGACACAGATGTGGGTGCGGTGGAGGTCGTGGATTTGCAAGCCCGGCGCATTGGCGTCCTGACTACTCAGGGTGAAGGGGCACTTTCCCTGCCGGTGAACATTGCGATTGATAATGAGGGCGCCTGCTATATCGCCGATGCTGGCCGAAACCAGGTGATCATTTATGATAAGGCCGGAAATTATGCTGTCGCCTTGGGAAAATCTGGCGAGATGAAACCGCGCGACGTGGCGGTGGACCGGGACCGGATTTACGTGGCAGACCTGCAAGCCCACGGCGTGCGTGTGTATGACAAGGTCACCCGGAACTTCCTTTTTGAAATTCCCCGCGACGAAGACAAGACCAACCAGATGCATGCTCTCTTCATGCCTACCAATCTGGCGCTGGATTCCAAAGGCCGGGTTTATGTGGCAGACACGGGCGCCTGCCGGGTGCAGGTGTATGACGCCGACGGCAAATACCTCCGCTCGGTCGGTGAATTGGGAGACGCCCCGGGCCAATTTGCCCGCGTTAAGGGAGTGGCCGTGGATCGGGACAACCAGCTTTACGCCGTGGACGCCCTGTCCGGTGTGGTTCAAATGTTCAACGACCAAGGCCGCGCGTTGACCTGGTTTGGGGACCCAGAAGCGGGCGGCCCGCTGAAAAGTCTGCCGGCGAAGGTGCTTGTGGATTACGACGATGCCACCCTTTTTCAGCATTACGCCGCCCCGAAATTCAAAATTGAGTATCTGGTATTCGTTATCAACCAAATTGGGCCGCACATGGTGTGCGTTTACGGCTTTGGACACATGAAATAAACCATACGGCAAATTTTCCGGCGAAACGACGACAGTGAAATGCAAAACGACATTCAGAAAAATCAGCAAACTGTTTCTACTGGTTTCAGTTGTCTCAGCCTATAGCGCTATATTGACCACCGCATACAGTTCCACAACCTCACAGAAGTGGCTCAATTTTTTCTTTGACGGGGTTCCGCCAGAAACCTGCGCCACAAACCATCCAACTGCGTCGGCTTCGACGAATCAAACCCGCGCGACGGCAGCGCCTGCGCCCGCAACGCCGAAGATTGCCACAAACATCATTCATCCCCCTTTTGCAGAGGGGAAATGCAGCGCATGCCACGGCAGCGGGGATGCGATGTCGCCGGTGCCACGGCTGCCAACGCGTCAGCTTTGTTTCACCTGTCATAAAGATTTTACGGTGGGTATGAAGGTAACGCATCAGCCTATTGACAATGGCGAGTGCCTAGATTGCCACGACCCTCATCAATCGCCCAACACAAATCTCCTCGTCAAAAAGGGCAATGACCTGTGCCTGACCTGCCATGATGATCCGCTGGAGGAAGGCAAATTTAAACACCAAGCGGTGGAAGGCGGCGATTGTCTGGCTTGCCACTCGCCACATGCCACCAATTTCAAGGGCCTGTTAAAGGAATCGGTCAAGGCAACCTGCTACGAATGCCATGACGACGTGGTGGGGAAGAAAAAGGACGTACATCAGCCGGTGGACGACGGCGATTGCACTGCCTGTCATGCGCCTCACGCGGGGGCGGATAAAAATCTGCTAATTAAGCCTGGCGAATCTCTTTGTTGGGAATGCCACGACAATTTTTTGGAGAAAGCGAAGTTCACGCATGACGTCGTGGATGACTGCAGCGGATGTCATAACCCCCATGCCTCAGACGTAAACGAATTGCTCAATAAAAGCCTGCCCGCTCTTTGTACCGATTGCCATGACCCCAAGGACCTCGCCAGGGACAAAGGCCACGCGAAAACGGGCAATAAATCCTGCGTAGATTGCCATGACCCTCACTCAGGCGACAACGTCAACCTATTAAAGCCGGCCGCGATGAAAGGGACCGCGCCATGAAACGGATGCGCAAGAAAAAACAATTCCGGCTCCCGCGCTGGATTGCTCTGCTTGTGCTAACCTCGGGGGCGGCGCGAGCGACGGCGCAATCGGTGGACTGGGGCGAATCGGAGCAGAACCTCGGTTCGATGAATCTTCTGCCCAGGTTAAGGTATTTCGAAACGGACATGGAATTTGAATCAGACACCTATAATTCCGCAGGCACTTCCATCCGAGACGAACGATGGTATGTTTCGCCCGTCGCCGGGATAGAATGGGACAATTATATTTATCATCCCTACCTTCTGAACTATTCGCTGCTGTTCGAACCGGGATATATCTGGCAAAGGAGCGGCGAGCCGGGATTGCCGGCTCAAACTACCGACGAATTGATGTTGGACGGCATCTTCAAGGTCAATCTCCTCGAAGCCAAGCCCTACGCGACGATTGTTTCCTACAGCCGTTCCCAAGATGACGTAAAATATGATTTTTTTAACTCAGCAACGGTGGATTCGCAGACCTGGGTTGTTAACAGCGGCTATCAGGCAGGTCCGGTGCCGGTGAACGTGTCATTTCAACAATCACAGATGAACAGTGTCAGCCCCGGGCAGAATTCCAACAATGGCCAAACCACAGTGAATCTGAACGCCAAAAATGACCGGGCAATGGACGACTCAACGATTCTGACTTATCAATACGGTCAGTTCAACAATAATTTTAATGTAGCAGGGTTGAGTTACAACAATGACACCAGCTATCAACATTTAATTTTGACCGATGCGGAGCATTACCGGAAAAGCGTCTTGAGATCCTCCCTGTTTTTCGACGACATCCAATCCCCAAATTCATTTTCATCGTATAACCTAAATGCCGCGCTCGACTATCAAGTCCAACATGCCCCGCATTTGAGCGGTGATTACGATTACTCCTTCACGCGGTATGCTGACAATAGTTCTGATTCCATGCAAAACACCGCGTCGGCGGCGCTTCATCATCAACTTTATGAAAGCCTCACCTCCAGTTTTGAAATCGAGGGCTCATCGGCCAATAGCAGTTCTTCCGGGGCCGCGCTCGATTCCTATTCAGGCCAAATTTCAGCCTCGGAGAATTACGTAAAACGCTTGGGCGATTGGGGACGCCTGACTATAGGCGAAAGCGCCAGTTACACTGTGACGGACCAGGAGGCAAACGGTTCGCAAACAGTCATCGCCAATGAATCTCATACCGTGCCGACCACCGGACCGATAATTCTGACCCAGCCTCTCGACCTTTCCATCTCTCGGATAACTGATTCCACCGGAACCATTATCCTGCAACCGGGCCTGGATTATACCGTAAATGAAAGCACCGACCCCTGGCAGATCCAAATCAACAGCGCGGGACCGAACCACATATTGCCCGGCGCCACAATATTGGTGACTTATACAGTTCAGACCAATCCATCGGGCAGCTATTCCGTATTTAACAGTCAGTCTGAAATCCGGCTGGGATTTTGGAATGGTCTGGCGGACGTCTATGCGCTATATGATGTCACCGAAAATCAGGCCAGCTCGCCCGAGTTTGTGCTCCAAAACGAGAACGAATTCCAGATAGGCACCGATTTGAACTGGCACAGGCTGTCGTTGAACGCGAATTACACCGATGATCGCTCCACGCTTTATGACAGCCGGAGTTATAACCTTGCGGAGAATTATACCTTGATGAGGTCAGCGCATTCCAGGGTGGGCGTTAATTTAGGACAACAATGGGATGATTATTCATTCAGCGGGCCGGCATCCGGGCCTCAAAACCAGCGCTCGACGTTTTATAATTTCATGCTAACGTGCGAATGGCGTCCCACAGGCTATTTGAGTTGGAATGCCGAAGGCGGCCTGCAACGGACATACGGCAGCGAGGTAAATCAGGATTTGTTTGCAGCTCGGACTTACTTGAACTGGCACATGGGCAAATTGGAAGTCCATCTTGGATACGAATATGAAAACCAGAATTACAGCACTGAAATCTTGAAGCGCAATTACGCTTTTTTACGAATCCGGAGGAATTTTTAAATGCACAGATACTTACATTGGCGATTAGTGGTTGCGATTGCCTTTGCTGGACTGGCGGTTTCCTGCGTTTCAACCAAACAGGAAATCCCGGCATCAGTGGTGTCGAACCCGCCGGGTCCAGTGTGGCCGCTGCCGCCAGATGAACCGCGCGTCGTTTATGTAAAGAGTATTTCCGGCCCGGCGGACGTCGGAGCATCCCTTTCGGTTTGGACCAGGATGGCGCGATGGGTTACCGGCGAAACAGGCGAATCCCAAAATTTCCAAAAACCCTTTGGCGTCGCGCTCGACGAAACGGGCAACCTCTGCGTTGCGGATACGGGCGCGAACATGGTTTACTACTGTGACTTTGCGCGCAGACAATGGCGGCGCTGGAAGGCGGCCGGAAAAATCCAATTCCAATCGCCCGTCGCCGTAGCCCGCCAAAACGGAATTTTTTACGTTGCCGATTCACAACTCGGCAAAGTGCTGGCATTCCGGGATAACGGCAGGCTCATCTTTGAAATTGCTGCGCCCTTAATACGCCCCGTCGGACTCGCCATTGATGGAGGCACACTGGCGGTTGCCGATTCGCAGGCGCACTGTATTTTCGTTTTCGATTTGCAGGGCGGCCTCCGTTTTAAGTTGGGCAAACGCGGCATCGCTCCCGGCGAATTTAATTTTCCCACCCACGTCGCCTTCGATAACCAGGGCCATTTGCTCGTTACCGATTCTTTGAACAGCCGCGTGCAGGTCTTTACCGCGGATGGAAAGTTTATGTCTCAAATCGGTGGCGCCGGTGACACCTCCGGATATTTCGGGCGGCCGAAAGGCGTGGCGGCTGACACCTTCGGGCACATCTACGTGGCTGACGCGGTTTTTGACAATATCCAGGTCTTCAACCTGTCGGGCCAGCTTCTGTTGAGCCTCGGCCAAAGCGGGACCGGGCCGGGACAATTCGGTTTGCCCACCGGCATCGCCATCGGCACGAACAATCTGATTTACGTCGCAGACGGCTATAACCACCGTGTGCAGGTATTGAAATATATCGGGCAACCATGAAAATTCAGGCAATTAACCAATTTATGAAAACCGCCTTGCGGTGGGGCGCGCTCATTGGCTGTTTGATGCTGTCGGCCACGGCCCTCCTCGGCGAGAGCGTTGTCAACACCGTGCATAATCTGTCCGTCAACGGTCCCGGCGCCATCAAGGCTTCAACCGAAGGTGACGTGTGCATTTTCTGTCATACGGCGCATCGTGCAACCGGCCAAACGCCGTTGTGGAACCATACCCTGTCCGGCGTGACAAACTATATTGTCTATAGCAGCCCCACGTTAAAGGCGGTCGTCGGCCAGCCCAACGGCTCGTCACGGCTCTGCCTCAGTTGTCACGATGGCACGGTGGCGCTGGGCAGCGTCAACAGTTTCAGCGCGCCCATTCAAATGCAAAACGGGGTCACAACAATGCCCTCCGGCTCGGAAAATCTGGGAACCGACCTGTCGGGCGATCATCCAGTTTCGTTCGTCTATAACGCCGCGTTGGTTGCCGAAGATCCGACGCTGAACAATCCCACCACATTGACCGGCCCGGTGAAACTGGATTCCAGCGGCCAGATACAATGCGTTTCCTGTCACGACCCACACAACGACCAGTTTGGCAATTTTCTGGTCATGGACAACTCTGGCTCAGCCCTGTGCCTTGTTTGCCACAATAATCCCACCTGGCCAATCTCCGCACACGCAGTCTCGACCAGGGTGCTGACCTCCCCGGTATCTGCCGCAATCGCCGTCCCTTCGTCCGCAGTGGTAAAAACCCAAAGCAGCGCCAACAATACGGTTGCCGCGATGGCATGTGAGAGTTGCCATGTCACACATCGCGCCGCCTCCAAACAATACATGTTGAAATTTGCCAATGAGGAGGAAAGTTGCCTCGTCTGTCACAATGGCCAGGGGTCCGCCAAAAATGTAGCGGTCGATTTTCAAAAACTGAGCGTCCACCCCATCATGTTGAGCAATGGGATACATAATCCGGCGGAAGACCCCGTCAACCCCAGCGTCCGGCAGGTCACTTGCACGGATTGTCATAATCCTCACGCCGCGACGACGGCGCAGGCCACGACGCCGATGGCCTCCGGCGCACTCGCAGATGTGGTAGGCGTCAGCGCGTCCGGTGCAGTCGTTCAACCAGTGGAGTATGAATACGAGTTATGTTTTCGCTGTCATGCGGACAGCATCGCGCGCGGACCTGCCAGCATTACCCGGCAGTTCATCCAGACCAACACTCGCCTGCAATTTTTCACAGCCAACCAGAGTTTTCATCCTGTGGAAGCACAAGGCAGAAACGCCAATGTGCCGAGTCTTATCGCGCCCTGGCTGACTACAAGCATTATCGCCTGCACAGATTGCCATAATAGCGATCAAAGCCCGAACGCTGGAGGCGCGGGCGCGAACGGCCCGCACGGGTCCATTTACGCCCCGATTTTGGAACGGAACCTCAACATGCAGGATTTTCAAGCAGAAAGCCCGCAGGCATACGACTTATGCTACAAATGCCATAGCCGGGACAGCATCCTGGCCAACCAAAGTTTCAAGTTCCACAGCACGCACATCGTAAAGGACCAAACCGCCTGCACAACCTGCCACGATTCGCACGGCGTCGCCAATGTGCCGCACCTGATTAATTTCAACACCACTTACGTGACGCCCTCCGTCAGTGGGCAAATTCAATACGTCAGCACAGGAACCTTGCACGGTAACTGCACGCTGATGTGCCATGGAAAGGATCACGAAAACGCAGGTTATTAGAACAATGTTCCCATTGCGGACAAAGTAACTTTTAAGCGCTCGCCAAATATTGTGTTGCAAATGGCAATAAAGGGTTAGCGGGTTCCGTTAGCTTCTTTAAATTAGAGTAAAGTATGATTTACGCAAACCTTGGACAAAATAAACTTGAACGTCCGTCAAGTGGAATACTAGATAATCGTATGAGAAAAAATTCTTTAGAAAATATTTGCAATAAGATAATCCTGCCGCTGTTCCTTCTGGCGCCGCTGGTGCCGCTTTCCGCCGGTTGCCACGAGGATAAAGTTCAGGTCTATCAGGTCGCCAATGATCAGGGCCAAACGGCTCAACAGTCAGCCGCCGCTCCCGCCACAAATTCTAGCGATTCCAATTCCGCATTGCCGCTGGGACATCCCGACATCCCGGCCATGGACAATTCTTCCGCGCAAATGCCATCCGGCATCGTCGCGCCGGACATCGCGAATGTTCCGCCGCTTACCTGGACAACGCCGGCAGGCTGGACCGAAGTCCCTCCCAGCGAAATGCGCGTGGCCTCATTTAAAGTTGCCGGCGCTGACGGCAAGCTGGCGGATGTGAGTGTCGTGCCGCTGCCCGGCATGGCCGGCGGCGATTTCCCCAACGTCAATCGTTGGCGTGGACAGGTGGGTTTACCCGCCGCACCGGACGACGAATTGCAAAGCGCCGCAGAAACCATCCAGGCCGGCGGCCAGCCCGCGGAACTTTATGATAGTGTCGGGTCATCCAGCCGCATCCTCGGCGTTATCCAGCACCGCGGCGGCACGACTTGGTTTTACAAAATGACTGGCGATCCCGCTTTGGTCGGGCAGCAGAAATCGGCCTTCGTTGCCTTTCTCCAATCACTCAACTTTGCGTCGCAGCCGGCTGCGGCTCAATTGCCGCCGGGTCATCCGGCTATTGGCGATATGACCGCACCGGCTGCAAATGCAGGTCCTGTTTCAACCCTGGGACAGCCCAACTGGCAGGTTCCGACAGGCTGGCAATCGGTTTCCGCCGGACAATTTCTAGTCGCAAAATTCATGCTCAGTGGTGATAAAGGCGCAATAGCGGCCGTCAATGTCAGTTCCTCTTCCGGCGACGGCGGCGGTTTAGCGCCCAACGTGAATCGCTGGCGTGGACAGCTCGGCCTGCCGCCCGCTGACGAAATTTCCACAATCACATTCCAAGTGCCAGGCGGCCAGGCTCAACTTGTAGATCTAAGCGGCACCAACGCGCAAAGCGGCCAGCCTGCGGAGCTTGTTGGCATCGTGGTCACGCAGCCCGGCCAGACCTGGTTCTATAAATTAATGGGCGACCCAAACCTCGTCGCTGCTCAGAAGGACACCTTCACGCAATTCGTCAAGGGCGTGAAATATTGAAATGCTCAAAACACTTTTCAATGCGTTTTCGTCGCTCAAACTGACAGTCGCCTGCCTGGTCATTGGCTGTGTGCTGGTGTTTTGGGGCACGCTGGCTCAGGTGCATCTGGGACTTTACAAAGCCCAAAACGAATTTTTCCGCAGTTTTTTTGTTTTCTGGCAGCCGGCGGGCATCGGACTCAAAATCCCGATTTTTCCCGGCGGCTATTTCCTGGGGACGGTCCTGCTGATCAATCTCCTTGCCGCGCACCTGCGCTTTTATCAGCCGGGCAAAAAGAAAATCGGCATCATGCTGATCCATCTGGGCGTCGTTCTGCTGCTCGTGGGCCAAATGCTCACGGATGCCTTGTCGCGCGAAAGCGTCCTGCATTTGCGCGTCGGCCAGGCAAAAAATTATTCCGAGGCACAACGCAGCTATGAACTGGCCGTCACGGACACCACCGACAGGCGCTCGGAAAAAGTAATCGCCATCCCTTGCGGCCTGCTGGCCCGGCAAGGCCAGGTAACGGATTCTCAACTGCCCTTTGCCGTTCGTGTGAAAACCTTTTACGCCAATTCCGATTTATCGGAAAAATCGGCCGATGGCTTTCAACAGGTCCCGACCACCTCCGGTTTTGGGAACGGCTTCTGGTGGCGCGAAACGCCCCGCGAAACAGCCATGGACCGCGTGGATATGCCCTCGGCCATCGTCGAAATCGCCACCGCGCAGGATGGTCCCCAAACATTTTTAGTGTCCGCGTATCTGGAACAACCGCAGCAGTTCACCTATGGCAACCGCAACTATGAAATGCTCCTGCGGCACGAACGCTATTATATGCCGTTCAGCCTCAAGCTCCTTGAATTTCGTCACGACGATTATCCCGGCACGGACATTCCCAAAAACTTTTCCAGCCGTGTGCGATTGCACAACGCGCAAAATAATGAGGACCGCGAAGTGCTCATTTATATGAATAATCCCCTCCGCTACTCCGGCCTGACATTTTACCAGGCCAGCTACGATCCCGATGACGGCGGCAGCATTCTGCAAGTGGTGCGCAACCCTGGCTGGCTCACGCCGTATTTGTCATGCCTGCTCGTCGGAGCCGGGCTGGCCATCCAATTCCTGTGCCACTTGATTCCCTTTCTGAAACGGAGGCTCGCATAATGAAAAAATGGATTCCACTTATTCTCACCGCCACCATGGCGGTTTGGGCACTGTCCGGTTTACATCAACCCCCGGAAACCGGCTTTCATACGCGCGAATTCGGCAAGCTGCCCGTGCTGATGGATGGCCGCTTCCAGCCCTTCGATTCCGTCGCCCGAAATTCGTTCCTCCAAATCAGAACGAAACAAACTCTCGATACGGAAAGTAACCAAACCCTCTCCGCCACCGAATGGCTCATCGAGGTCATGATGAAGCCCGAATGGGCTGATGACCGGAAAATCTTTCGGATAGACAACGGCGAGGTTCTTGCCCTGCTCAAACTGCCCGAAAACCAGAAATACTATTCGTTCAACCAGCTCCGGCCCTCCGCCGATGAAATCCAGAAACAGGCCGACCGCATTAATCCTATTGACGATTCCAAACGTACTGTTTTCGAATCGCAATTGATGAAGCTTTACGATGCCATGACCCTTTACCAGCGCCTGGAAATCAGCCTCAAACCGCCGGACACCGATGATTTCGCAGCCGAGCTTATTGCCTATCAAAACAGCATCGCACCCGGCCTCGCCGCCATGAAAGCCCGCGCCGCCGGAGCCAAATACGATCACGACGCTTTCAACCGTTTCATCGGTTATATGAGCGCATTCCAGACAGTGGCCGGTTATGCCTTGCCAAATGTCATTCCCCCCGCCGATCCGGATTCCCGCCTGGATAACTGGCAAAACATCGGCACAAACCTGTTGCAATCCGCCGGCACAGGCCAAATCGGGCCGCCCGCGCAGTCCTATGCCGCGATGGTCACCGCCTGGCGCGCTGGGCGTCCTGCCGATTTCAATCAGGCGGTTGCCGCATATCATATTTGGCTAGAAGACCGATTTGCACCGCAGGTCAAAAAGGCACGGCAGGAATTTTTCTTCAGCGCGTTCGAGCCGTTTTACAAGGCGATGGTCATTTACGTACTGGCGCTCGTGCTGGCGCTATGCTCGTGGATGAATTTGTCCGAATGGCTGCGGCGCTCGGCGTTTTATCTCATCGCGCTGGCGTGGGTCATCCATACCTTTGGCCTAGTGTTTCGTATGTATCTTGAAGGCCGTCCGCCGGTGACCAATCTTTACTCCTCCGCCATCTTCATTGGCTGGGGCGCGGTCATTCTGGGAATGATCCTGGAAAAAATTTATCGCGACGGCGTGGGTTGCGTGGTGGCTGGATTTGCGGGATTTGTTACGCAAATCATCGCGCATAACCTTGCCCTGAGCGGCGACACCATGGAAATGATGCGGGCAGTGCTGGACACTAATTTCTGGCTTGCCACGCACGTGGTCACCGTGACGCTCGGATACGCTTCGACGTTTGTGGCCGGATTTTTGGCCATCATTTATGTATTGCGTGGGGTGTTCACTGCCACGCTGACGGAGCAGACGGCCAAATCGCTCAACCGAATGGTCTATGGCATTGTCTGTTTCGCGACACTGTTTAGTTTTGCCGGAACTGTGCTGGGCGGGATCTGGGCCGATCAATCGTGGGGCCGGTTTTGGGGCTGGGACCCCAAGGAAAACGGCGCGTTGCTCATCGTCTTGTGGAACGCCGCCATCCTCCACGCCCGCTGGGGCGGCTTCGTGAGCCGGCGCGGCCTGATGATCATGGCCGTTATCGGCAACATTGTCACAAGCTGGTCATGGTTCGGCGTGAACATGCTCGGCATCGGCCTGCACAGCTACGGCTTCACCGATGCCGCCTTTCACTGGCTGCTCCTCTTCGTCGCCAGCCAACTTGCCATCATCCTCCTTGCCCTGACGCCTCTAAAACTGTGGCGCAGTTTTCACAATAAAACGCCAAACGCTGCTTAGGATATAGGCTTTCTGTTTGGTCGAGTTATTTTTCATCCGGCACTTCCCGGACTTCCTGTTCAAGATAACGTTCGATGTGACGATCCAGGTCGCCCTGGCTCCCGGCGCACGTCGCCGCCTGAACGCGCTCCACCATTTCTGTGGACCAATCTTCTTCTTCCACCTGCTCGTTGATGAACCAGTGCATGAGCACCTGGGCGGGAAAATCTTTGGCGGCAACCGCAGCTTCATAAACGGCATTGATGCCGAGCGTGTTGGCATGTTCCTGTGCCTGCGCCTGCTGCGCGATTTCCAGCAGCGTCTTGAATTCCTGTTTCGGAGCGGGCAGCGCAGTCACTTCAGCCGTTACGCCACGGTCTGTCAGGTGTTTGAGAATTCTCTCCGCATGCATGCGTTCCTCACCAGCCTGCTTGACGAAAAATTTACCGAAACCCTTAAGGTTTCTGACATCACACCACACGGACAGCGCGAGATATGAATGTGCGGCGGCGAGTTCCTGGTTGAATTGCCGGTTGAGTTCTTCAACCACTTTCTGAGGTATTTTAGATTTAGGCATAATGATCCAACTATAAAACTTACAATCGCTCATACCAGCGCAAAATTTCGCCTTCAAGTAGTTAACTTCTCTCCGTACACTTTAATTCCCCAGGAACACATTCTTCATCTCGTGGTTTCGGCGCGGCCACCTTAACCGCCCGCTCCACCGCCAATGGATGCTCATGCTCCTCCCACTCGCGGGAAACCCGCCCATCCAGGCACGCCGGATTAATTGGATAAACGTCCGGATCAAAAATGACATGATAAAAATGCCAGACGACTATCGCTAGGCACGCGAGTAGTGCCTCATAATAATGAATGGTCAGCGCCACGTCCACGACCCATCGCGGCACCCATTGCGTCACTTGCATCTTGAACCACACCATCAGGCCGGTCACTCCCATGATGATCGTGCCCCAGACAACCGCCCAGTATTCCATTTTCTCCGCATAGCCAAACCGCCCGATTTGCGGTTTTTGGTCGCTTAAACCGCAGAGGTAACGCACTGCAATCCACGCGTCGGCCAGGTCTTTTTTAATTGGAAATAAATCACGCACAAGCCGGCGACCATCTTTGGACGACAACAAATAAATCAAATGCCAGAAGCCGGCCATAAGCAAAACAACGCCGGCGATGCGGTGCGTCCAGCGACGGAACGGTTCGCTCGAACCCAGCAATTTGGCTAGCCACGAGTCCGGAAATTTCAGCGCAAATCCGGTAACGGCCAGAATAATGAAACTGCCCGCCAGCGCGACATGCTGCCAGCGTTGCGCGAGGCTCATGCGCACTAGCGGCCGCACACTGGCGCGTAATCTTGCCGTTGTTTTTTTCAGAAATATAAGCAAATTATGAACAAACATCGCGCCTACAACGCCAAATATCAGCGTGAGATAAATCTTCCGCACCCAGCGATTGATACGGAAGCTTAACTCGGAACCGGCAGCCTGCCCGTCCGGGGCAACGTGAATCTTGCCGAACGCAAAATTGGCCGTGTCGCCCGGATGGCACTTGCCGCACGTCTCTACCAAATGTGCGCGATTGATGGTCGAATCGGGGTCGGACGACGGCAGGATTTTGTGGTAACCGTGGCAACTGGCGCAATTGGCGGCCACCGTCGAGCCGTATTGCGAGGCCAGTCCGTGGTAGCTTTCGAAAAATGTTTGCACGCGGTCATTCGGCAGATTGTATTTGGTGTTCAATCGTTCCGAGGCATGGCAACGCCCGCAGACTTCCTCGGAAATTTGCAGGCTGCTCTTCAGGGGTTCAATCCTGTGCTCGGAATGGCAATCGGTACAAACAGGCGCGTCACGGTTTCCGGCGGCAACGGCCTTCCCGTGAACGCTCACCGCCCAATCGCTCGCTTCTTTAGGATGGCAACGACCGCACGTCTGCGCCTGGCGCGAAAAGAACATCGGCGAACTCGGCGAATTGCCAGAAATAATGTCATGCGAATCATGGCAATCCTGGCACGTCGCCGCATTTCGATGCCCCGCCTTCAGCGCCAGCCCATGCACGCTGGCGTTGTAACTGTCCGTTTGGCGGGGATGGCAAATGGCGCAATTGACAGGTTTGAGCGTAATGTTGTCGTCAGGATGGCTGGCGGCGGTATCGGTATGGCAACTGATACAGGAATTGGTGTGGTGGACGGATGCGGCGAGATGGGCCTGGTCCACAAAAAGCGAAATAGCCTTGCCGGCAGAATTAGTTTCCGTGAGCGTGTTATCGCCGTGGCAATCCAGGCAATCGCTATCCCTGAGCGGGGCAGCGTTCAACTGAAACACCGTCAATACCAGTGCGCCTGCCGCGAAAATGAAATTACCGCGACGCATAACCATAATGTCGCGGTTGCGGCAAACAGACGCTTTGCATCCGTTGTCAAAATCGCCCCTGTTTTTGCTTCAATGCGCCAACCGCGTAATCATCGCATAGATAATCAACACCAGCAGCATCATGCCCAGGCCAAAGAAAAGATAGCCGAAGAATCGTGCGATGTTTTTCCAGCGGAACCATTCGTCACGAACGCGATATTCGTCCAGTTTTCCTGTAGCCACCAGGCGCTCATACCAGCGCTTGCGCTCGTGAAGCATCTCCGTTTTGGAAATGCGGCCGGAAAAGATGACCGTGTCCATCGGGAATTTTTCGATGCGAAAATGCGTGTTAAAGAAATGGATCGAGAAGATGAAGCCTGCCGCGAGCAGGGCCTCATCCGAATGAACGATGAGCGCGATATTGATCACCCAGCCGGGCATATATTTCGTGAAGAAGGTCGGGAACCACATCAACAATCCCGACGCGCCAATAATGGCCACGCCCCAGAACACGGCGAAGTAATCGAACTTTTCCCAATAGGTCCAGCGGTCGAATTGCGGCCGCGGCCCTTTCCCAAAAAACCATTTGTTGTGTGCCACAAGGTCGCGCCAGTCCTGGGTGGAAGGCATCATCGAATCCGGTCCAAACAAGACGGACCAAAGACGTTTGAAGCGGAGCTTACCGTCTTCAGCACGTAGGCTCTTGCGGCCCTTCCATGCCTTGCCAACAAGCGAAGACAGGTGCAAACCGAAATAGATGAAGGTAATCACCGCTCCGAAACGGTGCAGGGTACGCGCGGTTTCGGGGCCGCCGATGATGGCGAAAATGGCCTTGGCCCAACCAGTATAATAAAACTTCAGCGGCATCCCCGTGATGACCAGCAGCAGGAAGCTGGACACGACCATGATGTGCAGGAGCCGTTCGAACGGCACGAAACGCGTGAACCATTCGCCGTCTACCTGTGCTGCCGTCTTTGCTTCGCGAAATTTTTTAGAATCGTGCAAGTATAGATAAGTTGCGCGAAACAGCCAGGCGATGGTGTGGAGACCAAAGAAAGCAAACGTGCCTATCAGCAGGCCCGTCATGCACATAAACACCAGGTGGAATAACGGATAATTCTTGGCGTCCATCGGATTGGCGTGCGGACGGTATTGGGTGAAACCAATGGTCGCGCCGGGATGGCATTTTTGGCACGTGGCCAGGATATTGGTACTGGACAAATGGGACGCGGGGTCTGATGCAGGCAACACGTCATGATACCCGTGGCAATCGTAACACGCGGCTACTTCCGGCGCTTCGTTTGCCTTGCCGAGCGCCATGGCCTTGCCGTGATAAGTTTCGCTGTAATGTTTGAGGCGGTCTTCATGGCATTTGCCGCAGCGCTCATCGCTCAAGGCTTTGAAATTTTTATTCTCTGGGTCCACGATGTCATGCGCCGTATGGCAGTCGGTGCAGACTGGCGCGCGTGGATCGCTCCTGGCAAGCGATTGACCGTGGATACTATGCTCATAGGTTTGTTCGATGCCCAAATGACATTTGCCGCAGGTCTTCGCGATGTTCGCGTGATTGACGGGCGAATCGCGGTCCACGGGACGCTTAATGTCGTGGACGCCATGGCAATCGTTGCACGAAGGGGCGACGATCAAACCCATCTTCAAAAGCGCGCGGCCATGGATACTTTCCATGTATTGCGATGCGGCTTCGGGATGCTTGATTTCATATTCCTGCGTGAGATTGGGATTGTTATGACATTTGGCGCAGGTTTGCGGAAGGTTAAGTTTAAAGACCGGCGAGGCCGGATTGGTGACCGAGATGATGTCGTGCGAGCCGTGGCAGTCCCAGCAATTGGCCGCTCCGGACGCGCCGAGGGCGTGGCTCATGCCGTGGATGCTGGTGGCGTATTCGGCGGCTTCCTTTTGATGGCAATGCGCGCAATCGGGCGGGGGCAGGCCCGGATCGTGGACCAATTCCTTGACGCCGGTATGACAGTCCGTGCAATGCAATCCAGCGTGGACGGAGAGGTTAAAACTGTTTGTAGGAAAAATGAGGAGCGGAACGCTTTTGCCGTTCACGACGCGGGTGGTCGTGGGGTCGGTGTGGCAATCGAGGCAATCGGAATTAACCAATTGGTCATCGGCGCAAGCGATGGCAAAGCCGGACAGCAGGCAAGAAAAGATGATAGTTTGCCACAAGCGCCAAAAAAATTTGGCGCACTGCGGCCGGCGCAAGATTGTAGAGAGTCTAGGGTCCGCCGGTGTGACATACTGAGCATCCAAGATCATAGTCACCGCCTGTGTGATTAAATGCCTGGCCGCCCGGTGTCATCTTGAGCATGTCGGGGCCGCTGCCTTGCGCGAGAATAGTGTGGCAGGAGTTGCAATCACCGGACTTGATCATTCGGTCTCCATCGTCTGATTTGTGCAGACCGTCATGGCAGCGGAAACAGCCCGGCCAAATCATGTGGCCGATATTGTCGGGATACTTGCTCCAATCGGCTTTCATTTCGGGAAAGAAATTGTCGGAATAGATTTGTTGCATTACGGCAATGGCGGGGCGGATGCGCGGGTCGTTGGGATAACGTCCGACCAGTCCGGTGGCGATGGCTTTCCGGGCTTCATCATCGTTCGTATAGGGGCGGGTCAAAAGATAGACGCAATTGGTTTTGATCCAGGGGAGCGTCTGGTCAATCCGATTCTCCGCCAACGCGCGATTGACGGCAGATTCCGGTGAAGCGTAGCGGTGAGCGGGCCGGTTGTGGCAATCCATGCAATCCATTTTGCGGATCTCGTACTGGCTGATGTCGTTGGTAAAGCGCGGGGCGCGGAAAACCGTTACGACGCCCTGGGCATCCGTGAGACGCACCCAGGGAATGTTCTGCCGCTGTGGATCCGTGGCGATATATTCGACGGTGTTGCCGCTCAAAATATGCCAGTGAATCCCGCCTGGCGGCGTGGTGCCGGGGTATTCCGGGTCGCCCGCACCAACTTTCAACAGCAGACGAATGGAGTAAGGCGTATTGGATACATCATCCTGAAAGTAATCAAAGGTCCTATCAAGATTGCCAACGAAAGACTTGGGCCAATGGCATTGCTCGCACGTTTCTCGGGCAGGACGCAAATTTTTAATCGGGGTTGGAATAGGCGTCGGATATTTATGAAACGCCACGGCGTAAAGCTGGTATGAGCCGGTGATTTTTGAGCGTACAAACCAGGACGCACCCGGCCCGACGTGGCAGGCCACGCAGGCGACACGCGCGTGCGGGCCGTGGTCGTGCGTGGTCAGTTCGGGTTTCATGACTGTGTGGCAGGTCTCGCCGCAAAATTGCACTGACTCGGTAACTTCGAAAGCGTTGTAGCTGCCCACCGCAGACAACATCACAAAGATAAAACTGCCGGCCAAAAAAATCGCCAGCCGCCGACGGTCACGCGGGTCTGATAGGTCTATCTCCATTCGCGGCACTGAGAGGTTCCCGCGCTTCCGCTTGCGACGTTCCAGCCACGCACCCAGGACCACTAATGCGATTCCTGAAATCAAAAACACCGGTACGACGCAAAAAGTCAGGATGCCGAGGTAAGGGCTCGAAGATTTCGAGATCGCGTCCAGCATGAACAGCAGAAAGAAAGAGAAGAGCGCACCCGTGGCCACAACGACGCCAATCCAGCTCGTCCAATTGCGGAAAAGCGAAGACGGGTGCGGCGGTTCGTTTTTCTTTTCAGTGTTCATGTCGGTACATGGAATTTAGGCGGACATCATGTGATGCCTGTGGTCTTGGTGTCATCGGCAGAAAGCGTTATTTCGTTGCCGGTGCCGTGGATTTCAGACTATGGACGTAGGCGATGAGCCCCTTGATTTGGTCGTCTGACAACGCGTCAAATGGCTTCATCAATGTTTTGCCATCATCGCTCTTGAGACCTTCGCGAAGGGCTTTGAATGCGGCATCGTCCTTGATATCGGCCTGGACTTTGGCGTCGGTGAAATCCCGGCAACCTAGTCTTTGCCCCATTTTGGTTTGGCCTTTGCCATCGGCGCCATGGCACTTGGCGCAGTCGGCCGTCCAGTTGTTTGTCGCGGAGTCGGCAGTTGCGTTGTTTGTCGCGTCATCAGCGCGGGCGCTGATAGTCGCCGCCAAGCCGAATATTGCTGCGATTACGATTGCTTTTTTCATATTTGTTTATTTGGTTTCTGTTCAACGTTTCGGCGCCTTTTTTGCGCTCGCTGGAGAAAGTCTCGTTGATGACCAAAAAAAGCACTAACCACCTATTGCTTAATCATGTGCATCTTTTGGTTTGCCTAAAAGAGCCGGCAAAACGACCTACTTTTTAAAGGCGCGAACGTAGGCGACCAGGGCCTTGATTTGGTCGTCCGGCAAGGCGTCGTAGGCCTTCATCTGGGTCTTGCCGTCGCTGTCCTTGAGGCCTTTTTTGATCACATCAAAAGCCTCGTCATCTTTGAAACTGGACTGGACTTTGGCGTCAGTGTAGTCGCGCACCTTGAGCCTTTGGCCCATTTTGGTCTGGCCTTTGCCATCGTCGCCGTGGCATTTGGCGCAGTCGGCGATCCAGTTGTTTGTTGTTGTGGAGTCAGCAGTTGCGTTGTTTGTCGCGTCATCAGCGAAAGCGCTGATGGCCGCCGTTAAACCGAACACGGCGGCAAGTATGATTATCTTTTTCATGTTATCTTCCGTTTTGTTGATGTTGGCGGCGCTATCTATGCGCCAAAGAACAATTTCGTGAAAGCGAAGGAGAGAAGCTAACCCTGTGTTGGTTAATTTTGAGCGTATTTTGTATAAAGAACGGGACGAAAAGAATGAGATTGGAAAGCAAAAAGCGGCTCGCCGTCAAAGGACGTTCGACGTAAGTTATCGAGGCGAACACAAATTCAAATGAGCACTCTGAACGTCAATCTCGATCTGGTGAAGAAATACAACGTCCCGGGGCCGCGTTATACCAGTTATCCGCCGGCGACGAAATTCAATGCCTCACTCACGTGGCCGCAGCTTTTGGAAAAAATTTCCGCGAATAACCGGACCGGGCGCGGACTATCGCTTTATTTCCATATCCCCTTTTGCGAGACGTTGTGCTGGTTTTGTGGCTGCACCACGGTCATCACCACCAATCACGGCCAGGCCACGGGATACCTCGACCACCTTGAGAAGGAAGTGACCCGCATGGCGGCATTGCTGGACCCCAAACGAGAGGTGGTGCAGTTGCATTGGGGCGGCGGTTCGCCAACGTTTCTGCATCCGGACGAAATCCGGCGGCTGGGCGAAATCATCTGCAAGCATTTTAAACTTTCCAGTGATGTAGAGGCTGGCGTGGAAATTGACCCGCGCCGGCTGTCGCGCGAGCACATCGAGGCGCTGCGGGAAATCGGCTTTAACCGCGCGTCGCTGGGCGTGCAGGATTTTGAGCCGAAGGTGCAGGAGGCGATTCATCGAATCCAGCCACGGGACATGACGCAGCGGGTGCTGGATTGGGCGCGCGAGTTGGGCTTTGGCTCGGTGAACTTTGATTTGATTTACGGCCTGCCGCACCAGACAGTGGATTCTTTTACCCGCACGCTGGACGCGGTTTTGGAAATGCAACCGGACCGACTAGCGGTTTTCAGTTACGCGCACGTGCCGTGGATCAAGCCGGCGCAAAAAATCCTGGAACAAAAAATCCTGCCCACGCCGGAAGTGAAACTGGAATTGCTGAAAATGGTCATTGAGCGGCTCACGGAGAACGACCGCTATGTTTATATCGGCATGGACCATTTTGCGAGGCCGACGGATGAACTCGTGACCGCACAACGCAACAAGACGTTGCAGCGGAATTTCCAGGGTTACAGCACGCGCGGGAACGCGGACATTTATGCGTTTGGCATGAGCGCGATTTCGCAAATTCCCGATGCCTACTGGCAAAACGAAAAGGAATTGCCGGATTACTACGCCGCAGTGGACGCCGGCAATGCGCCGCTCACGCGCGGCTACGTGCTGACGGACGAGGACAAAATCCGGCGCGAAACCGTCATGCGCGTCATGTGCGATCTCTCGTTGGATTACGCGGTGATGTCGCAAAAGCTGGGGATAAAATTCACGGAACATTTTGCGAGTGAACTGCTGGCGCTGGAGCCGTTTGAAGCAGACGGCCTGGTGCGCCGCTCGCCGGGCGGATTGGAAGTGACGAATACAGGACGACTGTTCATCCGCAATATTGCGATGTGTTTCGACAACACACTGCTCCCATCCGGCGAACGGAAATTTTCAAGGACGATTTGAACTTTAAAATTTGGGGGGTATGTCACAGTCAAAGCAAGTAGCCATCATCGGCGCCGGTATCACAGGGTTGACCGCTGCGTTTTGCCTTAAGCGCAAGGGCGTTTCAACAACAGTGTTTGAAGCCGGCACACGGCCCGGTGGCGTAATTCAATCCGTGCGCCAGGACGGTTTTTTGGCTGAGTCCGGCCCCAACACGCTTCTGGAAACCGCGCCGGAAATTGGTCAACTCATCCGGGATTTGAATTTGGAATCACGCCGCCGATACACCGATGCCCATGCCGAAGCGCGGTTCGTCGTGCGTGGCAAACGACCCGTCGCCATGCCCTCGTCGCTGCCGGGAATCTTTGCGTCTGAACTTTTGAGCGTAAAAAGCAAATTCGCTCTGCTACGAGAGCCGTTCGTCCCGCCGCGCCGCGATGGCCGGGAGGAAAGCGTGGCTGAATTTGTTACCCGGCGGTTGAGCCGGGAATTTCTGGAGCGTCTCGTGGATGCGCTGGTGGCGGGAATTTACGCGGGAGACCCGCACAAACTTTCCGTGCAGCATGCGCTGCCGAAATTGGCGCAGCTTGAAACCAAATATGGCTCGCTCATCAAAGGCCAAATCCGCGGTATGCGCGAACGCAAGCAAAGCGGACAGGTGGCCAAAGACCGTGCTCCCAAATTTTCTTTCGACGACGGCCTCCAGGTTTTGCCGGACACCCTCGCATCACAGGTTGATGTGAAGTTAAATACGCCGGTGACCCGCTTGGCCAAAATCGGCGACGCCTGGCGCGTGACCACATCCAGCGGCGAGACTGAACACGCGGCCGTCGTGTATTGTGGCACGGCTTACCGGCTGGCGGAACTGCCAATCACGACAAACCAGTCGGTGGATGTTTCGCCCTTTTCTGAAATCCGCTACGCGCCCGTCGCCAGCGTGGTTCTTGGTTTCCTGCGAGAGAACGTTGCGCATTCGTGCCAGGGATTCGGGATGCTCATTCCGAAGATTGAAGATTTCAAAATCCTCGGCACCATTTTTTCGTCAGCGTTGTTTCCCACCCGCGCGCCCGCCGGCCACGTCCTGCTCTCCAGCTATGTTGGCGGCGAGCGTTATCCCAAACTGGCCGCGTTGCCGCCGGAGGAACTGGTCAAAATCACCTGCGACGACCTGGCTGTGTTGCTTGGCGTCAAAGGCCGGCCGGTGTTTGTGCACACGGCGCTTTATCCCCGCGCCATTCCCCAATACAATCTTGGCTACGGCAAATTTAAAAGCCTGATGAACGAAATCGAATCCAACGCGC
>JASHPN010000228.1 GCA_030038175.1 Verrucomicrobiia bacterium
GCGCGCTCGATTTCCTGAACTTTACTCATATTATAAAGTTACTCTGGAAAGACTTTCGCCGCGAGGCGAATGGCTAACGCGCCACGAACGGGAGGATTTTTAAATCGAGTATCGCGGATTCGCGGCAAGAATGGCAAACTATTGGATGATCGGTACGCGTGGGACCATGTTCTTTTCCGGAATTTGAGCCGCCCCGACAGGGCGGCGGGGATTCTTTCACGATCTTCCCGGCCCTTCAGGCCGGGCTCTCACATTCCGGGCTTTCAGCCCGTCAATCGTGACGTAATTTTTCGACTGCGCGCAAGATGCGCGCCGGACCGGCAGGCGGGACGCCTGCCCTACATTAAAATCGCGGCGTCGCCGTAGAGCGTGAAAGACCCGGCGCGGGTGATCTTCACATCCATGATTTGTCCCCGGTGCCGTTCGTCGCCCTCGAACACCACGATTTTGTTGCAACGCGTCCGCCCGGTCAGGCGCGCCGAGTTTTTTTTGCTCGGCCCTTCCACCAGAATTTCCGCCTGCCGCCCGATGAAATCTTCGTACTTGCGCGCGGCGATTCCATTGATGGTTTGCAGCAAAGCTTGATTGCGCTCCTCGCGGAGGCGCTGCGGTATTTGGTCCGGCATTTCGGCCGCCGGCGTGTCGCGCCGCGGCGAATATTTGAACACAAACGCCTGGTCAAATTCCACCTCCCGCGCCAGCGCCATCGTTTCTTCAAAGTCCTGTTCCGTTTCGCCCGGGAAACCCACGATGATGTCCGTGCTGATGCCGATACGCGGCCGGGCGGCGCGCAGTTTGCGGATGATGCCCAGGTATTTTTCGCGCGTATAACCCCGGTGCATGAGCTTGAGGATGCGATCGCTGCCGCTTTGGACGGGTAGATGCGCGCTCTCGCACAATTTTGGCAGGCGCGCGTAAGCGTCAATCAAATCGTCGCCGTAACCTTTGGGATGCGGCGAAGTGAAACGAATGCGCTCCAGTCCGTCAATGTCATGGACGGCCTCGAGCAATTGGACAAAGGCGGACTTGCCGTCGCGCAGGGGAACATCGCGCTTGCCGTAGCTGGTGACGATTTGGCCCAGGAGGGTGATTTCTTTGACGCCGCGCGAAACCAGTTCGCGGCATTCGTCCACAAGATCGGCAATCGCGCGGCTGCGCTCTTCCCCGCGCGTGTAGGGCACGATGCAAAAAGTGCAATACTGGTTGCAGCCCTGCATGATGCTGACGAAGGCGCTGACGGATTTTTTTGCGCTGCCATTCAGCAGATGTTCGCGAATCGTGGCTTCACTGTCCTTTTCTTCGGCGACGTCCACGATTTTTTCGCGCGTGCCGGCCAGGATGTTGTCCAGGTACTCGGCAGCCCGATGAAATTTTTGCGTGCCTAAGACCAGATCCACGTCCGGCAATTCATCAATGAGTTTTTGTCCCCGGCTTTGCGCCATGCAACCCATGAAACCCAAAACGGGGCTGCGCCGTTCCTTGTTCGCGACGCCGGCGAGCGATTTCATCTTATTGAGCGCCTTTTGTTCCGCCAAATCGCGCACACTGCACGTATTGAGCAGGATGACATCCGCGGTGTCTTCCGACGGCGCGAGCGTATAGCCCCGGGCGACGAGTTGGGCGGCGACGGCTTCGCTGTCGCGCTCATTCATCTGGCAACCGTAGGTTTTTATGAAAACACGAGGCATTTTTCTCAGGGAAACAGGATAGGCGAGCGGTGGGGATTTGGGAAGATGAAAGCGGCGCGGCGGAGCCGCAGCCAGCGAGAATGGATGATTGACCCGCCTTCGTCTGACTACGGCGCGGCAAGAGATGGAAGATGGAAAGGCCGGCAGGCGCGCCAGCAGGCGGAGCGCGGCTGTGTGCGAAAACACCAGCCGCAGCACGTGGCTGGCCGGAGGTCTTACGTATGGTGACGACTCATCGCGTTGCGGACGTGCGACTGGTCTCTCGATAAATCGGGAGACACAGTCGCGCTCCGAGGACGACGGGTTTTGGTAACAATTTCCGCAAACCGCGAAAACGCAGGTGCTGTTATAATTTCAGCCGGGCTTTATAATTGACGGGGCTCGGAATCGAAGGGTATATGGGGTAACGCTTCAATACGTTATGGATACGAAAGATACGATGATGTTGATTGCTATTGGCAGCCTCCAGTTGGGGGTGATCGTGCTGGCTGTGAGTGTTCCCCTCATGCTGCGTAGAGTTCCGATGAATCGGTCTTTTGGATTTCGCATTCCAGCGGCGTTCGAATCGGATCAGCGTTGGTACGATATCAATGCCTTTGGCGGACGGTGGCTGGCAATTGGGTCGCTGTTTATTATCGCGGCGGGAGTGGCTGGGTTCGTTGTGTCTCCGTCGCACTTTGATGCGTATGCCTATGGCAGTGTGGCGAACGTCGTGCTGGCGGTTGGAATACCGATCGTTCTGACATTGATTTGGAGTCAAAGACGCGGATGAGGATGGACAGGATAGAAAGGATGGCACAGGATGGGGACATGAAAGATCACATGCCTGCGGGCAAATGCCATTGCCGTTCCACCAAAACAACATTTTCGATGATTCGCGGCTGTGCTTCCGCGGTCGCGGTGCTGGCGGCGTGCCTGTTCGGCCCGACGGCGGGGGCGGAGCCGGCGCCAAACACCCTCACCCCACAGCAACAGCAGGACGGCTGGCAGCTTCTTTTCGACGGGAAAACTCTCAAGGGCTGGCATTCGTATGGCGAAAACGGTGCCGGCAAGGATTGGTCGGTTCACCGCGGGACCATCCAGCTCAAAAAACCGGCTTCGGCGAAATTTGCGGACTACTCTGATTTGGTCACGGACCGCGAATACACGAACTTTGACTTTAAAGTGGATTGGCTGGCCCGGCCCGGCACCGATAGCGGCGTGATGTTCGACGTGCACGAGTCCCCGCAGTACCGCCAGACGTATCAAACCGGGCCGGAAATGCAGATTGCCGACCTGGATTCGACGGTGCCGGACAGCCGCACTTTGATGGAGCGCGCCGGCGACATGTTCGGCCTCATCCCGGTCCAGTACGAATGGGTGCAGCCGGACGGCGAGTGGAACCACTACGAAATCATCGTGGACCATGGCCATGTGCAGTTTTTCATGGAGGGCCACAAGGTGGTGGATACGCAACTGTGGACACCGGAATGGAAGGAGTTGGTCGCGCACAGCAAATTTGCGCACTGGCCCGGTTTTACCGCGTATCACAGCGGCCATATTTCTTTGCAGGGCACGGAGCATAAAGGGAAATCGGACGTCAAAATCTGGTTCCGGAATGTGATGATTCGGGAGCTTTGAACGGAGACACGAATTTCACGAATTGACACGAAAAGGCTTAACCATTGATGGACCTGCCTTCGCTCCGAAGCTACGGCAAGGCAGCCCCGCCTTCGCTCCCGCCGTCGCTGCGCTTTGGCGCGGCAAGCAGAGCTACGGCAAGGCAGGCACTGATGGACACAGATTTTAGACCACGAATCACATGCGGCGCGGCAGGCGAAGCGTGTTGCGTATTGCGTGTTGCGTCAAGTATGTGGGGGAGAGATACAGAAAGGGGCGAAGATCGAAGGTTGAGGATTGAAGATTGAAGGCAGAAAAACACCCGGCTTGGGAACGCGCACACTTTTTTTGTGTCTAGGCAAGTGAACGAGGAAACGAAGCAGGATGCGTCAAACACCACGATTTTATTGGGGAATTTGAGAATTTTTGGAGGGGGTGGATTTTTCTGGTGACCTGATTTCGTTTACCGGTCGTTGGGGGTGATTTGGGCGAATTTGGCCGATTGAGGGGATCGGGCCTGGAGGGATGGTTACCATGAAAGGAATGCAAAATTAAAAAGGCAAAAGGAAAAAGGGTCAGAATTCCCGCGAATTGGCGGAAAAACCGTACTTGCCGCGCCATAGTCCCGCGCTATGGGACGACGGCGGGTCGTTTACTGGAATTCCGGGCTCGTTTACTAAACTCGTTTACCTGATTTTGCGGCATTTTCCTAACAAAATGGAGGCTTTTTGCACTTCGTTTACCAGTTCCGCTGTGTGATCTCGAGAGCAGAATTCTGGCAATCTGGGCCATGCATGAAGCTCAATTTTAACATCGGCATTTCAAAAAAGGGGTCAACCCGTAGCACGGTTCGTTTTTTATTGCGCCGATCTTAGCGACGGTAGGCAGGCATCAGCGTTTTGATGGATGAGAGTTGAGGGTTGATGGTTGATTGAAAATACCGGCGCGGGGCAAGGGGCCGGCAAAAGGTTGAGGTTTGAGTTTTGGCGTTTCTCTGGGGCTTGTTGATTGGGATTTCGATTCGATGTTCGGAGTTCAGCGTTGGATGTTCGATGTTTAATGGATGCTTGCTTACCCGCTTCGTCTGACTTCGGCGCGGCACAGCTATCCCGATAAAAATCATCGGGACTCGGGGCGGCCAGCAGGGTTTCATAGGTTCGTTACGATTTGTTCCGGCACAGCATGTTGCAAGTCAGACTATGACGCTCCTACGGAGCTGGGGGATTTTTTGAAGTGCTCGGTACTACAAACATGGCACGCCTACGGTGTTCAATTGGCGTTTCGGAGGATTTATGGCTCCCCGCCAAGTGAGGGAATCCGCCGTCGCGTGAGGCTATGGCGGACAGGATTCTGATTGGGGTTGCGCTGGGAGTCAATTGGAGATTGGAGAGCGGAGAGCGGAGGTCAGGTAAACGGCAGGTCGGGATGAGGTGCGCGGGGAGTTAATTGGAGATTTGAGATTTCAGAGATGGGACACATGGGACAAGAGAGGACGGATGGGTGATTGTCGGCGGGACTGGCTGCTGGCTTTTTTCCTGTCGTCCCTGCCGGGACGATTTTTTTCTTTTTTTTGTGGGTACCAGGTACTTCGTGTCTGGCTACTGTCCATGGTCGCTCCGCGACAATCTTCGTTAAATTTCCAAAACCTTTTCGAAGCGGGTGAGGTTTTTTGCGCCGTTGCCGGTGATCAAGGCGACGTCTTCGAGGCGGACGCCGCCGATTTCAGGATAATAGAGGCCGGGTTCCACCGTGACGACCTGGCCGCGTTTCAATTCGCCGGGGGAGGTGGCGCCGACGCGGGGTGCTTCATGGATTTCCAGGCCCAATCCGTGGCCGGTGCCGTGGAAAAACCCTTCCATGTGCCCGTCACGCCGGCCGGTCTTGTAACCTTGCCGGTTAAAAAAGTCCTGGACGGCTTTGTGGACGTCCGAGGTTTTCGTTTTGGCGCGCATCCGGTCAAAGGCGATTTTCTGCGCCTGCAAAACGGTGTCATAGAGTTTGCGCGTGGCCTCGTCAGCGCGGCCGCGAACGACGGTGCGCGTGATGTCGCCAAAATAGCCGGTCTTTTGCGAGCGGGGAAAAATATCAATAATGATGGCTTCATTGGCCCGCAACGGGCCAGAGCCGCGTTCATGGGGATCACAGGCTTGTTTGCCGCCGGCGACGATGGTGTTCGCGGCCAGGCCTTTCGCCTGCAAAACCGCGCAGTCAATGATCGCCCGCAACCGTTCGGAAGTCAGCGGCGTGCCGTGGTAGATGAGCTGGCGCCGCTTGCCGATTTTGGAGAGGCGCAGGGCCTGCATTCCCTCCGCCATGCCGACCTCGGCCATTATCAAGGCGGCGGATATTTTTTTGACTTCGTCAGCGGTCTTGAACTCGCGCCGGGGAAAAAACTTCGGCTGCGGCTTGATTTTGACTCCCAGTTTCTTCAGTTCGCGGGCCAGGCCAAACGGAAAGTTCTCCGGCACCATGGCGCGCCGAATTTTCTTTTCGCGCAAAAGGTGGCGGATGACGTGCGCGAACCGCGGCTGTTTGACGCCGTCCCGGCGCAATTTCCGCTGGAGGTCGCTCAGGAAAGCCACCCGGCAGTGGGGCGCGCCGGCGCGGGCGCGGTCAATTTCCAGGTCGCTCATGACCAGCAGCGGGCGGCGGTCGTAGTGGAGGTAAATAAAGGGGTCCGGCACAAATAGACCGGTGGCGTAGAGCATGTTTGCGTCATGCTCGCTGTCGGCGACGATGAGGAGCGTCTCAGACATGGTCAATTATTGAACTACCCTGCTAGGTTCCAAACAGCCGATCGCCCGCGTCCCCGAGGCCGGGCACGATGAATCCGCGCTCGTTCAGTTTTTTATCAATGGCGGCGGTGAAAATAGGGACGTGCGCGTATTTTTTTTTCACAGCGCGAATGCCTTCCGGCGCGGCGACCAGGTTGACCAGCCGAATATGCTTCGCGCCCTGCTCGGTCAGCAAGTCCAAAGCCGCGACGGCACTGCCGCCGGTCGCGAGCATGGGATCAATCAGGATGACCTCGAAGCCGCCCAGATTTTTGGGAAAGCTCTTATGATAAAATAGCGCTTCCAAAGTCGTTTCCTCTCGTTTCAAACCAATAAAGCCCACCCGGGCGTGCGGAATCAACTGTAAAATGGAGTCCAACATTCCCAGGCCCGCGCGCAAAACGGGAACCAGCACAATTTCCCGTTCCAGCCGAAAGCCTTCCGCGGGCGCCAGCGGCGTTTGCAGGGATATTTTTTTGACGGAAAAATTTCGCGTGGCTTCATAAATCATCAGGGACGCAATCTCTCCGAGCAGGCGGCGGAACGCCTCGGGCTGCGTTTCGCGGTCACGCAGGCGCGCAAGGTTGTGCTGGACCAAAGGATGTGCGATGACGGTAACGCCTTTCACACGATTTTGTGTTAATCGGCCACCGGCAAATACAGGAAATAAAGCTCGCCCATCTCCAGTTTGGGCGCATCGAAGCCAAGATCCAATTTGACTCCCTTGTCGGCAGATCCGCTTTGACCAAACATCTGCAAAAATTGTGAAAAATTATAAATTTCCTGGTATTCCACCAAATTCGCCTTGTTCGTTTTGCCGATGCCGGAGATTTCTTTGGCCTTGTCCACGGCATCCTGGAAATCGCCCAATTGGTCCACTAATCCCAAATGCAGCGCCTGGTCCCCGGACAGGACGCGGCCATCCGCATAATTGGTCCAGTCAGACGCGAGCGGTTCGCCCTGGTCCTTGTTTGCTTCATGAGCGGCATCACGTCCCTGGGCGACGACGTGTTTAAACTGGTCATACGTCTGGTCAATCAGGCCCTGCACCATGGCGTGTTCGCCCGGCGGGATTTCGTTGGTCGAACGCATGCCGCTGAGCATGTCTTTGTATTTGCCGCTCTTAAAGACATACGGGGCGACGCCGATCTTATCCATCAGCCCGCGATAGTTGATCGTTTCCATAATGACCCCGATGCTGCCGGTCAGGGTCAGTGGATTGGCGACAATCCAACGGCAGGGCGAGGAGATATAGTATCCGCCGGACGCGGCCAGGCTGCCCATCGAACAAATCACGGGTTTCCCGTGCCTGGGGTCGTTCTCGACTTTTCGGATGGCGCGGTAAATGTCGTCCGAGGCCAGGACTTCGCCTCCCGGAGAATCCACCTTTAAGATAATGGCTTTGACATCCGGATCTTTTTTGGCCTTCTCGAGCGCGGCTTTGGTGATATCCACCATGCTGTTGCCGGAATCATCGGTAGTGTGGCTGGTGATGATCCCGTCCACGGTCACCACGGCGATTTTATCGCTGGCATTGTTGTCTTTTAGCATCACTTCTTCGAGCTGCGGACCGGCGTCACGAGCGGGCTGCGCAAAATTCGACCCCAGATGCATGTTGTGATAAACCGATTGGGCGAAATTCAGAAAGAGGCTGAAACACAGAAGCACAATTACGATAATAGCGCAAATCATCCAACCGCGGCCTCGGGGCGGCCTGGGCGCCTGGGGCATGATGACCGGCGGGGCGGCCGGCGGCGGCGCGCCGGGAGAAGAAAATGAATTGTCCATAGCGAAGGGAAGGTAGCCCGACAGGCTGGGCGTGACAAGCGGCAAACTTCCGCTTTATTCGGGCTGATTTTGGGCTATTCTGATTCCGTGACTTTGACCGAACAGATGACGCAATTGGCCCGGCAGGCCAAAGCGGCGTCGCGCGAACTCGCCAGGCTTTCCACCGGCGAGAAAGACGCCTGTTTGTCCGCCATGGCCGATGCGCTCGAAGCGCACGCCGGCCCGATCAAGGAGGCCAACGCACTGGACATGGAAACCGCGGCGAATAACGGGCTGCCTCCGGCCATGCTGGACCGGCTCAAGCTGGACGATAAAAGAATTTCCGCGATGGCCAGGGGCTTGCGCGAAGTTGCGGCCCTGCCGGACCCCGTGGGAAAACTCCTGGATGAGCGCGTCAGGCCCAACGGCTTGAAATTGCAAAAAGTTTCCACGCCCATTGGCGTGGTCGTTATCATTTACGAATCGCGGCCCAACGTGACCGCCGACGCGGCGAGCCTTTGTTTCAAGTCCGGAAACGCCACGATCCTTCGCGGCGGCAGAGAAGCGATGCATTCGAATCAGATCATCGCGCAAACCATGATCGAAGCCGGCAAAAAAGCCCTGTCAACCTTTCCGATTCACGCCATTCAGGTCGTCCCGGTGGCGGATCGCGAGGCGATTCCGATTTTGCTGGGGCTGACGCAGTATGTGGATCTCTGCATGCCCCGGGGCGGGGAAGGGCTCATTCGCGCGGTTGCGGAATGTTCGAAGGTCCCCGTCATCAAGCATTATAAGGGTGTCTGCCACGTGTTTGTGGACGCCGAAGCGGATTTAAAAATGGCCACGGACATCGCGCTGAATGCGAAAGTCCAGCGTCCGGCGGTCTGCAATTCCATGGAAACATTGCTGGTTGACCGGAAAATTGCCGGTGAATTTCTTCCGCAAATCGCGCGAAGGCTGGCCGAGAAAAAAGTGGAATTGCGGTGCGACAAAGCGGCGCTGGACCAACTTTCGGCTTTGCCTGACCCCCTGCGTTTGAAGCCGGCGGCCGAGCAGGATTGGTTTACCGAATACAACGATTATATTTTAAACGTGCGCGTCGTGGACGGCGTGAAGCAGGCGGTTGACCACATCAATTACTACGGCTCGGCGCACTCCGACAGCATTGTCACGCGCAACGAATCCCATGCGCGGCAATTCCTGGGCGATGTGGATTCAGCGGCGGTTTACTGGAATGCCAGCACGCGCTTTACCGATGGCGGCGAATTTGGCATGGGCGCTGAAATCGGCATCAGCACGGATAAAATCGGCGCGCGCGGTCCGATGGGCTTGGCCGAATTGACCAGTTATAAATGGATTGGCATAGGCGACGGGCAGGTCAGGGGCTAGGTTGAGATTGCCATTGGCAGCGACCCAATTTGAACTTACAGTTGAACTGTGCAAACGGCGGCAAAAACTGAATTTATCAGCGTCGAAGACTACCTTGCGGCGGAGGAGGGCAGCGAGATCCGCCACGAGTATCTGGGCGGGCTGATCTATGCTATGGCCGGCGAGACGCGGGCGCACGGAATCATTGTTCTTAATCTTGCATTTGCTCTTCGCCGACATCTGCGAGGCAAACCTTGCGAAGTCCATGCCAAGGATATCCGCGTCAATTTTGACGTCAGAAACGACGAATATTTCTACTATCCCGATATTGTCGTAACCTGCGACAAACGAGATAATCATCCCCGCTGGATTCGTTTTCCGAAGCTGATCATCGAAGTCTTATCCGAAAGCACCGAACGCATTGATAGGAGGGAAAAATTCTTCGCCTATACCAGCATTTCGTCGTTGGAAGAATACGTCCTGATCGGCCAGGAACCGCGGGAAATTACAGTTTTCCGCCGAAGCAACCGCTGGAAAGCAGAACGTTTCAGCGGCGGTGGCAAAATCGTTCTCGCCTCGCTCAAATTTTCATTGGCTTCGGCCCTGGTTTACGAAGGCGTTTAATTCCAAATGACGCCTCATGAAGCAGCGACGGCGGTTCGCAATTCGCTTCCTTCCGGCGGACTGTTCGCCGACATGGAATGGCGCACATCTCCGACTCCCTTTCCCCTGGGCGATCATTTGGCCAAAGACCTCGAGTCCCTGGGCCGCGTGCTGCTGCAATTCTATCGTGCCGCCAATTTGCTCTACCGAAAAAGTGTTGAGGGCAAACAGCCGCCCTGGGTGGCGCAGTGGCTCGATTTGGGCAAACCGCCGGAACTGGTCGAAATTCAGCGTTCGGCTGTTTTTAAAAATGATGTCCCGCGGGTGATTCGCCCGGATATTTTGCTGACCGAGGACGGTTTTCGTATTACCGAACTGGATTCAGTGCCCGGCGGCATTGGGCTGACCGCGTGGTTAAACCGGATTTATTCCCAATTAGATCCGAATGCGCCAATCATCGGCGGCGCCGATGGGATGATACTGGGGTTCCAGGCAATCTTCGGCGAGGCCAAGACGGTGCATATTGTCGTCTCTGAAGAAGCCGCGACGTATCGGCCGGAAATGGAATGGCTCGCACGGCAAGCAAAGGACAAAAAATTTCGAGTTCAGGATTCGAAATTCACGGATTTCCAGGGCGGCGACGCCGTTTATCGCTTTTTTGAATTGTTCGACCTGCCCAATGTCGCGAACGCCGGCAGGATATTTGAGCTGGCCCTGGAGAAGAAAATAAAACTCACGCCGCCGCCCAAGCCGATCTTTGAAGAAAAGATGCTGTTTGCCCTTTTGTGGAATTGGAACCTGCGCGATTTTTGGCGGCAGGAATTGGGAGAAAGCTTTTTTGCCCGCGCGAAGAAGGTCATTCCTTATACCTGGCTGGTGGACCCGGCGCCCATTCCGCCGCACGCGGCCATCCCGAGGTTGAACCTGACGGATTGGTCGCAATTAAAAATGCTCTCGCAGCGCGAACGGGATTTGATTCTGAAAATTTCCGGCTTTTCCGAAAAGGCCTGGGGCGCGCGCGGGGTGTTTTTAGGAAGTGATTTGTCGCAGGCGGATTGGGTGAAGGCGGTGGATGATGCCATCTCCGGCTTTGCGAAATCTCCCTTTGTCCTGCAGCGATATGAAAAAACCAGGCTCGTCGAAGCGAACTGGTTTGATTTCGATAAAAAAGTGGTGGCGCCCATGAAAGGACGCGCGCGGTTATGTCCTTATTACTTTGTGACCGGCGATGGCGATGCGGCGCGTCCGCAACTGGGCGGCATTTTGGCGACCATTGTCCCGGCTGATAAAAAAATCATCCACGGCATGACCGAGGCGATCCTCGCGCCGTGTTCGGCTTGAAGCCCCCGGGCGCGATTAACGGCGTAGCGATCGTAAAATATTATTTCGGATCAGCCTTTACGTAGATGTCCTTCGGCGCGGTCTTAAAATAGTGAAACATAGCCGGGCACAACCACCCTTGCTTGTCTGTGCCATCCAATTTGTAATAATTCCCAACGCTGTCGCCTCGCAGCCAGACCAGCCTCTCCTGATATCCCGGGAAAGGACGTGCTGAAAACGTTAACCGAAAACCATTGGTTGCGCCGGGTATTCCAGCGACCAACCCATCAATCAGTTCAGGCATTCCGGAAACGAAGGGTTCGCGTACCAACCCCGCCCCTGAATCGTCGAAAACCCAGGTCCCGGCATAACGATACGGCATGATGACCATGATGGCGTTTGCCGGGGGCAAAGATCTCGGGACGGGAAAAAGTCCGCCATACCAGGCGCCAGCCAACCCCGCAACGAATCCGATCACGAGAATAGCAATACGAACGGGCCAATAGTTAAATTGGTTCTTCACATTTGGCTAATGATGGTGCGGCTGAGATTCGCACAAATCAGGATCATCCTGCCGGTCCAGGAAATCAAGCAGTCAATTGACTCTATCGGGTGAAACAGAAATCAATGAACCGTCGTTCCTTCACTTAACCGAGAATTCCCAGTCATCCTTTTCCTCCATCACCGACCGCGGACCGGGTCCGTTGAGCCAGACCTTTGCTTTTCTATCTCCCCGCAGATAGGCATCCCAAAATGCCGTGGAGAGGGCGAGAATGACCCGGTGATGATTCGGGTTTCGCGGCTCGTGATCACCCGGCAACGGACGATCGGTGAAAACGGAATGTTCGGCGTTAAACAACACCACCTGGTATTTCGCGGCCCCGTGAAGGGCGGCATAAACTTCCAGGCGCGCTTTGGCATCCATATTGCCGATCGGGGCAACGTCCTGCGTGCCGGTCATCAGCATCCAGGGGATGCTCACCGCCCCAAACGCCTCCGCCGCGCTCCCATCACGCGGCGGGCTTGGACTGAACGCGATGGCCGCCTTGATACGGGGGTCAGTAAACTCCTTGCCGGTGAAGGGAAGATTCTCTCCGCTCACCGCCTCGGTCGTGATCGCACCGAATGAATGACCGGACATTCCGACTTCCTTCAAATTCATCCGTCCGGCCAGAAGACTCGATTTGCTTTTGTTCCAGACATTCAATTGGTCGAGCACCGCAGGAATATCCTGAACCCGGAGCAGAAAATTATCCAATGACATCGCCCCGTTAAGAGCCTTCATGCGGTCTTCCGGCGGCACATTTTTCCAGATAGCATCGTCGCTGCCCGGATGCTGGACAAAAACGGCCACATAGCCGCGTGCCGCCCAATGCTCGCCCAAAAAAGCGCTGCCCTCTCGCGACCCGCCCAGCCCATGGCTGAACAGAACCACCGGCTCCGGCGCGCCATTGGCCGGGAGGTAAATTTTCAGCGGAATATCGCGATCGCGCTTCGGATCATGAAAGGAAAGGTCCACGGTCGCTGCCTGAAACGAGGGATCCACCAGCAGCGGATCGTAACCATTTGCCCTGACTTGGCCGGCGGTGACCAGCACCAGTCCGAGGACATATAGCCGCTTGAAAATGGATAGATATTCCCTCATGGATATTTTTAATTTTTTTCTCCGGCCTTGCCAGGGTACGCTCCTGCCCGGCGTGTTTCCAGCACGGAAGGCATCCCCGGCCGGATTGTTTTTCTTTTCCATTTAATTTGTTTAGTCTGTATTCCATGAAGCGCTTCACTTTGTATTTGTCAGCATTCATTACGATCGGCCTTTTCACGCGTTCTTTGTGGGCGCAATCAGGGCCTTCAGACCCCGCCGACCTGACTTCCGGTCCCACCACAGCCATCAACGCGCTTTGGATCGAAAATCCATTGGACGTTCAATTCAGGTCCACCAACCGCATCGTGGTCGCAAGCATTCAGGGACCCGCCGAGATCACGATGATTCATTTTGCCTTTGCGCGAGCGCAATTGGGGCAGGACTCGAACAAGCCGCTGAGCCAACAGATTGGCAATGGCAAACCGCTGGGCCGCGATGCTGTCCTCCGCATTTACTGGGACGGTGAAACCAATCCTTCGGTGGAATGTCCCCTGGTGGATTTTTTTTGCGACCCCGCCGGCGCCGAGCAGGCCATCAACAATGCGATGATCACCGTCAGCCGCGGATTCAACGCCTGGTTCCCGATGCCCTTTCGCAAGTCAGCGCGAGTGGAATTGGATTATGAGGGCACGATGCCGCCCGGCCCCAGGTTGCAACAAATGATGCCCTGCTATTCCTACGTTTGTTATCGCACTTTGCGGAAGTTCCCCAAAAAAACCGGCTATTTCCATGCAAGCTGGCGCCAGGAAACACTTTTGCTCGGAACCAGGGAATACGACGCGCTGGATGCAACCGGCCGGGGCAGGTTCATCGGGTGGAACGTGACCGTCCACAGCCTTTACCGCGACGATTATCCGGTGGACGAGAATGAAAAGTTTTACATTGATGGCGAAACGAACGCGTCGGTCGAGTTTCAGGGATTGGAAGATTCGTTTGGGTTTAGCTGGGGCTTTCCAACCAATTCCAGTTTTTTTCCGCTCACCGGCTATTTTCCGTTTATGAATGGCGCGGCGGCCTACCGGTTTTTCCTTTCCGACTCCGTTCACTTTGAAAAATCTCTAAAAATAAGGATTGGTTTTGGAGCCAAAGAAAATGGGTGGCGCCGGAATTATTCGAAACCGATCAAGGCTGTGCAAATTTCCTCGACGGTCTATTGGTATCAGACGGAACCGCACACGCCGCTCCCGCCCTTGCCGGCGGTTGACGAACGAATGCCGGTCGCAAAGAGCGCGTTCCGCGGGGTGGGAGCAAATGACTCTCCCTCCCAATGAACCGGACGGCGAATATGAGTGGAAAGGTCCGCAGATAAGATGCGCGCTATCGCGCGTCCCGCAAAGCGGGAAATTAGCGGCTGGATATCGGGGTGTCGTGACCTGGGGCGGCGCGCTCCCGGAGTCGCACTTGCCCCAGGCTACTATCGTGTGCCCCTTCAGGGCACTCAGTTGGCGGCTGCGCCGGGTGTTCCGCATGCGCGTCCAAATTCAGAGGTCGAGCTTCCTTGTGAACCCAGTCAGAGCCTTGCGTCCCACCGATAGGATCAAACGGCGGACGGGAGTTTCGATTCATGGGCTCATTCCGCCCGCCGATCCGTCGGAGATTAAATAACCAAGATCGTCAGCTTTTTCGGTCCATGGGCGCCCAGGACAAGGATGCGTTCAATGTCACCGGTGCGGCTGGGACCGGTAATGAAGGACAAGAAACCAGGGAACTGGCCATTGTATTTGGCCCGCACACTCTCGATGGCGGCGGTGAGATCGGGAACCATTTGGCTGCGCCGCGCCAGGACGATATGATGCGGCGGAAGGACGGATAACGCTCGTCCGCCCGAGCCGATTGACGAAATCAGGACACTGCCGGTTTGCGCTACGAGGCATTCGCATTCGGTCAGGCCGGCATCGCAACTTTCCAATTCATCCAGCGCATAGCCATCGCGAGTTTCGATTGCCGGCAATGCCAGGCTACGCGCCGCGGCGCCGGCCAATTCGCCGTGATGAAAGGCTATTTTCTTCCAACCCTCATTTGCCGCGAGGCTTTGGATGGCCAGAATCGCCGCGTCCAGGCTGGCGCAAATGTGAAATTCTGCCGCCAAATGCCGGGCGTTTTGACGGAACAATTCGATTTGCTCGTCTGGCGTTTGGCCGACGCGCGGCAGCCATTGTTGCAGATCGAGCGGTGTTGACGTTTTGCCCGCTCCCTCACGGTCGCGGCTCTGATGCGGCAGCCGTTGTTGCGGCGAACCGGCCGGGAGCGCATCGGCGACGGGGTGGGGCGCGGCAATTTTTAAGGCTTCGCGGATGCGGGCCATGATTGTTTCGCGGGCATCGTCACACGATGTTTCCTCTCCATGAACCGGAGGTGAATTGCGAAATTGGCCGCAAATCGGATTCGCGCTATCGCGCGGCTCCGCAAATGGCGGCTTGTGTGTTGGGGCGTTGTACCTGGGGCGGCGCGCTTCCCCCTTCGC
>JASHPN010000229.1 GCA_030038175.1 Verrucomicrobiia bacterium
GCGGTGGGTGTTTATCAGTATTACGGCCCCGCCTCCGGCTCCAATTTCGTCTATGTGGATGGAAACCTCGTGGCCCAGGAAGTTCTGACCACAGCCATCGGCAATCCGAGCATCACCAATCTTCTCCTGGGAGGCGCGCCGGATTATGATCCCAGTGGCGGCTCTTTCGGCTATCGCAACCGGTTTTTCTCAGGCACCCTGGCGCACTGCGCCTATTTTACCAACGCCTTGACCGCTGCCCAAATTGTCAACCTTTATACCAATGCCACCGGCGGCGCGTCATTGTCCGCGCCGATCATAACCGCCCAGCCCACAACCGGCAGGTTTGCCGGCTCCGGGGGCACCAACGGCGTCGGATACGGAAGTTATATCTTCTTCGGGGTCAATGCCATCGGCGGCCCGCCGCTGTCCTATCAATGGTATTACAATAGCAGCTCCAATTACAATGGCACGCCGATCACGAGCGATGGTGTTAAATATACCAACTCGATGACCCCGCAGGTAACCGTCAGCAATTTGATGACCGCGGACAGCGGCTATTATTATGTCATCATCACCAACAACTACGGCTCGGCCACCAGCATCCTTGCTACCCTTCAGATTTCTTTCGCACCGCTCATCACCGCGCAAAGCCCGGTGGCGGGATTCAGTTTGTACACGAGCCAGACTCAGCCATTGTCCCTGAGCGTGAGCGGGGCAACACCGTTCAGCTATCAGTGGTACACCAACGGTGTCGCCGACACAACGGCCGGAACAGCCGCAACTTACAACGCCAGCGGCGCACAGGCGGTGAGCGGGGAAACCTATCAATGCATTGTCGCCAATGTTTACGGCACAGCCACCAGCGCGGTCCAGACGGTCACCCTGATGCCGTTGCCCGCCAGCATCCAAAACAGCAGTTATGCCAGCAATATCCTCGCCATGGGCGCCGTCGGTTACTGGCCCATGCATGAAACCGAAGCCCAGCCGTTTGCTGGAGATATTGAGACCAACTACGGGACCTGGGGCGCCATTGGCAACGCCTATTATGAGGACTGGGCGGGAGTGACCAATATTCACGGTGCCACCGGCGCCATCGCCGGCAATCCCGACCCCGGACTGGTCTGCTTTGACACGGAGGATGGCATTGTCGTTCCCCATTGGACGCAAGAGTTGACGCTCGGACCTACCAATAACCCTGCGTTCACGCTGGAAGCATGGGTGAAACCATTCATTCCTGGCAATACCCTGGGTGAAACATATATGTCAATCATTGGCGAAGGCGTATTCTCAAACAGCGTGCCGGGCACCGGAGGCAATTACTCGGGATTTGTCCTGCAATACGGTGGCACGCCGGACACGTTCAGCCTGGTGGTCCAAAACGGCGTCGCCGGCAATGATTATGAACAGAAAACGGTGGCCAATTATCCGCCCGGTCAATGGTATCACATCGTCTGCCTGTGGAGCGGTTCAAATGTCGTTTATTATGTCAACGGCGTGCAGGCTGGTTTCCTGGCCGGCAACCCAACCTCCACGGACAACCCAAATGTGCTTAACCCCGAAACCGTCGCGCCAATCAGCATTGGCGGCGGACGATGGGGCAACTCCGGCGGCGGCACCCATCCGTGGGAAGGTGAACTGGACGAAGTGGCCGTTTATACCAATTTGCTCACGCAACAGCAGATCCAGAACGATTACCTGGCCGGGACGACTGTCGGTTCCAATTATTTCGCGACTGTCCTCGGTAATGGCCCGGTTCTTTATTATCACATGGATGCGCCGGCCTATACTCAGCCGGCCACCACCGCCGGATGGCCTGTGCTGACCAATTATGGATCGGTGCCGGGCAACGGCGTCTATGTGCCCAGCGCGGTTCCCGGCAGCGCGATGGGTCCGAATAACGGAGGGGGAGAACTATCAACCGCCTTCAGCGGCACCAATGCTTTCGCGTGCAACGGCGTAATGTCGTTTGCCGACGCGGGACTTACGCCACAATGGGACCCGGTGACCACCAATGCCTTCACTCATACGGCGTGGGTGCGGGGTCGCCCCACCGACGGCCGCAGTTTCCCTGAAATGTTCACTGCCAATGACTCGACCTGGCGCGGTTGCATTAATAATGGCAAATTCGATGTTCATGGAAATGCCGACGTCTCGCCGACCAATAGTATAAACGACGGCTACTGGCACCAATACGTCCTGACCACGCAGGCTTCCTATACCAACGGGGTGTATTCCGGCAGCAATTACAATGTCGTTTACATTGATGGTGCTATTGCTACAACTTCATTAAATTCCGGCACCAACACTCCGACAGGCTCCCCCGGTCCCGTCGTGTTGATTGGCGACGAAACCGGAAAAACCAACGATGTTACCAACACCGGTGGCCGCTCCTTTGCCGGCGACCTCTGCGAAGCCGCGTTCTTTGATACGGCGTTGACGTCGAACCAGGTTCTGACCCTCTACACGTCCGCCGGAATGCCGCCGCGCATCACCGGCCAGCCAACGTCTGGAACGGCCATTCAAACTCTGGCCTTTACCAATGGGGTTGTGGCCATGGGCGCTGAACCGCTTTATTATCAATGGTACACGAACGGCGTGGCCATTAGCGGCAGTGCTGCCGGTTTCACCGGCCAGGTTACCAACAACGTGAACGTGGATATCCTGACGATGAATCCAGTTTCGCCCGCCGACGCCGGCAGCTATTATGTGATCGTGACCAACGCCTATGGCTCGGCCACCAGCTCAGTGGCCAATATTACAGTCGTGGGCGCGCCCGTGATCACCAGTCAATTCCCCATTCCTTACACGAACCAGTTCACGGTTTATGCCGGGGCAAATCCGACCTTTACTGTGAATTTCCTGGGCGCGCCCGCGGTTTACTACTGGTCCTCCAATGGCGTCGCCATCGCCGGCGCGAGCCTCAGCAGCGGCGCCTTCACCTGGACCAACGTGCAGGCCGCCTTCACCAATATCCAGTGCGTCGTGAGCAACTTCCTGGGCGCCGCCACCAGCGGCGTCTGGTCCGCGTCCATTACGGCTGATCCGACCAATTCGGCCGGCGGCATGGCCTGGTATCCCTCAAACACCTTGTCCCTCCATCCGATCGGTTACTGGCGCATGAACGATACCAACATTGATGGTGTGGATTATGACCAGGGCGGCAGCACCTTCGATGGCAACGGCGATTTCGGCTGGATGTGCCATGACTATGCCGGCGGCAATGATGGTGTGTATTCCAATTGTTACCTGGGCTGGCCCGGTTACAACCCCAGTGAAGACCCGTCCGACAGTTCGGCGCAATTTGGCGAGACCGACGATTTGGGCGGCGATGAGGGCGACAGCCTGGCCTATGGCATTCAGGGCATCAACTTCGGCTCGCCGACCACTACGCCAAAAGCCTTTACCATCGAAGCCTGGGTCAGTGGTTATACGCAGACCACCTCCGGCGCCGGCATTGTCTCGCTCGGTTACGGAGGTGGCGGCGAGCAATTTGCTTTGGATTGTGGAGGCACAGGAGACGGCTTCCGCTTCTTCATGCACGACGCTGCGGGCGGTACGCACACTGCTTCCAGCGGCATAACCACTACCGGCTTGGGCACCTGGTATCACCTGGTCGGGGTTGTGGACGAAATATCGAATCAAACTGTGACCCTCTATATCAATGGTGTCCCAGTGAGTTCCCAGGTCGTCGCCACCAATGCCGGCGTACTGTCATCCAGCTTCCCCATGGCCATTGGAGCGAGATCATCCGCCCAATCCTCAACAAATGATACCCTCCAATTCCTGGGCAACATCAATGACGTGGCCGTTTTCAACTACGCCCTCAGTGCCACCCAAATTGGCAACCAATACTTCGGCATCGGGGTTGCGCCGAGCCTCGTGACAAATCCACCCGCCAGTCTCACCGTCAGTAACGGCGTTTTGACTCTGCCGGCGGTCGCCGATGGTACCGGGCCGATCGGGTACTATTGGACTGACCAGAATGCCGGCACGAACGTATCGGCGGCCGCAACCAATGGCTTCCTGCTGAATGCCGGTCTCGTCGTCAGCAATGTTCCCGCTTCATGGAACAACGACAATCTCGTGTTGACCGTGACCAATGCCTACGGCTCGACGAATGTGACTGTCCCGATCACGGTGATCACCGGCCTGAACGTCCTCCTGGGCCCAACCAACCTGTCATTGTATGCCGGCCGGTCCTTTACCTTCACGGCCCTGTCGTCCGGCAATTATCCGTTCTATTACCAGTGGACCACGAATGGTGTTGTGGTTCCCGGCGCGACCAATGCCACCTACACCGCGCTTGCGGCGTCGGGAACCGTGTTGGTTGGCTGCACAGTGACCAACAACTACAACGGCCATAGTACCACCAACGCCGGGCCGGCCTTCCTGACCGCCGTTGCCGCGCCCACCAACTTCTACTCGATGACGGTGCTCAGCAACAACCCGATCGCCTTCTGGCCGTTGAATGAAGCCGAAGTGGGAGGCGGCGACGACGGAGTGATCGCGCACGACTACGTGGGCGGCAACAACGGCGTCTATACCAATGTCGTTCTCGGCCTTCCCGGCTACAACACCAACGCCGATCCTTCGGATACCTCCGCGTTGTTTGACAACCCCATTGTCGCCAACGATAGCGATGTCTTTGCTATCCCGGGTCCGGATATGGCCGTCCCCAGTGGCAGCAACGCCGAGTTCTCGGTCGAGGCCTGGGCCATGTCCTACTACAACAATGGAATCAACACTCCCAACATTTGTGCCAAAGGCAATTACTATGCGGAAGAGTACACCCTCGATGCCGGCGCATCCGATTCCTACCGCTTTGAAATCCGGGAGGCCAACGGCACCGCGGTTAATGCCAATTCGTCGGTTTCGATCAGCAACACCAATCAATGGTATCACCTGGTAGGTACAGTTGATGAAGCGAATGGCGTCATTTCGCTCTATATTGACGGCCAATTGGCCGCCACCGCCGCTGTGCCGGTCCAGAGCGGAATCACCAATTCCTCGTGGATACCCATGACCATTGGCTCGCGCGCGACCGCCGTGGGCGCGCCCAACACCGAGGAATGGCCGGGCAACGTTTCTGACGTGGCCATTTTCAACTACGTCCTGACCCCGGCTCAGGTTCTCTCCCATTATGAAGCCGGCCTCTTCACTGGCAGCAGCGGCGGAATCTCCTTCACCAACCCGCCGCCGATCACCTTCTCGGTGGTAAATCGCAACAGCCTGGTAATGAGCTGGCCGGCCAAGTATGTGGGCTATTACTTCCTGGAAAGCGAGACCAACACTCTGAGTGTCGGTATCAGCACCAACTGGGTGCCCGTGGGCGGCTCGGCCGGCGCTTCGCTCAATCTCAATCAGTGGACCGTCCCGATCGCTCCAACCAATGGCGCCGTGTTCTATCGCCTGATGACCAACGGACCCTAGCATCCGTTGACGACCGTTTCCCACCGGGGATGCCCCACGCGGCATCCCCGGTTTTGTTTTTTGCAATTCAACGCCGTCCGAATAACTCCGGCGCAGCCGCCGACTCAAAACCCTGCAGGGGTGGCATATACGCCGCCCTGGGTAACATACCCAAAAATATTCAGCCGCTAACTTCGAAACCGCGCGATAGCGCGAATTTAATATGCGGCCAATTTCACAGGAACCCGGCCAAGAGAAAATTTGTCCCGGCAGGGACAACGGGAAAACGCCGGTTCATGGAAAGCCCCCTTTCGCTCTTTCGCATGGCATTGGGACCATGAACTGGAGCGTCCGGAACGCGGCTGTGGGGGGCAAAGGGGCGCCGGCCGCAGCGTGTTGAAAAGTCGGGTGTCCTGCGTCCGGTTCATGGAGAGGGAGAGTCGTTCGGACGAAAACGTCGCCCGACTCACGGGTAAAGGGGTCAAACCATAGCATGGTTCATTGTTGTTGCTCCGGCGGACGTTGCTGGTTACAGATTGCTGTTTGCGGACGGCGTACGATTACGTGCATCTCAATCCGGTGCGCGCCGGCCTGCTGGGCGTCGTCTTTCCACCGTTTCCGATGGCAACGGCAATTCCGCCTCGTATTCGTATGTTGCAAATTCGCCGCTCGTGAGCCAGATTACATATCAACAAAACAGCGCGACGCGGATGACGACGACGAAGCAGTTCGATTATTTGAATCGGTTGACGCAAATTTCCTCTGCGCCGAGTGCCGCTTATACCGAACCGGCCACGTTCAATTATACGTATAATGGCGCCAATCAACGCGTTCAGGATACGCTGGCCGATGGCAGCTATTGGATTTATCAGTACGATTCGCTGGGCCAGGTGACCAACGGTGTGAAATACTTTTCCAATGGCACGCCTGTGTCCGGCCAGTCATTTGGCTACCAGTTCGACACCATCGGCAACCGGGCAGAAACAGATTTAAGCGGTGAAACCGCCAATTACAACGCCAACAACCTGAACCAGATCACACAGCGCGACGTGCCTGGCTACGTGAACATCCTCGGAACAAGCTATGCCACGAACGTGGTCACCGTGAATGGACACCCCATTATTGGGCAGGGGGAATATTTTGGCGTCGGGCTGCCTGTCAACAACAGTTCATCGGCATTATGGACAAATATCATCGTGACGGCCAGTGTGGGTACCAGCGTCACCGGCCACGTTTATGTGGCCCAGGAACCGGAGAGTTTCAGCTACGACGCGGACGGCAACCTCATCAGTGACGGCCGCTTCACCTACAGTTGGGACGCCGAAAATCGGCTGACCAACATCACCAGCCTGAGCAGCGCCCCGACCGGCTCAAAGTTGGAATTGGCTTTTATTTACGACTGGAAAGGCCGGCGCATCCAGAAATCTGTTTTGACCAACAGCGGCTCGGCCTACGTGCTTGAATACACGGACAATTTCCTTTACGACGGCTGGAATTTGCTGGCTACCCTCAACCCTCAACTATCCACCATCAACTCGTTCCTGTGGGGTTCTGACCTGAGCGGCTCAATGCAGGGCGCCGGCGGCGTGGGTGGTCTGCTTGAGGTCATCAATTACGGAAGCGGGACGAACTTCGTCGCGTTTGACGGGAATGGCAACGTGGCGGCTTTGGTAAATGCCCTGGACGGAACGCTCACCGCGAACTACGAATATGGCCCCTTCGGCGAGCCCATCCGTATGACCGGCTCGCAAGCCAAGTCTAATCCTTTCCGGTTTTCAACCAAATATGACGATGACGAAAGCGATCTTCTCTATTACGACTATCGCTATTATGATCCATCCACGGGGCGGTGGCCAAATCGAGACCCAAAGGGAGAGAGGGGAGGACAAAACCTTTATGGGTTTGTCCATAATTATCCGATCGCCAGTTCTGATCCTGATGGCCGAGCGCCTGCATGTGGGGATCCGGCAACTTCCTGTTGCAATGTGGGACAAATCGCCCTGGGCTATCTAACGTTGAGGCAGCGTTGGTTAGACGCCACAAAATTTTTGACTGCACATAACGTAACAATTGATGCCCACGACGAAAAGGGTGTAAGTTGTGTAGAGTCAGCCAATCTTATATTAGCCTTTATGGCACCTATTCCTCCCTGTTGGAAAGGCTATATTCAACGTAGAATGACTTGGTCTATTGGTGATGAAAACTCTATTCGATGCGACAGCGTTGGATTTCCGTCTGTGGTCTTTGATTGGTGGTATGAAAAAGATGAAAATTACAGCGTTTATGTTCCAATTCTAGAATCGTCATATCAATATTGGTTTCCGGAAGCTCTTCCAGATTTATGGGGGGAGTGGACTTCTGCGTCTCCTGCGCCTGCTGACACTTGCGTAAGTCAGTATCCACACTGGCAGCCCGAAAACTACAAGTATTTGTGGATAATCGTGGATCAATGGGGCACTTCAAACTAAGTTTTGAGCGTTGATTAAACAAGCTCATGAGCGTTATTGTGTATAGGAAACTTACAATCTTGCTTCTGATAATCTTATTAGGGTTGGCGTTTTATACATTTCACGTGCAACGGCAATTCTTTGAAGAGCGGACCGAAATCCATGATTTGTCTGGCCTCTTGGAAATGTATGAGGGAATACGCAACGAATTGCCTAAAATGTCGGCAAATGACGACTTGGGATGTCTTTTACTCTGCACACGGCCAGGAGGGCGGGGCTGGAAAGGTTATGAGATAGATTTGATCCAAAAGCAGGAAGCTGAACGAATAATAAATGATCTTATCATAGATTTACGCAAAAAAACGGGAGAAAACTTGGGAGACGATCCGGAAGCATGGTTAAAGAAATATGGTTATGATGCGACGAATGCCGCATCGTCAACTTCACGGAATAACAAATGACCTTCTTTAAGCAAAATTGGCTTTGTGAAGGTGTTACGAAAACAGCGCGACGCGGATGACCACGACGAAACAGTTCGATTCTTTGAACCGGTTGACGCAAATTTCCTCTGTGCCGAGTGCCGCTTATACCGAACCGGCCACGTTCAATTATACGTATAATGGCGCCAATCAACGCGTTCAGGACACGCTGGCCGATGGCAGCTATTGGATTTATCAATACGATTCGCTGGGCCAGGTGACCAACGGTGTGAAATACTTTCCGGACAACAGTCAGGTTTCCGGTCAGAGCTTTGCCTATCTGTTCGACAATATCGGCAACCGGACGGAAACCATGTCCAGCGTGGGCACGGCAAGTTACAGCGCAAACAGTTTGAACCAAATCACCAGCCGCGACGTCCCGCCCTATGTGAATGTTCTTGGAACCAGCTACGCCACCAATCTACTCACAGTGAACGGCCAGAACCCGTATCGTCATGGCGAATATTTCCAGGCCGACGTGCCCGTCAACAACAGTGCATCCCCCTTGTGGACCAACATGATTGTCACGGCCAATGTGGGCGGCAGCGTCACCGGCCACGTTTATGTGGCCCAGGAACCGGAGAGCCTCAGTTATGACGCCGACGGGAATCTCGTCAGTGACGGCCGCTTCACCTACAGTTGGGACGCCGAAAACCGGCTCACGAACATCACCAGCCTGAGCAGCGCGCCGACTGGCTCAAAGTTGGAATTGGCTTTTATTTACGACTGGCAGGGCCGGCGGATTCAAAAATCCGTTTTTACGAACAGCGGTTCAGCCTATGTGCTCGAATACACGGACAATTTCCTTTACGACGGCTGGAATTTGCTGGCTACCCTCAACCCTCAACTATCCACCATCAACTCGTTCCTGTGGGGTTCCGACCTGAGCGGTTCAACGCAAGGCGCCGGCGGCGTCGGTGGTCTGCTTGAGGTCATCAATTACGGAAGCGGGACGAACTTCGTGGCCTTCGACGGAAACGGCAACGTGGCGGCTTTGGTAAATGCCGCGGACGGAACACTCACCGCCAATTACGAATACGGCCCCTTCGGCGAGCCCATCCGTATGACCGGCACGCAGGCCAAGGCCAATCCTTTCCGGTTTTCAACCAAATATGACGACGATGAATCCGACCTCCTTTACTACGGCTACCGGTACTACAAGCCGAGCACGGGGACATGGCCAAATCGAGACCCGATGGGAGAATTGGGCTTCACTTTGATTACAGACGGACGGCAACCATTCGTCGGGACGAGCGATACAGATGATTTCGCGATACAATTATTTTTGTTGTTAGCGGAGCCAGGCGGACCGAATCGTTATGGTTTTGTTGGCAATGATCCTGTGGACAAAGCTGATGCGAAAGGGAAAGCTGAAATTAGGATTGAATACCAAGATGGCACGCACTCAACAATCTGGAATCCGACGTTGGCACAGTTACAAACAGCGCTTCAGAAAGCTATTACCAGTGGAAATCTTATTGATCGCATTTTCATTAAAGGACACGGTGCCCCGGATGAAATCTGGATTAAGGGAGGGGGACTTTGTTCACTAATTTGGGGCGGGGAATATTTGGAAATAAAGGGACGAAGGCTCCAAGGTAGTGACGGCACTGATTTCACTCCGCTTTTTCAAGGCGCAACGACTTCAACCGCTCTTGTAGCGTTTAATGGGTGTGAAACGGGCCGAGGCAATAACAATCTCGCACAGCAAACGAGCGTATTACTCCCCAATCGTGTCGTCGCCGGCGGAGCCGGTTTGGCTCAATGGGGGTGTCCTTGTTCCACTCGCTGCGTGGTCGGGAAAAAGAACTATTACATAAACGGGCAACTCGAAAACTCAACCTGGTAAGCTTTATGACAGCGCACCTTGTCTTCAAGTGGTCTGTGGTGTTTTACATCGTTCTGCTAACCTATGCATGTTTTTCGCTGAATGTCCCGCCAGCCGATTTGCCTGCTTTTGTAGGTCTGGTTGTGCTTGCTACTTGCGCACTAATAGCATCAAAGGGAGAAACTCGCCGATGGAGGACGATATGTGCAATCTTCTTAGCAGTTGCGGTTCTGGGAACGGCTCTCGAAATACTATCTGGACATGCCATCAAAACTAGGCTCGAACACGACCGGAAGCATCCCTGTCACAATCGCCAGCTTTGGATCCAGAACGTGATATACGGCAGAGGAGGCATCATTAATCAAGATTGGGGCGTCAGCTATGCAATAGAACACAACTTCTATTGGGACTGCTCAGTACCGAATGCAAATGGCGTAATGTGGGACAACCCTGGCGTTCATGCGTATTTTTTGTGGACTCTAAAATTCCGGAGCCCCATTTTATTTTTTGCTCAAAGTCAGGCGGTATGCACGACAGGCGCGGACGCCGGAAAAGTGTATGCAACGGTTTGGTGGGGGTACAAGTGGACGTATGATACGAAACCAACGGGAATGGGGCCACTGATCTATTGAATTTTCTCATTCACATGAAAGCTTCGTTTATTTGGGCTGTTATGGTGTTGCTCGTATTAGCTGAGGTGGGATGGTTTTTTTGGCCGAGGGTGACATCATTGGGGCGTGATGATTATCGGTTTAGGGAGCGTAGCAGTGCCTATAGTGCATATTCTCAAAATCCGTCGTCAAGCAATTGGGCCGAAGTGGAAAAGGAACTAGAATTGGCCGCCCAGCATGATGCAAATAAACGTATAGCAGTATTTTCAGTTTTGTTAGCAATAGATATTCCTATTTGTCTTTTTATTGTGAGGCTTAATAGGCCCAAATTTAGATTATAGGCCCAATCCGTTGCTACGTAAGAAAGCGCGGAAGCACGGACGCTTGTCTCCTTATGGAATAAAGGAGTTGGCATCACATGAAGGGGTCAGATGAAGGGGTCCTAGAATTATGACATCGCCCAAATGTCTCGGGAATTGACAACGGCCGTAAAGGGGTCAAACCATAGCATGGTTCATTGTTGTTGCTCCGGCGGACGTTGCTGGTTACAGATTGCTGTTTGCGGACGGCGTACGATTACGTGCATCTCAATCCGGTGCGCGCCGGCCTGCTGGGCGCCGGCTTTCCACCGTTTCCGATGGCAACGGCAATTCCGCCGCGTATTCGTATGTTGCAAACTCGCCGCTCGTGAGCCAGATTACGTATCAGCAAAACAGCGCGACGCGGATGACCACGACGAAACAGTTCGATTCTTATTACAACGACTATGAACCGCATGAGCCTGCTGGCGCATCGCCACCTTGGGCAGTTGAGACTGGCAGCGGCAATGCTGATACAAGCACAGCCGATTCCGAGGCTTTCCCGTTTTGGGATCACACAATTGTTAATTTTCCTAATGGCCTTTAGCTCTATGAAACGACATGTTCTGGCATTTACTATAGTAGCAGCATTGAGTAGCGCGATTGGCAGCAGCTTGGAGACGAATCAGCCGCGCTCAGCCGAATCGGCCAAGATAATTCGGACGGGCAGTATTGGTCTTTGGGGACAAGCGACGAACGGGATTAATGCAGAGGTCCGTCTTGATTATGACGCGCCTGCACTCGTGAATGGAAGATTCACGCCTGTTATTTTTGTCAATGGCAGGCCTCAATCGGGTCCGGTAACGACGAAGGTTAACGTTTACTTCAAACGGCATGGAGGGCCACTGGCTTTTAGCTTTCCGGGCACAAATTTTGTCGCAGATATTTATGGACATGCTCCGCCTTTCATCGGAGCGACAGACGTACTTTGCGGGCCAATGGAACTACGGGATAAGGACGGCAATCCTGTGGATTCGCTTAAAGGAGACCT
>JASHPN010000230.1 GCA_030038175.1 Verrucomicrobiia bacterium
ACACAGGCTGCATTCGATGGGAGGATTTCGATACGGCAAGGTCTGATTTGCAGGAAACCAACGCATTTAGGGACGCAACCGAAGCGGAAGACCACGGCATCCGGTTGGTATTGCCCAAGAACGTCTAGTTTTTCCCTTTCGGCTTCGTGACGCGCCGCTGCCATTATACCGCTCCGCTGCGCTTGGCAAGGATACTACGGGTCGGCTCAAACAATAAACTCGCCGCTGCCGTTCCTCCTTGCCAATGCTCGCTCCGCAGTCGCGGCTGCTTAGGCTTTCACGCAGCAAATCATCAAGCCTCCGGTTCTCCGGTTTGTCGTCTTGCGTTAGCATAAGCCGGTGAAATTTTGTGCCTCTACTGCACAAACCATAGCGAATTATCCGCTAAAATCATCCGAAAAACATATTTGTCACGTTTTCATGACATGAGATGCCAATGAAATGAGGTAAAACCATGAAAAGTTGTGACGAAAACGCCACAACCCTGGCAGGCCAGATGTGGTAAAAAGGGCAAAAATTTTGTTCGTAAAATGAACAAAGGAAGCAAAAGCGTATGAGAAAATGGGCGGGATTTTACTCGCAATTGCGAGCAATGGCTGTAAGGCCGCATGGAACGTTTAGCCTGATTTTTGCCCGTATTTGGGCAGCAAACATGAGAGCGAGTGCAAAAATAACTATGACAACATTTTGTCCCCGGTCGGGGACAAAGCCCATGAAATCGTGTGGAACAGTAAAAGGTGAGCGGAAACGTCATTTTGTCCAGTTTTTCGGACAAAACGCGACCGCAAGGATGGAAAATTTGAGCCAGTGAAACAGCGGACTTTCAGTTTTGTCGGACGACCTGTGAGCCGATTGCGAAACCAGCTAGGGTTGAGCCAGCCGGATTTGGCCGTCGAATTGCAGCTTGCAGGCTGGCATAACGCCAGTCGCGATACCGTTGCCAAACTTGAGGGCGGATTGCTGAGGGTGGACTTAATCCAAGCCCGTTATCTCGCCGCCGCGCTGAATATCCCGTTAAAGCAATTCCTGTCTGAAATTGATTGGAGCAGCGCCGATTTGCGCTCTGACGACAACCACAACCAGTAAAATCGTATGGCAATGGAAGAAGAAAACATGGTCCAGACCACTCCTCCTACCGTTGAGCGGCTTGCGTATTCAATAGAGGAGGCCGCTCAAATGCTTGGCGTCAATTATCACAGCATTTACCGCCTGATTCAGCGTGGAAAGCTCAAAGCCTGTCGGGCATTGCGTGGCAAATTGCTGATTACACGCGACGAACTGCTTAAACTTTTGAAAACTGAATGATGTGCATTATGAACTACGAGAAACCGACCAGACAACAAGAGCAGGCTGAGGTTGAAGTAAAAGCAGCGTTGGCTGAACATTTGGATCAATTCAAAGCCAGTTGTGACGCCATCCAGTATATTGAGCGCAATCTGCCAGCGATAGCAAACGAGGCACTCAAATTAGCGTTAATTCCCCGTGGCCAGGGTAAAACCATTCAAACAGACGACGGGACACAATGGCATCACGACCTTGATTTATCCCAGATCAGCTCCATTTGTCACCGGCGCGTTGCTGGCCGAATCGAATTTGCCATTGTCGAACGCCTGCCACTGAAGTCCGGGGAAATCAAAGACGTTTTGAACGGCGGTGAGAATGTGAGGGATGTTTTGAAGACGTTCACACACAACCAGCGGCAGGTCTTGAATCTGTGGAAGAACGACGTGACGGCGAAAGTGAAGGAACATCTTTCGGAAAAATATCCCGGCCAGGATATGGACATCGTGGCTGACTCGATTGAATACAAGATGGCTCGCGCTATCTCTGAAACCCAAAAGCATGTTCAAAAGCAGAACCACGGCATGCGAGTTTGATTCGCCGGCGCGGCAGAGGAGTTTTGATCCTTTTTCTCCTTTGTATCCCGCTTTGTATCCCCGGCGCAATTTTTAGAGCAAAAGATGGGTTCTCATAGCAAAAGGTCAAAGCGAGAAAATGCTTTTGCCTATAGGGAGAATCAACAGTTTGGATAAATAGCCAAAGATAGCAAAAACAGCGTTTTCTGATTTTCAGTCCTCTGCTCTACCGACTGAGCTACCCAGCCATCGGGGGGGCTGACCGAACGTCAACTATACCCCGCGCCGCTCATGCCGGGCAAGTCTTAAAAGAGGAGAACAATTGAGGCGCAGCGTTTTCGCCGCTTCCACGCCGCTTGGCAGCCGGCGTTGAAGCGGCCTAATAGCCACGCCCCAATTCGTCGCCCCGATGCGCGGAAAGCTCGGGGCTTGTGGGAAAACTATGAGCTACAGGCGAATGCTCATAGTTGAGGCCGTCCAAAATCAGTCACCTTTGATTTCAATTTGTTTCCGCCTCGCTTCCTCCGTCTTGGGACAAATGACGGTCAAAATACCGTCCTTGTAATGAGCCAGCTATCAATGGGATTCTCTAAAAGCCGCTCAATCTCACGTTGCAATCGCTGCATCGCCTGCAAAGCCGCCGGACGCGTCCTTGAAGCCGGAACCGGCGATTGTGTCGTGTTTTTCTTAAATTTCGCCAGTTTCATATTCATTCCACCTTTCTGCCAAACTATAGTGCCGGACGCCAAATATGCAATTGGCTTTCTGTCAATATAAGCATTCCTATTAATCCGCAGCCAACCACCCTTTCCCGCTTTCCCGCCCCTCTTAACACCCGCCCTGGACATAGGATGCGCCAAATGTCAAAAATCAAACATCCCTACTTGACGCAACCCGCAAAACGGAACACGCAACCCCAAATTTGCCGTTGTTTTTTTGTGCCGGAGTCCTGAAACTCGGCGATGTTGAAAACATTGCACAGATACCTGACGATGCAGGTGTTGGCGGCGTTATTGTTGACGGTGGCAGTTTTCACCCTTGTGCTCCTGTTGGGCAACGTCATCAAGGAAATCCTCACGTTATTAATCGCCGGCCATGCCAGCCTGGGCATCGTCGCCGAAGCCATCGTGTTGCTCATCCCTTTTGTCTGGGTGTTTGCCCTGCCGATGGGCCTGCTCACGGCCACTTTGCTCGTTTTTGGCCGCTTTAGCGCCGACCAGGAGCTGACCGCCGCGCGCGCCAGCGGTATCAGCCTGCTCTCCCTCGTATCCCCGGTCCTGCTCCTGAGCCTGCTCTGTTGCGCCTTGAGCGCGTGGTTCAGCATGGACCTGGGGCCTCGCAGCCGGGTGGAATATTTAAAATTGCGGACCCGGCTCATGGCCAACCTGGCCAATATGCAGATCCCCGAGGGCCGCCCCATCAATATTTCCACCAATTACGTTTTTCTTACTGAAAAGAATGACGGAGGAAAGCTGCAAAATATCACCATCCTCTGCCTGGACCAGAATACGACCATGTGGGCGCCCAGAGGCGACGTCGAAATCACCGCGACAAACATCGTCTTGAATCTGTACGATGCCCGCAGCATCACTTTCCTTACCAACGGCTCGCCCCAGGTCACTTTCTTTGGACAGGAACACCTGGTGCCGGCAAACTTCAACCTGGTCAGGGACCAGATCTCCCAACCCAGGATCAGCGATATGACGTTTGTGCAATTGCAGGACGAATTGGACGAATTACAGGCCGGGTTGCGGCGGAACGTGTCCACGAATATGTCAAATCACACCGTGGAAGATGTCAGAAAACTGCCGGAAAATGTGATCGAGCAGGTCCGCGTTGAGATGAACCGGCAAGTCGCCTTTTCATTCGCCTGTTTTGGATTTGCGCTGGTAGGCATTCCCCTGGGGATTCGCGTCCATCGGCGCGAGACCAATATCGGCGTGGCCATTGCCCTGGTTCTGGTCATTGTCTATTACAGTTTCATTACCCTGGGCGAGGAATTGTCTTTCCGGCCGCATTTTCATCCCCATTTGATCGTCTGGCTGCCGAATTTTATTTTCCAGGCCGTGGGCGCGGTCCTGCTTTGGCGTGCCAATCGCGGGATATAAATCCGGCACCGAAACCGGCACGGTAACCGTTGTCCCGTTTTTGGAAATCGTCCATTCGAGCCAGTCGCATGCAACTCGGGCCGTGAACCACAGCCGGCAGGGACGGCGCGCTGCGCCGTCACCGCCCGTAAAGCGGGCGGAATGAATCGCGTCTTTTGACCGAAAACCGCAATTGGATCATAGTTCTTTGTCCCCCGCCTTTTCCCCTTCAAAAGAAGACCTTCAAAGGTTGGCTTGTGACTTGCTATGAGATGGGCATTGGCATCGTATTTTGAACCAATGCATAAAAATATAGATACATCCAACGACACCGGCGCGGATCAGCCGCGGAACCTGGCGCTTGAATTTGACCCCGAGAACCACGTGTCGCCGGAGATTGCGCACGAGTTGAACAACATCCTTGCCATCGTGCAAGGCTACGCGGACCGGCTGCTGTTAAAGTATCCTGGCGATCCGGCCCTGGCCACCCAGCTAAAAATGATTACCGAGGCCGCCAGACGGGCGGCGGCCATCATCCGCGACGCCACCCCCGCCGCGCTCGGCCAGGCAATCCGTGTCGTCCCGCAACCGGAACCGTCGGTCGTCTAAAACAGTTCAGGTTTTAGGCGCCCTGCTCTTTCCCGGTTCAGAAGACCGCGGTTTTGTGATCCGGAGGGAGCGGGGCGCAAGGTTTCCTTCGCCAAACGGCGCTCTCCATAGCCCTCAATCGTCCTCGTAATCGAATAGAACGAATCAAAGACGTCTGTGCCGTGGCAACGATCGGAGGGAAAGGCGCCAGCCTCATCACTTTTACGGGAATTTCTTTGCCCAATCGCCTCTTTTAAAATATTGTCCAATCAGACATGAAAATCTTTATTGACGGCAAGCTTTACGGCGAACGCGACGCCAAAATCTCCGTGTTTGACCACGGCTTGCTCTATGGCGACGGCGTTTTTGAGGGCATTCGCGCTTATCATGGCCGTGTCTTCAAGTTAAAGGAACACATCGAAAGACTGTTTTATTCCGCCAAGGCCATCCTGTTGGAAATCCCGATGACGGCCGAACAAGTGTCCGCGGCGGTGCTTGAAACCTGCCGCGCCAACAAAATTCGCGACGGCTATATTCGCCTGGTCGTCACCCGCGGCGTGGGCACGTTGGGATTAAACCCCAAAAGCTGCGGCCGTCCTTCGGTCATTATCATCGTCGGCAAAATCCAGCTCTATCCCCAGGAATTATACGAGCACGGCATGGCCATCGCCACCGTCCCAACCGCCCGCAACCTCCATAGCGCCGTCAATCCAGCCATCAAATCGCTGAATTATCTCAACAACATCCTCGCTAAAATCGAGGCCAATAACGCCGGGGTCGAGGAAGCGGTGATGCTCAACGCGGAAGGGTTCGTCGCCGAGTGCACCGGTGATAATCTGTTCATCGTGAAAAAGGGGCAACTCCTCACCCCGCCGCTTTCCGCCGGAGCGCTCTATGGCATTACCCGCCAAACCGTGATTGAGCTGGCGCTCGAATCGGGAGTGAAGGTGTCCGAAACCAATCTCACCCGCTACGATCTGTTCACCGCCGACGAATGTTTTCTGACCGGCACCGGCGCTGAAATCATGCCCGTCATCAAAATTGACGCGCGGGTCATCGGCGCCGGCAAACCCGGCCCCCTGACGCGCCGGCTCGTTGAAGACTATCACGCCTTTACCAAAACAACCGGAGAGCCAATTTGACAGGAGCGCATGCGCCCCCGTGTGCTGCGGCTGACGCCTCGTCAACCGCTTTGGCGCGCCGCCGCGCCGGCGCGGGCGCTCCCTCGATTTCAATTCGCTTTTTACTCCAAGCCGTAGTAAAATGACCTAAATTCATTTGGATTTTAAAATGTTGTGTTCCATTTGCAAAGAAAAGCCCGCGACCGTGCATCTGGCTCAGATTGTCGGTGAAAAGATGCAAAAGCTCGATTTATGCGACGATTGCGCCAAAGCCAAGGGCGTCAACGATACCGCCGGCTTTTCGCTGGCCGATCTGATGCTCGGCCTCGGCGCGGCCCAGGAAATTGAGCAGGCCGCCGGCGGCGTGGAGTTGAAATGTTCCCGTTGCGGCTTTACCCAGGCGGATTTCAAAAAGTCCGGCCGGCTCGGCTGTCCCGAATGCTACAAGACCTTTTCCGAGGGTTTGAGCAGCCTGCTCAAAACCATGCACAAAGGCACCCGGCACGTGGGCAAAGGGCCTGAAAAGTTACGCGCTGCCACCCAAAACGCCGACCGTATGCGCGTTTTGCAAAAAAAATTGGAAAAGGCCATCGAATCCGAAAATTTTGAGGAGGCGGCGCATCTTCGGGATGAAATCAGGCAGCTCACCGAACGCACGACCGCGCCAAGGAATCTGACCCGTTGATGCCTCTATGAGCGCCCTGGACTCATTCCTTTCACCGCCCGCCGAAACGGCCCAGCGGCACGGGCCGCACGACCGGATTGTCATGTCCAGCCGGGTCCGGCTGGCCCGCAATTTGAAGGACGCCGCGTTTCCCGGCTGGGCCAAAAAAACCGAGCGTGTCAAAATCTTGGATACGATCCGGCCCGCGGTTGAAGGCCTGCCGGAAATGAAGGACTCTTTTTCCGAAGCCATGGACAATTTGGGCGTCCTGGACCGGCAAATCCTGGTGGAGCGCCATCTTATCAGCCGTGAACACGCCGCCAAGAGCGCCGGCAGCGGCCTGGTCCTCAATCGCGAAGAAACCTTTTCCGTGATGATCAATGAGGAAGATCATTTGCGCATGCAGGCGCTTCGCCCCGGCCTGCAATTGAAGCAGGCATGGGCGGCGATTGATCAATTCGATTCGACTTTGGAAAAGAAATTGGACTACGCCTTCGACTCCGAACTCGGTTATTTAACGGCCTGCCCCACCAACCTGGGCACCGGCATCCGCGTGAGCGCCATGCTCCATTTGCCGGGCCTGGTGCTCGGCGAACAAATCAATCCCATCATTCAATCCGTGAACCGGCTCGGCCTGGCGGTCCGGGGCCTTTATGGCGAAGGCACCGAAGCCCTCGGAAACGTCTTCCAGGTGTCCAACCAAATGACTCTCGGCGAAACCGAGAGCATGATCGTTGAACGCCTCGAGAAAGTCCTGGCCCAAATTATCGAGCACGAAGAAAATGCCCGGCAAACGCTTTTGGAAAAGAAACCCAAGACGGTCTATAACCACATTGGCCGCGCCTACGGCATTCTGGCCAACGCCCACAGCATTTCATCCAAGGAAACCATGAACCTCCTGTCGCTTTTGAGGCTCGGCGTGGATTTGGGCCTCTTCCCCGGCGCGGAACGCGCCCTCGTGGATGAATTGTTCCTCATTACTCAGCCGGCCCACTTGCAAAAACAGTTTTCCGACAAGCTCTCGGCCGAAGAACGCGACCTGGTGCGCGCCGACATGGTCCGGGAAAGACTGAAAAACGTCCCCCGCCCCGTCGTCAAACCCCGCCCGCCCAATACTTCCAACTAACTGAAGGGTGCGAGTTGTCTTGAGGGGTGTTACAGGCCAAAGGCCTGAAAACATCTTAATACACCTTCCTTAAATTCGACGGCAGAATGCCCAGTTCATCACGATATTTGGCCACCGTGCGCCGGGCGATCGTGATTCCTTTTTCACACAGCATCTTGACCACTTCCTGGTCGGACAATGGCTTGCCGGTGTCCTCGCTTTTGAATATCTCGGCGATCATGTCTTTGACGCTCGTATTGGAGACCCCGTCCCCCGTCGCGGTTTGCAGCCCCGCGGTGAAGAAAAATCTCATTTCAAAAATACCCTGCGGCGTCTGCATGTATTTGCCGGACACCGCCCGGCTCACCGTCGTTTCATGCACCCCCACCACTTCCGCAATCTGCGCCATCGTCATCGGTTTCAAACAGGAAATGCCCTTTTCCATGAACTCACGCTGGCGTTTCACTATTTCCTTGGCGATGTTCAGGATCGTCTGCTGCCGCTGGTGCAGGCTCTTGATGAGAAATTTCCCCGCCCGGATCTTTTCGCGAATGTAATTCTTCACTTCGCTCGAATTTTCGCCCTGCGCCATCAAATCCTTATACACGTTGCTGATTCGCAAATGCGGAATGTATTCGTCATTGGTCGTAATGACAAAATCCTCGCCGTTCTTCTGCACGAATACCTCCGGCAGCACGTATTGATCGTTGTCCGGCAAAAAGGCCCGGCCCGGCCGCGGTTCCAGCCGGCCGATTTTTGAAAGCGATTCCTGCACCTCGGCAATCGAGCGGTTTGTGCCGCGCGCAATTTCTGGTATCCGCCGCTTGCACAGGGCGTCCATATAATCCCGCACAATAATATATTCCAGCGACTCCTGTTGTTTCGCCCGTTCCAATTGCAGCAGCAGGCACTCGCGCAAGTCCCGCGCCCCAATGCCGGGCGGATCAAACGATTGGACAACTTTAAGAACTTCTGAAATTTTTTCTGCCGGCTTTTGGGATGATGCCGCGATTTCCTCCACGCTCGCCTGGAGTTTTCCATAATCGTCTATGTTCCCGATGATGATTTCAGCAATCACGCGTTGCTCATCGTTCAGGTCCGTCTCGCGTACCTGCTCCATCAGAAACTCGGCCAGCGACGTCCCCGCCGTGAGCGAATCAAACATGAACTGGCGCTTTTCCTCGTCCTCGGTGGATTGGCGAATCGGCACATTCGTCTGGGAAAAATGGTCGCGCCATTCCTGGTCCAGTTGCACCAGCTTCTCAAATTCCGCCTGAAAATCGTCCACCGGCTCGGTCGCGGTTTTTTCCCCGGGAGCATCAAAGCTGGTGTCCTCGGCGGAATCGGCCGGCGCGGAAGACTCGCTTTCGTCGTCGCCCGGCTTTTCGCGCAATTCTGTGTCCGTGGAGGCGACTTCTTCCAGCACCGGATTTTGCTCCATTTCATGCTCGATGAGCGCCTTGAGTTCGAGAGTGGGCGCCTGAAGCAATGCCAGCGACTGCTGCAATTGTGGTGCCAAAACCAACGATTGCGTCAGCCGTTGCGATAGTTGCAAGCCTTGTGCCATGCGTTTAATTGTAATCCAGTTCCGCTAAATGACAACATTTTTGGCGAGGAAAAACTGGATTTTTCTGCTTTTCAATTGCATCTTGGCTGTGATGAAATTGATTTTATCCACCCACAACGTCACGCTGACCAAGACCCTCGAAGACCGTGTCGTAAAAAAGCTGGAACAACTCGATCATCTGGACGGCCGCGCCGTTGACGCCCGCGTCACCCTCGAACACGACCACCGGCGCATGCCCGAAAAGCAATTCAATTGTTCCATGCAACTGGCGATGCGCGGTCCCGACCTTTTTGCCGAGGCGCGCGATAGTGATCTCTACGCGGCCATTGACCTCGTTGCTAAAAAAATCGAACAGCAAATTCGCAAGCGCCACAGTAAAACCAAAGCGCGCAAACACAAGGACGCCGTAAAACTCAAACGCGTCAAGCAACAGGCCGGAGTATAGGTACTGGACCCGCAAAGGAATTTAATGTCCACGGCAAATACCTGGCCCGGTTCCCGCCCGGCTGACCACGTCCTCCTGCGGGCGCGAACCGTCTTTCCCGTTTCGTCCCCGCCCATTGACAACGGCGCCGTGTTGGTCTTTCGCGACCGCGTCGCCCTCGTCGGCCCGTGGGAAAATCTTGCCGCCAAACTGGCAAGCCCCATGGCCGAAAATGTGGTCGACCTCGGCGATACCGTTCTCCTCCCCGGCCTGGTCAATGCCCATTGCCATTTGGACTACACCAACATGGCCGGTTCCTGGCCGCCGCCAAAGAAATTCACTGATTGGATTGCGCAAATGCTCGCCGCCAAAGCCGAATGGAGTTATTCGGACTACGCCCAGTCCTGGATTGATGGCGCCCGAATGCTCGTCCAATCCGGCGTCACCACCGTCGCGGACATCGAAACCGTGCCCGAATTGCTCCCGGACGTCTGGAACACAACTCCCCTCCGTGTTTTTTCATTCCTGGAATTGACCGGCGTCCGTTCCCGGCGCGATCCGGCCGAAATCCTGTATGAGGCGCTTGAAAAGATTGACGGCCTGGGCCATCCGCGTTGCGCTGCCGCCCTTTCGCCCCACGCCCCCTACTCCACTTCCGCGGAACTTCTTCGCCTTTGCGCCCGCACCGCCCGGGAAAGAAAATTGCCCGTCGCCGTTCACGTCGCCGAATCCGAACAGGAATTTGAAATGTTCTTCGCGGGCAGCGGCGAAATGTTCGAGTGGCTTAAGAGAAATGGACGCGATAATTCCGACTGCGGCCTGGGCACGCCCCTGCAACAGTTGGAACGCGCCGGCCTGACCTCGAAAAGTTGCCTGGCCATCCATGCCAATTACCTGGATGAAACCGATTTCATCCTCCTGGCCGATCGCGGCGTCAGCGTCGTCCATTGCCCGCGCAGCCACCAGTATTTCCAGCACCAAAGATTTCCCGTGGACCGGCTCATCCAGGCAAAGGTCAACGTCTGCCTGGGCACCGACAGCCTGGCCACGGTCACCCCAAATGGCGAACAGCCGCTGGCGCTGAACCTGTTCCACGAAATGCAGTTGTTCGCCCGTTCCAACCCCCATCTGTCTCCGGAAACCATTTTGAAAATGGCCTCCCTCAATGGCGCTCGCGCCATGGGTATGAAAGGACAAATCGGCGAAGTCTCCGGCGGCGCCTTCGCCGATCTGATCGCGCTGCCTTTCTCCGGCAAAACTGCGGACGCGGCCGAGGCCATTGTGAATTTTTCCGGCGCCCTCACCGCCTCAATGATCGGCGGCCAATGGGCCATCGCGCCATAGCGGCAGGGCCATCGCGCTGCGATGTCCCCGCCCGTAACTTGTCGCGCCGTAGCGATCTCGCGAAGGCGGAAGCGGGCGGAAGGAATTGTCCGTCTGCGCGAACGCTTGCCAATGGTTGCGCCGCTCAACGCGGCGCGGACAGCGCAGCGCCCCGTCCCCACCATGGTGCTCCTTTTGTCTCGTAAATCCCAATTCGTAAATCGTAAATTTGACCGGATGTCTCTTGACGAAGATTTGGCCCGGCGGCTCGACGAATTGCGCGACCAACATTTGTTCCGCGAACTGCGCCGCGTGGATTCGCCGCAATCTCCCCATATCCAAATTGGCTCAAAAAACCTCCTGAATTTTTCATCCAACGATTATCTTGGGTTGGCCAATCATCCCGCTTTGAAGGAGGCCGCCATTCATGCAATTGAACAATACGGGGCCGGCTCCGGGGCCTCGCGCCTGATTTCCGGCTCGCTCGCCCCCTTTCACGAACTGGAATCTGCCCTGGCGCAGTTCAAAAAAACCGAAGCGGCGCTCGCGTTCTCCGCCGGTTATGCCGCCGCCCACGGCGTCATTGGCGCCCTGCTCGGCAAAGACGACATCATCATTTTGGACAAGCTCGTCCATGCCTCCATCGTGGACGCCGCAAAATTGAGCGGCGCAAAAATCCGGGTCTTTGCCCACAACGATCCCGGTGATTTGGAGGATAAACTCAAATGGGCCGCTGGCGCAGGACAAAATTCTTCGGAGCGCGGCTGTGTGCGCAGCGCCAGCCGCAGCATTGGCGAATCCGCTGCGGTTGCTCGGGACGACCCAGCCGCGCTTCCTGAATTTGTCTCACACCCTTCGGCCACTCGCCCCGCGACACCCGGCGCCCGCCGGATTCTGATCGTCACCGAATCGGTTTTCTCCATGGACGGCGACGTCGCGCCGTTGCCGCAAATCATCGCCCTCAAGGAAAAATACGGCGCATGGCTGATGGTGGACGAGGCCCACGCCACCGGCCTCTTCGGCGAAAACGGTTGCGGCCTTGTGGACCAGTTCGGCGCGGCGGGCAGGGTCGAAATTCAAATGGTCACCCTGGGCAAAGCGCTTGGGTCCGCGGGCGGCGCCATTTGCGGTTCGCGCCGTCTCGCTGATTTCCTGGTCAATCGCGCCCGCTCGTTCATTTTTTCCACCGCGCCCGTTCCCGCTGCCGCCGCCGCTGCCGCCGCGGCCATCCGCCTCGTCCAATCGGACGAAGGCGCCCAACTGCGCGAAACCCTCCGGCAGCGTATCGCCGGCTTTCACGCCGCCATCGGGCGCAATCAGCCGGGAATTTCAACCGCCATTGTCCCCATCATTTTGGGGGACGAAACCAACGCCGTCGAGGCGTCCACAAAATTGCGCCAACAAAACATCTTTGTGCCCGCCGTGCGCTATCCGTCCGTCGCCCGCGGCGCCGCCCGTTTGCGCGTCACCTTGACCGCCGCCCATACTTCCGATGATATTGACCGCCTGGCCGCGGTCTTGAATGCCCTGGCAACTCGTGAATAAATTCGCCCAACTGGACCGCCAATATGTCTGGCATCCGTTCACGCAAATGCGCGATTGGGTTCGGACCGAGCCAATCGTCATCGCTTCCGGCAAAGGCACGGTTTTGCGCGATGTCCGCGGCCGCAAGTTTCTCGATGCCAATTCCTCCATCTGGACCAATTTGCACGGCCATAATCGTCCTGAAATCAACACGACCATCTCCCGGCAATTAAAGCAAATTGCGCACAGCTCCGCCCTGGGTCTTGCCAACGAACCGGCCTCGCTGCTCGCCGCCCGGCTCGTGGATGCCGCCAGGGCCCCGGCCCCGAGCCGTCATAAATTGGAAAAAGTCTTTTTCTCCGATAACGGCTCGACCGCGCTCGAAGTGGCCCTGAAACTCGCCTACGAATATTCGCGCCGCGTAAAAAAAATCAAAAAGCCACGGTTTCTCTCTCTAGAAGGAGCCTACCACGGCGACACCGTCGGCGCCGTTTCACTCGGGCATATTGATCTTTTTCACAAGGCTTACGGCGGCCTGCTTTTCAAGAGCAGCCAGGTAATGTCGCCGTATTGCTATCGCTGCCCATTCAACCGCGCCAAACCCGAGCGCGCGGATGCTCGCGAGTGGCGCAAATGCAACTGGGAATGCGTCGGCCTCGTCGAACAGCGATTTTCCACCGAACACAAACGCGGCAAACCGTTTGCCGCATTCGTGTTTGAGCCTCTTATTCAGGGAGCGGCTGGAATGATCCCGCAGCCCCTCGGCTGGCTCAACCGCGTCTCCCAGATTGCCCGCGCTCACGGCGCCCTGCTGATTGCGGACGAAGTCATGACCGGCTTTGGCCGGACCGGAGTTGTAGCGGCAGGCATCCTGCCTGCCGTAGAGGGCGCGCTTCCAGCCGCCCGGAAAAACGCTCCCTTGCCAACCCAACGGCCAGCTTCCATTAACTCGCACACCCTTCACCCCTTATTCGCCTGCCAGCACGAAAACGTGCAGCCGGATTTCTTATGCCTCGCCAAAGGCCTGACCGG
>JASHPN010000231.1 GCA_030038175.1 Verrucomicrobiia bacterium
TGGCGCAAATCGAATCGCGCCTGCGCGCCAAACACCGAATACGTGCCCGTGCCCGTCCGGTCGGCCTTGAGCTTGCCGTGTCCGAGCACATGCCGCAGCAAATCGAGATATTGAGTCATGGCAGGGGGAATTTAACCATGAATTAAACCTAATTGCACCTATAGAACGTGGCCTGCCATGCCCATCCTCCAAAATTATCGAGCACGACCACGTAAGTGCCAACATTGGTCCGGACCAAAGCCATTATGCGCTTCGGCGCGTCCGGGGCATGAACTCGTTGTTCCCTGACAACCCCCCAAGTTTTGACGCGGCGCAGAGACAATAAGGCATTGTCCTCAAAGGCGGCCCCGAGGACCTCGTCGGGCGAAACAGTCGTAGGGGGAGAAAATATGGCCGGAATAAAGTGGAGTGACTCTTGATTTGTCATCGCTCCCGGCACTGAAAGCAAGGTGACCAGATGTTCAACCGGCTCTTCCGTCGAATGGGCCAATTGCTTTTCAATGCTTGAGAGTTGGACGGTTGCCGGAACGCCGACCATTCGCTTTCCGAAGATAACGCGTTTGTGATGCCGGCTTAGAATTACAATTCCCGCCTGCTTGTCCAAAACTCGCTCAAGAAATCTGCGCGCTTGAGCTCGTGTCAGCGATTCTGTTTGTTTGATACGAATCACAGTATGTTCGTCACCCGTTTCATCAGCAAATTCCACGGTTTTGCCAGTCAACTGCGCATAAATATCGAGCACCTGCTCGACATCCGCCCATTCGGAGCCCAGGCCCGGCGGAATTTTCGGCCCGGCGCAGCCCGCCACACAGACCTCGGCAATGGCAATCAGCAAAACCGTTGTCCGGGCTGGGCTCATCACAGCTCTGTAAAACACCGTAATAAGGAGGTAGTTGCCGTGTTGCCAGTATGTTGCCACTTTTGTAGCCAGTTTGTCATACTTAACTCATTGGCTATCAACATGTGTAGCCGGTGTAGCCAGTTTACAGACTTCACACACTCTCATGACTCGCCATCGTGGCCATCTTCAAATCCTCTACCCGGTCATCTTCTTCGGTTGCGGCTCTGTGCTCTGTGGCTCTGTGGCCAAAACAGGAGGGAAGGAGTTTTTTCACGAACCTCCCTCGCCTTTGCAGAAACGGAATTATGTATTATAATAACAGCCGACCGCGCATGAGCAGCGTATCCGCCATTTCCGCCGTGGGTAATTCGTCGAGTTCGGCAGCCTACCTGCCGACGCTTGAGTCATTGCAATCGGACCTGCTCTTATATTCGCAATATTCCACCGGAAACAGCGCGGCAGCCGTGGATTTCAAACAACTCGAATATTCCATTGAGACGCGCGATCTCTCCGACGCCCAAATCGAATTTGCCAAATTGCAGCGCGACAGCGAAGTCGCCACGACAAATCCGCCCCTCACAATCAATTCGAACGGCACAACGACCAGTGGCGTGTCTGGTGACGACGGCAACGCGACTTCATCGGAAGCTGGGAGCCTCGTTAATGTGACGGCCTAAGCCAAAATATCCCTCAACGCCCCGCCAAGTTCCGGAAATTGAAACTGAAATCCCGCTTCCGCAAATCGTTTGGGCACGACGCGGCAGCCGTCCAATGCAAGCGACGGCTCGATCTTCATCATCCGCGCGCTCATCTTCACCGCCCACGCCGGCGCGGGCGGGCTCCAGGGACGATGCAAGGTGCGCCGCAGTTCGCGCATCAATTCCCGGTTTGTGGCAGGGTTCGGGCCGACGGCATTATACGTGCCGGACAATTCCGGACGCGACACGGCTTCCTGAAACATCCGCGCCAAATCCTTGATGTGAATCCAACTGACATATTGTTTGCCGTTCCCGGCGCTGCCTCCCAGGAACAGCCGCGTCATCCGCGCCAGAATCGGCAGCGCGCCGCCATTGCGGCCCAGCACGACGCCGATCCGCAATAGAACCTTTCGGGTTTTGGGTGTGGCCGCGGTGTTGAAGGCGTATTCACATTGGCGGCAAATATCGGCGAGCGAGTCCATGCCGTTGGGCGCGGTTTCGTCGCAAATCCGCGCTTTCGCATTGCCGTAGTAGCCAACGGCGCCGGCCTGAACCCAAACCGGCGGCGGCGCTTTGACCTTTTCGATCGCCTGGGCAATCGCTTGAATCGCGTTAGTGCGCGAATTCATCAGTGCCTGCACATTTTCCGGCGTGTGCCGGCATTTGACGTTCTTTCCAGCCAGATTGATGATCGCCTCCGCGCCGTCGAGGACCTCTATCCATTCACCGGACTGCCTCCCGTCCCACAACACTTCACGAATGCGATCGCTCCGCTGGCTTGGCGAGCGCGTCAGCACCACCACCTCGCCGCCCTGCGCGCGCCATTCCGCCGCAAGGGCCGAGCCGATAAATCCGCTCCCGCCGGCGATCACGATGCGCCTATTCATGGGCTTCAAGTTTTAGATACGGCGCGTTTTTGGCGGTCAATGGATTGTTCTCGAAATGATGCGATTCCAGTTCCGTCAGCCAATGTTTGATGAGCACCCGGACCTGGTCCAAATTGAGCCGGTCATGCCGGGCCGGATAGCTTTCGAAATTGACGCGGGCCAGCTTGAAGAGCGCCGCCGCCGGGCGCAGCCGGCTTTTTTGCAGATGCACGAACGCGCCGGCCAACTGGATGAGTCCTTTGTAAAACGCGCCGTTCGGTCCGTGTTTATCCGCCAGCCACAAATTCTCCAGCACATCGTGCGCCTCGTAAAAAAGCTGGCGATTGAAGCAATGAAAATAGCCCGCATAATGCGGGTCCACTCCCTGCCCCCCGTGCGATTCCACCATCGCCGCGATCCGCAAGCTTTTCCGAGTCACAACCCTGAATCTACCGGACCGGACGAAAATGACGAGGACATTTAAACGACGGCCTTTAGTTAGTGGCACAGCGCGTCCCGCCTGTGCGCCCGAAGCGCAAATGAGCCAACTAAACACGATTGTGCCAATCGGAATTGCTTCGGCTGAAAACTTAACAAACGCTAAACAAAGCCTGAATTTTTGAGAAAATGCCCGATCCGGTCGTTTCGTCCCCAACACATTAAAATTTTTTAAAAATGTGCTTGTGAAATTTTTCACGATGAGGCAATCTCTGCGGTCTTTGGCAGCACCACCGGACTGATACAATATTGGTGTCGCCGGGAACGATTTTGAAGTGAAACAATTCTGGAAATTAGCATTTGCTGGCGCGTTTTTTGCCGTCATTTTGTCGGCAAATCTGAACGCTCAAACGCCTTCGCCGGCAGGCGTTTCCGGGGCGACGAATGCCGTGGCCGCTCCGGTGGCGACCGAGTCTGCCGGCGCTGAGGCAGCGCCGGCCGCGGCGGCGTCTGTGCTTTATACGATTCCGGGGATCGGACTGCCCATCACCAACTCGATGATCTGCACGTGGATCGTTGCCTTGATTATTCTGGTGATTGTTCGGGTTTCGACCTGGAAAAATATCAAGGAGATTCCCTGCGGAATGCAAAATCTGCTGGAGTCAATCGTCGAAGGCTGGGAAAGCCTGATGGGCAACATTCTGGACCAACGCGTGACGCGCTGGGTGTTTCCGTTCGCGACGACTTTCTTCATTTTCATCATCGTTTCCAATTTTGTGGACGTGATTCCGGGAGTGGGCAGCATCGGGTTTGGGCCGAAGGCCACCGGCAGCGCCCTTCCGTTCGCCATTCAAGGCGTGGCCCGGCCGTTTTTCCGTCCTCCGACCACCGACGCAAACCTGACTGTGGCGATGGCGGGCATCTTTTTGATAATGAGCCTTTTCTGGGCCGTGCGCTACAACGGTGTTTTTGGAGTGATCAAGCACGTCTTCGGGGTCAAAGCCGAGGCGAACAAATGGGTGTATCCGTTGTTTTTCCTGTTGTTCCTGTTCATCGGCGTGATGGACCTGGTTTCCATCCTGTTTGCGAGGCCGGTGGCGCTGGCCATGC
>JASHPN010000232.1 GCA_030038175.1 Verrucomicrobiia bacterium
TTTCCGGCCGGGTATTGGCTGGAATCCCGCGTCTGCCGCCCCGTTATCGGCCAAAGCCTGATTGCTTTGGCCAAGGCGCGATAAGATGCAGGAGCGCAACCAGGCATGGAAATTGGCCGCATATGGGATTCGCGCTATTCCGCCTTCGTCCCGCTCCGAGCGGGACTACGGCGGACAGGCGCGCGGCTCCGCAATTAGCGGCTGAGTTTTGGGGATTCGTGACCCAGGGCGACGGGCTCGCCGACTCGCCCTCTGCCCTGGGCTATTATATGTCACCCTTTCAGGGTTTCAGTCAGAGCCTCGCGGACTCGGCTTCAATTTACGCTAAAAATTCCGAAAACGTTCAAGAGAGTGCAAGTCGTTAGGTTGACGCGCATGCGCTGTGCTCGAACCGAAATAGGACACCACACTAATTAAAATAAAATTCCTCTTTCTCCTGCGGTTAGACTATTTTGAGGCGGTATGTTGTTTCCGACCACGTTACCGTCCCGGACCCATGCCTGCGTGGTAATTACCGGGGCGGGAATCTTCACCGCGCTGGGAGGCGGCTGGGAAGAGAACGCGAAAGGTTTCCGCGCGGGACGTTCGGCGTTTCGTCCCGTTTCCCTGTTTGATGTCAGCCGACAGCGGGTCAAAACCGCGGCTGAGGCGGACCTGCCGTCAACGTTGCCGAAAACGAGCCTGGATGATCGCCGCCTCGACCGCCTGGATCGTGCCGGCAAAATGTTGCTGCTGGCGGCGCATGAGGCAATGGAACAGACAGGTTGGGAATCGGGCGGAAACGTGCCCATCGTTTTGGGCACCACCGGCGGCGGGATGTTGTTTGGCGAAGCCTATTTTCGCTGTGCCGTGGAGCAGTCCTCGCGACAGCGCGGTCAGGCGGTGCGCGCCGTTTGTTATCAACCCCAGGTCCAGGCGCGGCTGGTGATGGAGGCATTGAATTTCAGCGGGCCGATTACGACGGTTTCAAATGCCTGCGCTTCGGGCAGCAACGCCATCGGCCAGGCGTGGGAGATGATTCGCTCCGGCCGGGCGAACCGGGCAATTGCCGGAGGTTATGATTCGCTTTGCGAGATGGTTTTTTCAGGATTCGATTCGTTGCAGGCCCTTTCGCCGACGATTTGCCGGCCGTTTGACGCTGGTCGTGACGGCCTGGCGCTGGGCGAAGGCGCCGCGGTGATTGCCCTTGAAACCCTTGAAAGCGCACGGCAGCGGGGCGCGCGCATCCTGGGCGAATTGATCGGATACTCCTCTTCGATTGATATGCATCACCTGACCCAGCCTCATCCGCAGGGCACTACCACGCAGGCCGTCATGAAATCGGCCTGTGCGAGCGCCGGCGTGACCCCGGAGGATATTGATTACGTCAACGCCCACGGCACCGGCACATTGTTGAATGACAGCGCTGAAGCCGCCGCGATCAGTGAATGGGCTGGAAATCATGGTCCGGAATTGCCGGTCAGTTCCACCAAGGCCAACGTCGGACATCTGCTGGGCGCGGCGGGCGCGGTCGAGGCCGTGGTTTGTCTGATGGCCCTGCGCGAACAATGGTTGCCGCCGCAATTGGCGTTTGAAACTCCGGATCCGGCGTGCCGGTTTCCCGTGGTTCATGCGCCACAGGACGCGAAGGTGAATGTCGTATTGTCAAATTCGTTTGGTTTTGGCGGAGTCAACGCCAGCCTGATCTTTCGGAGGTGGACATGAGCCGGATTTTTGTTGCCGGCCTGGGCGCGGTTTCACCCGCGGGCTGGACCGTGGCGGCGATGCGCCAGGCATTGGATGCGGGAACGCCGTTGCCCGCCGAGCCGTTGGACCAGCACCGGCAGAAACCGTTGCTCGGCCGCATGGTTCCAAAACCGCCGTCCCGGCCGGAATTCTTGTCGCATCCACGCCTTCGGCGTGCCAGCGCGATCACTCATTATACGGCGGCGGCGACGCTGGAAGCGGCGGCGCCTCTGTTGTCGGCTTCTTCGGACGCGCGGTTTGGCCTGCTTGTATGCCTCCAATCCGGTTGTGTGCAATATTCCTGCCGGTTTTATGACGAGACCTTGAGAAATCCGGCCACTGCCAGCCCGCTCTTGTTTCCGGAAACTGTTTATGCCGCCCCGGCCAGCCATGTCGCCGCTCTTTTGAAGAATGTTCCATCTGTTAACTCCCTGGTGGGCGACCCGTCCTCATTCCTCCAGGGGCTCTCCCAGGCGGCGCAGTGGCTCGACGATGGGAATGTGGACGCCTGCATAGTAGCGGGCGCTGAAGAAGCCCATTGGATTACGGCTGACGCTCTATGGCGCCTTGACCGCATGGCCTCGATCAGCGCCGGCGCCGGGGCCCTGTGTTTATGCCGCGACGCGGAGTTATCCATAGGCGTTGAACTGGCGGCCATTACCGATGGGCATACTTATGTTGGAAAACGCGGGCGGACCGCGGCCGCGCGCGCGATGCGCGAACAGTTGACTTCAAGTTCCGGCAACGGCAGCGGCGAATTGCTTTGTGACGGGCTCGGAAGCGGTTGGCGCGCGGGCGGGCCGGAGCGGGCCGCGTGGCGGGACTGGACGGGGCCGCGCCTCAGTCCTAAACTGGTATTGGGCGAAGGTCTCATGGCCGGCGCGGCGTGGCAATGCGTTGCCGCGTGTGACGCTCTGGCAAACCGGCGATTTACCGCCGCAAATGTCAGCCTGGTCGGTTTCAACCAGCAGGCCGCGGGGGCAAAATTCCAGGGAGTTTCCGATTTTTGCAGGAACCAAACGTGATGAACGCGCAGGCCATCAACGAGAATGCCCAGGCCGCCGAACGAAGCCATCCGTCCGGGGCGGCGATCGCGCCGGCGTCGTCGGACGCGCAGCCGAAGGTCGTCATCATCGGGGCGGGGGTCGCCGGATTGGCCTGCGGCTGCTATTTGCAGATGAACGGTGTTCAAACCGAAATCCTCGAAGCGGGCGAACTTCCCGGCGGATTATGCACTGCGTGGCGGCGCGGCCATTACGTTTTTGACGGCTGCCTGCGCTGGTTGATCGGCGTTTATCCTCCATCCATCTTTCATAAAATGTGGCAGGAACTGGGCGCCATTGCCGGGCGAAAGGTCCTGGTCCAGGACGACATGCTCAGCATCGAAATGCCTGACGGCAAAACTTTTACCGTCCCGGCCAATCTCGACAAGTTCGCCGCTGAATTAAAACGCCTCGCGCCGGAAGACAGCCGGCGCATTGACCGGCTGGTCAGGGACGCCCGCCGCTGCGAGTGGCTCGAGCCTCCTGAAAAGCCGATTGACCTGATGCCCAAACGTGAGCGCATGCGGACCGGGCTCCGCTATTTGCCCATGGTGGCGATCGTTCTTCGCTGGAAAAGCCTTTCGGTGGCCGATTATGTGGCCCGTTATAAAAATAGTTTTCTTCGAAGAATCCTTCAGGTGATCGCCGGCGACGAACACATGTCCGCGCTGGTGCTGGTCATGGTGCTCGCCTTTCGCACCCGCAAGGACACCGGGTTCGTGGCCGGCGGCTCGTGGGATTTCGCCATGGCCATCGCCGACCGCTACCAGCGGCTGGGCGGCGCGGTGCGATATAATGCCCGGGTGACGGGAATACTGACTGAAAACAATCGCGCCACCGGCGTGCGATGCGAAGACGGCGCATCGGTTCCGGCGTCCATCGTCGTTTCGTGCGCCGATGGTTATACGACCATTTTCCAAATGCTCGACGGAAGGTTCATCAACCGGAACATTCGCTACTTCTACGAAAAATGCGAAACATTTTCGGCCATCATCCAGGTCTCGCTGGGGGTCAAAAAGGTTTTTCCCGGCATTCCCCATGCCTTGAACCTCGTCCTGCCCGAACCCATTTCCGCGGACGGCCAAAGTTCATACGACTGTTTCGAGGTGGAATCTTTCGGCCCCGAAACCGGGCTGTGCCCCGAAGGAACGACCATGATCACCGTGCGATTACCGACGGTGTATCAATTCTGGATGGACCTCAAAAAAAATGATCCGCGCGCCTACCGCGCCGAAAAGAAAAACCTGCTCCGCAAAATCATCGCCATCCTCGACAAACGATATCCGGGCCTGTCGGAAAATATTGAACGGTTCGACGTGGCAACCCCCGCCACCTACGTACGGTACACGGGCAATTGGCGCGGCAGTTACGAGGGCTGGCTTCCGACCCCGCGGGTCGTGGGGCGCCGGGTCCGTTATACGCTGCCGAACCTGAAGAATTTCTATATGGCCGGCCATTGGGTCGTGCCGGGAGGGGGATTGCCCTCCGCCGGAATGTCGGGCCGCGAAGTCGCCCAAATTATTTGCGCCCAGATCGGGAAGAATTTCACCACCAGCGAACCCTGATTGGAAGATTTTAATACGCTACCGGGCGGCCGTGCTCGTCCGTGCGGAAGGTAAACTCGAACAGGCCCACCTTTTCCGTTCCGGCACGGATCCAGCCGGAAATCAGGTAGGCGGAGCCGGGTTCCAAAGCCAACTGGCGCGGGCAGCCGTATATTCGCTCGAACGGATTTTTTTGAGGCAGAGAAACGCCCGGGGCAAATGCGACCGGCAATCCGCGGGTCACCTCGGGCTGAAGCGTCGCCGGGTCGCCGGGCGGATCAACCACCGGACCAGACAGCCTTTCAATCGTCGTCTCGAGCGGCTCATCGTTGCCGGCGCTCGCCAATCGCGGAGACCAGACGCGCAGAAATACCTGGCCCGCCGGAAGAGATTTGTAATTCCAATCAAGCGAATCGCGCGGAATGCGCGTCGCGGCCTGTTCGCGCCGGACGATCCATTCGGCGCCGCTTTCCTGGGCCCGATAATCGCGCAGACCCGGAAAATCGTCAAAGAGTCCCGCCACGCGAGCGGTGGACGTATCGTGCGTCGGCTGAAAATTGCTCAAGAGAATGCCGGTGGAATTAATGTCGTCCAGCGCGCCGTGGGTGCTCCCGCAGCTTTCCATCATGCTTCCTTCATTTACCAGCCATCCCGCATTGACATAGTGATTGTCCAGGCTGACCAGAATCGTTGCCGGATTGAGTGTGACGCAGGTCAGACCGCGAACAATCCGTTCCAACGCCAGCGGATAATGATTGGTCATGGTTGCGTCCATCCAGTCATCCGACGCGGCAAATCCTCCGTGATCAAGGCGTCCATTGCGGGCGAGGGCCGCTACGACCGGACAATAACGGAGGGGATCACCCTTTGCCGCCTCGTATCGAAAGGAATTATTGGCCGGGTTCCATTCGATAAATGCCTTTTCGCCGGTGGAGTTCAGGACCAGAAAGCGATGATTCGAAAGGCGCGCGGTAACAACGTCCGCCCCCTTTAAATGGGTCAACGCTTCGGCAATCTTTTCAGTGTCTTCCGGCGCATTGTGAACTTCGATCCAATCTTCAATTCCGGACGTTGGCAATACGACGTCCTTCGGGCCGCGGATGGATTCACCCACGTGGTAGCCGGCCCTTTCCAAATACCGTCCCACCAGGACGCGCCGGCCCCGTCCCGCGTGGTTGTGCCCGTGATCCGACAGGACCAGGATTTGCAAGTCGTGTCCTTCCCGCGCCCGATAGCGCGCCCGCAGGTCCTGAAGATCGCCGTCCATGATCGAAAGCAGCGAAAGGATGTCGCGATCCATATGTTGGGCGTCATCGGACGAACGAATATACACGTAATAATTGGCGTTCGTGCTGCGCGTGGCCAGAAAGCTTTTGATCATTTCATCCAATTCATGCCTGAAGACGTGGGCGGAATAAATGTAACCCATGGCCCGGGTGAAATTGTTCCCGGTGTCGTAATCCATTTGCCGTTCGTGTTCGACGGTCGAGGTAAGGCCGTTCATTGAGATCTCTGAATTTGCCGCGTCGCTGAAGTATGTACGCTGATAGCCCGGCAGGGGACGATCTCCAAAAATATCAGTCCAGGCCACGTCGCTGGTGGAGGGGAATGTTGAAATCAGGCGGCTCACAGGAAAATATCCTTCTTCCGCGGTAAACGCGCGGCGGCGCCGGACGCTTCCCCAAAAGTTAGTGTCCGCTGCGCCGTTTTGCAGCGCCGCCAGGTCACGCCAGGCAACTCCGTCCAACGCGATGACCAAACGCTGCGGCAGCGCCCAACCAGCGAAACCGGGAAAAATCAGCAGAAAAAAAACGATATACCGTTTCATCTTCCTAACAATCCCCATTTAATCGCCAACATATTACCCGTTCCGCGGGAAATAGCAAAAGGCTTGAATAAAAATTGTTCGTCAGTTAATGTGGCGTCCACGCGCGGATGAAACCGAAAGACATATTCGGCCTGGCGGTCCGGTTATTGGGCCTGGTGTTCCTATACCTTGGCCTCAAGGACCTGACGCTTGCGGTGAAGCAAATCCTCGATTTAGCCAGTGCCGAAAATCCTGACCGGGACGACATCATCTACGGCATAATCAACGGGCCTTTGCCGGTTCTGTTTGACCTGGTAATCGCGTGGTGGCTGCTTCGCGGGCGGATGCTGATTCGCTGGGCATATCCCGAAGAAACATCAAAAGTCGGGGGCCTTGCGGCCCGGCAGGCGCGGGCGGCCACGCCCGTGACGCCTTTAACACCAGCGCCTGAGTCCGCATCCGTGCCGTCAACCGTCCGCATCCAGGAAGCGGACGAAAAACTCGCCGCTCTTCTCGAAAAGCCCAGGGGAAATCCCGAGGCCTGACCCGAAGCAGCATTTCAATGGATACCGCAGCACTCAAACAGGATATCAAGCGCCTCATGGTGGAGAACCTCATGCTTCAGGTCAGCCCCGACGACATCGGCGACAGCCAGCCGTTGTTTGGCCCGGGGAGCATCGGGCTGGATTCCGTGGACGCGCTTCAATTGGTCGTCGCTCTGGACAAGGCTTATGGACTCAAAATTGCCGACTCAGATACCGCTCGGCGGATTCTTCACTGTGTGGATACCATGGCCACCGCAGTGGAACAGAAAATGAAATAGGCAGACGGATGCCGGGCGGACGCATTCCCGTCCCGGTTTTATTACGTTCCCGGTGGTCCTTCGCCTCTCGCGTTTTCAGGATGTAGATCCGATTTCAACACCGCGCCAGTGTCCGCGGAAATGACCACCGTGCCCACGCCGGCGTCTTTAGTGGGATCATTCACCCGGGCCGACCACAGGTCCAATGTCCAGGTCACGCCGTCATCGGTATAGGCAAGTTTCATCTGCGAATACCTGAGTTTCAGTCCTTTCAGCAGGGGTTGCTCCGAGGCAATTTGAAGCGCGCGGTCGGAATCCACATGCACTTTCGCGAGGTCAATGACATCGCGCAATTTCGGTTCGGAAAAAAACGGATGAAACGGGTGCGAGATTCCCATCTCCTCACCCGCGCCGAATTTGACGTCCGTGTTGTTGCCCGAGGCGCCCGTATCAAAATAGACGACATGCCAGATATTGGGGTCCACCGAGGCGGCCGATTTTTCCGCCCAGATTTGCAGGATTTTGTCCTTGGCTTGAACGCCCACAAATTGGTCGCCCTTTTTGACAAGTTGCAACGCCGTGGGATCGGCCTGGGCGACACACGCAACAGCCAAAGCGGATACGGCTCCGAACATCAGTCCATGCTTTATTTTCATATCTTAAGATTTTTACCTCGCGTCCGGAAATATGTCAATTACCGTTATTTTCCTTGATGACCCAGTCGTAACCGCGGGACTCCAATTCCAGCGCGAGGTCCTTGCCGCCCGACTTAACAATGCGGCCGCCCACCAGCACATGCACAAAGTCCGGCACAATATAATTGAGCAGCCGTTGATAATGGGTGATGACCAATTGCGCATTGTTCCGCGTCTTCAATTTGTTGACGCCGTGCGAGACGACTTTCAACGCGTCAATATCCAGGCCGGAATCCGTTTCGTCCAAAATGGCCAGGCGCGGTTCCAAGACCGCCATCTGGAAAATTTCATTGCGCTTTTTCTCGCCGCCCGAGAAGCCTTCATTCACCGAACGTTTTAGCAAATCTTCGTTCAATTCCAGCAGTTTGATTTTGTCTTTCACGAGGTTCAAAAACTCTATGGCGTCCAGTTCCGGCTGGCCCTTGGATTTGCGGATTTCGTTCAGCGCGGCCTTCAGGAAATAGGTGCTGTTGACGCCGGGGATTTCGACCGGGTATTGGAACGCCAGAAAAAGCCCTTCCCGCGCGCGCTCCTCGGGATCCAGGTCCAGCAGGTCTTTGCCGTCGTAAAGCACTTCGCCGCCCGTGACATCGTAGCCGTCGCGCCCGGCGAGGACCGCGGCCAGGGTGCTCTTGCCCGAACCGTTCGGACCCATCACCGCATGGACTTCGCCCGGCCCAATGGCCAGGCTGACGCCTTTAAGGATTTGTTTGCCCTCGACGCCCGCCGAGAGGTTTTTAATTTCGAGTATTGAGTTGGTCATTTGTATGCCGTTATTCGTTTGTCCGCCACAATTTCAATTTTTCCTGAATCTGCTCTTCCGTGATCCCGATTTCTTCTTGGCCACGGTTCTAAATTCGCGAATTACTAGAAAAGCGTTCCCAACCGAGAGGCGTATTCTCCCAAGTTCTTTAAGCAATGTCTCTTTCTCCTTCGCGGTGATTTGTGCTGGATCAACATTTGCGAAAAGGGAGTGCGCTAATTTATTTCTGTCCTGAAGGGCACCGGTTAAAAGAGCCTCCGGTTGTCTCTCCGCCGGACCGTTAGCGTTTTTTAAAATCTTGATCAACCTGCCGAGATTTTGGCGTTTGTTTTGCAGCAGGAAGTCCTCGACCGTTTTAAAGTGCTCTCTATTAATTTTGATCTTCCCCAAAGCTTCAGCTGCCAATAGAAAGAGCTTAAATTCCTTTTCCAACTTTTGACCATAATACATTGTGCGCCCAAAGTGTTCGCACAATTCGTCGTCGGGCGATGGAAACGGCGCTGGCGTCCGAATTGGTTTCATTGCTGTTTTGTTTTGCGCAGCCTCGCCTGCTTATTTCTCGGTCTTCTTAGAGGACTTGTCCCGCAAAACCATTTCATCTTCCAGTGTCTGGACCGACGCATCGGAGAAATTGTATTTGCTGCCTTTTCGCATTTCTTCTTCCATTTTCCGGTAGTGCTCCATGAGGCGGCGGGGATCATGGCCAAATTCAGCAGATATCTTCCGCCGAACTTCGCGCACTTCGTCAATTACTGGGTCAGGTTGCATCGTTTTCCTTTCCGGCCAGTTCAAGCGGTGTCACCAACTGGGGCACATGCAGCCCCAAAAGGGTATTCACCATTCGAATATGTCCGATCTTATTCGCATTTGCCAAATGGTTGCAATTCCAAGTCAAAAGATAGTCGCACTTGTGAACCGACGCGAGCGCAAGATGCATCGCATCACCCGCCGAGTCACGAGGCATTACATATCGTGCAATATAAACTTCGACCGCGCGAAGGATGGATTCCGTTTGAGGCAGGATGCTAACGGATTCCATCAATTGGAGCTTTTCCTTTTTTCGCAAATGATTTCCGCGCGAAAGTTCGTCTATTACGGGCAAGCCAGTCACCAGCAGATATTGCCGGCGGCAGTTATCCCACCAATTGCGAGTCCATTCACGACGAGCAACGGTTTTAGCGTCCGCCCGCTCATCGAAATAGAGACTCGGAATGGTTGTTTCAATATAAACTGTTTCCACAATCAAACTTCAAACCTACCCGCTTCACGCGTCAGAGGATTCATACATGACTTTCCCCTTGTAAACGACTTCGTGGATAAACGAGTCTCCCCAACGAAGTCGTTTGGAAATATCCGCTGGCGTGCGCACTAATAAATCCATTGGGAAATTCCGTTTGATCGCAAGCCGTAGCCGCAATGACATGCGCTCTCCGCGATGGCGGGTGCGGTTCATCACGACCAATAAATCCACGTCCGAATCTTCGGTCGGTTTTCCATAGGCGTACGAGCCGAAAAGAATAATTTTCCGCGGTCGAAATTGCTTCGCCACCGCCTTGCAGAATGATCGAATTGTGGATCGTTCAACCATGTTCAAGTCAGGGTTACCCTACGCTCCCTTCGAGGCTGACGCCAAGCAGCTTCTGCGCTTCCACGGCGAACTCCATCGGCAGCTCTTTGAATACTTCCTTGCAGAAGCCGTTGACGATCATGTTCACCGCGTCCTGCGTGGCCAATCCGCGCTGGTTGCAATAAAAAATCTGGTCCTCGCCGATTTTCGAGGTGGTCGCCTCGTGCTCGACGCTTGCCGAAGTGTTCTTGACTTCGATATACGGAAAGGTGTGCGCGCCGCATTTGTTGCCGATGAGCATCGAATCGCACTGCGAAAAATTGCGCGCGTTCTCCGCGGTTTTTTGGACCTTTACCAGGCCGCGATAACTGTTCTGGCCGCGCCCGGCCGAAATGCCCTTGGAAACAATGGTGCTCTTCGTGTTTTTGCCGATGTGCACCATTTTCGTGCCGGTGTCGGCCTGCTGGAAATTATTGACGACGGCGACGGAATAAAATTCGCCCTTGGAATTGTCGCCCAGCAAAACGCAGCTCGGGTATTTCCAGGTGATGGCCGAACCGGTTTCGACCTGGGTCCAGGAAATCTTCGAGTTTTTGCCTTTGCACAGGCCGCGCTTGGTGACGAAGTTAAAAATGCCGCCTTTGCCGTGCTCGTCGCCGGGATACCAGTTTTGCACCGTGCTGTATTTGATTTCAGCGTCGTCCAGCGCGATCAGTTCGACAACCGCGGCGTGCAACTGATTTTCGTCGCGCATCGGCGCGGTGCAGCCTTCGAGGTAACTCACATAAGCGCCCGCGTCGGCCACGATGAGTGTGCGCTCGAATTGCCCGGACTTGGCCGCGTTGATGCGAAAATAGGTGGACAGTTCCATCGGGCACCGCACCCCTTTGGGGATATAACAGAACGAGCCGTCGGTGAAAACGGCCGAATTGAGCGCGGCGAAAAAGTTGTCCGTATAAGGCACAACCGTCCCAATGTATTTGCGCACCAGGTCCGGATGCTCGCGAATGGCCTCGCTCATTGAGCAGAAAATAATTCCTTTCTCGGCCAGTTGCTTTTGGAACGTTGTGCCCACGGAAACGGAATCAAACACCGCGTCCACGGCCACGCCGGCCAGCCGCTCGCGTTCGCGCAAGGGAATGCCGAGTTTTTCATACGTCTCCAAAAGCCTGGGATCCACTTCGTCCAGGCTTTTGGGACCATCGCCGCGCTTTTTGGGCGCGCTATAATAAGTGATCTCCTGGTAATTGATTTTCTCGTGATGCACCTTGGGCCAGGCGGGCTCTTCCAGCGTCAGCCAATGGCGATAAGCCTTGAGGCGCCAATCCGTCATCCATTGCGGCTCCTCTTTCTTGCTCGAAATGAGGCGGATAATGTCTTCATTCAGCCCGGGCGGCGCGGACTCGGTTTCCACGTCCGTATAAAATCCGTATTTATATTCCGTTTGGACCAAACCTTCGATGGTGTCAGTTGCGGTCGGCATAAAATCGTAAAAAATTAAAAGGTTGCGGCGCCGGCGCGGCGCGGCTTTTTTGCGCAATCGGCGCACACGCCGTGAATAGCGATGTCAAAACGCCGGGCGCGAAAACCGTGCGGCAAGCTCACGGCATTCGGCGCTTTATTCGGCAAATCCACGTCGAAAATCATATCGCATTCATCGCAATAAAAATGGCAGTGCTCATGCATATTGGGGCAAAAGCGGGTAGCGCCGCGGTCCAGCGTGACCTGCCGGACCAGGCCCGATTTCACCAGGGCGTCCAGGCAGTTATAAACCGTGGCATGTGAAATCTCGGGCATCCGTTTCTTGGCCCGGATAAAAACCTCGTCCGCCGTGGGATGATCGCGCTTTTGCAGCAGCACGTCATAGACCTGCTGCCGCTGGGGCGTGAACCGGAAGCCGTTCGTCGTGAGACGATGGCTGAAATCCGATTGTTTCTCCGCGGCGTTCATTCCAAGCCTAATCTATTAAAAAGGACACCCGAGGTCAAGATTTAGAATAAATCTAAATTTATACAAATCCTCCACACTGCGGTGTCTATATGATAAAACGCGGATAAAACCTTATGAAACTGAGCTTTAAATCAGTGTGCCTGATATTGCCGGCGATCGGCCTTTTAGCGGCCGGCTGCTCCAAAAAGAAATTCACGAGCTGGAACTACATTCAGGATCCCGCCGTAGCCGCGCAGTTGAAATCGTTTGTGGCGGAGAAGGAAGCCCAGGCGGACGCCGCGACCAACGATTCGGAGCCGGAGTTCGCGGCCTATTTTGCGGCGGCAAAAAAGGGCGACTGGCCGGCGATGCAAAGCATTTTCAAGAATTTCAGGAACCATGCCGGGCAATATCAGCATTCGGGCGCGACCGATCCCGCGCTGCGAGGCACCCGGTGGCAGGACATCGTCGAAATTTGGGGCGCGCTCGAGGCTTTTGCCGACTGCAATCAGGAATATGCCGCGCTGTATGGCAGCCAGATTATTCAGTCCATTCCGCCGGGCAGCGTTTATTTTGGCGGCACGGACCCGGGCCGCTTTGTCGTCACGGCCATGGAAAAATCACAAGCGGGCGGCGACCCCTTCTTTGGCCTGACCCAAAATGCGCTCGCCGACGGCACTTACCTGGATTACCTGCGCGCCATGTATGGGGCCAAGCTCTACATCCCAACGCCGGAAGACTCACAGAATTGTTTCAACGAGTATTATCAGGATGTGCAGACCCGGATGGCCGAGCACAAGCTTGATCCGGGCGAAAAGGCCGCCGTCGGGCCGGATGGCAAAATGCAGATCAGCGGCCAGGTGTCGGTCATGAAAATTAACGGTCTGCTGGCAAAGGTGATTATTGACCGAAACACGAATAGAGATTTTTACATCGAAGAGAGTTTTCCACTCGATTGGATGTATCCCTATCTCGAACCGCACGGGCTCATTTTTAAAATCAATCCCGAGCCATTGACCGAGCTTTCGGACGACGACGTTCAAACGGACCACGATTACTGGACGAAAACCATCGCACCGATGATTGGCGATTGGCTGACCCAAGATACCTCGGTCCAGGAAGTGGCGGCGTTTGCGCAGAAAGTGTGCCTCCATCATGACTTCCACGGCTTTAAAGGAGACCGTGCGTTTGTGCAAAATTCGTATTCGCAGAAGATGTTTTCCAAAGAGCGCGATTCCATTGCCGGGCTTTATGCCTGGCGCACGGACCATCCGGCGGATGCGTCCGACAAACAAAGCATGGACGACGCGGCGGATTTTGCTTTCCGGCAGGCCTGGGCTTTGTGCCCCTATTCGCCCGAGGCGGTTTATCGTTATGTCGGATTTTTAATGAAGGACGGGCGATATTCCGACGCGTTGATCGTTGCGGAAACGGCGGAGAAATTCCGTTCTGCCGGGGCAGGGCAATTCTCACAGTTGATTTCTCAACTAAGGCGATCCTCTACTTCTGAAAAACGCTGACGCGGGCGGGGGGAAGATTGAACCAGACGATTTCGGTCGCACGCAGGCGGAAGCTGGACGCTCCGCGCGGGCGCACCCGGTGGATCCGATAAGTGAACTGCACCCATTTGCCATCGGGTTCGAGGACGCCACGGATTTTATCGGCGAGCCGTTCGGCTTCCGCGGGCGGAAAATTGAGCAGGGGCAAACTCGAGATGACCGCGCCAACCTTCTCGACCGGCACCCGCCGGCGGGCCAATAAATCATCGAGCTTCCAGGCGTCGCCGGTGATGATTTGAGCGTGCGGAAATTTCTCGCGCAGGAGGCGCGCCATCTTGGAATTTTGTTCGATGGCGACGAGTCGGTCCTGCCGCAAGCCGCGCCGGAACAGGGCTTCGGTGACGACGCCGGTGCCCGGTCCAAGTTCGAGAACGAAACTGTCCGGGTCGGAAGGCAGCCATTGAGCCATTGCCTCGGCAAGCTTTGGGGAGCTGGGGGCCACGGCGCCAACGCCTTGCGGATTGGCAAGCCACTCCTGCACGAACAGAGTTGTGTCAGCGAGCGATGTCATTAATTTTTTTGCCAAGGTGGCCATACAAGAATGCCGATGGAAAATTGAACCCTGAGACACTACCCCATCAAAAGAGTGCCTGCCACGAAAATTTTCAAAAAATTTTCCTGTCTGTCACAAAATTGGACACCGGGAGAACTCAATTTACATACTTATGTTGTTTGAGCCAGTAGAGGCAGTCGCTGGCCCAGGGGAGTGTGTGCGCAAAGGGCGGTGTGTCGCCGAGGGCCAGGCCGTGGTGGCCGTTCTCATAGATATGCAAATCAAAGGGCACGTGATTCTTTCGCAACGCTTCCGCGAACATCATGCTGTTCTCCATGGGCACCGTTTTATCCTGATACGTGCACCAGATGAAACAGGAGGGGGTGTTCGTGGTCACCTGTAATTCACTGGAGAGTTTTTTGATCAATTTCCGGGAGGGTTTCGGCCCGAGTAAATTCTCTTTTGAACCTTGATGGGTCAATTTGCCCATCGTAATGACCGGGTAACATAAAATGCCCAGGTCCGGGCGCGAACTTTCACGTTCAATCGGGTCGGTCGAATTGGTATCGCCCATGTCAAAATGGGTCAGCGCCATGGAAGCCAGATGGCCTCCGGCGGAAGATCCCATGATGCCCACACGATGCGTATCAATCTGGTAATCATCGGCGTGCGCGCGCACCCAGCGGATGGCGCGTTCGACGTCCTGGAACTCGGCTGGATAGTGATAACCGTGCGAACCGAGCCGATATTTGAGCACGAAACAGGTGACGCCATGTTGATTGAGCCACAGCGCGTAATCGTTTCCCTCTCGCGGAGATAGTCCCTGATATCCGCCGCCCGGGCAAATGACCATCGCCGCGCCGGTGGCGTTTGCCTCCGGCAAATAAGGGGTAAGCGTCGGAATATCGTTCGATGAAGTGCCGAGCGCGCCGGGCGCGCCGTCGGGCCAGAGAGAAATCGCCGTTTCCATTTGCGCACGGGACAATATGAGCGAGGACAATAAAATCATGAAGCTTAAAATGATTCGCATGGCGCCATTTCAATGGAATAGCCGTGATTTCACAAGTTTAAAGGCTTGCGCTTGCGGGCGGCAACTGCCTAAGGCATATTAAATCCGTGAGCACAATTGCAGAAATTCAGAAGGCGATTGAAAAATTACCGCCGCACGACAAACACGCGTTGTCAACGTGGCTATCGGCACAAGGTGAGGACGAGACCTTCTGGGAAGCGAAGTTGAGCGAAATGGCCACAGATCCGCAAATCAGCAACGAATTGCGCCGTATCAACCGTGATTTTGCCGAGGCCGAAGCCGACGGTCTTAACAAGGCGTGATGGCTATTCAACGTGGCGACATTTATTTCGTTGAATTGAACCCTGTCCGCGGCAGGGAGCAGGCGGGCCGCCGCCCGGTCTTGGTTTTGTCCGTTAATTCCATCAATAAATTGCCGCTGGTTGTTACGGTGGTTGTCGGCACAAAAGGGGAAAACATCAGCCGCGATTATCCGACCAACGTTCGTGTGTCGCCGAGTGAAAGCGGGTTACCGATGGAAACCATTTTCCTCTGTTTCCAAATCCGTTCATTGGATCCTTCGAGGTTTTCTGACGGCCCCGCAGGCCAAAATTCCCATTCTGCCCTGGAAAGGGTTGAATTGGCGGTTCGAAATTGTCTTGGACTTTGATTATATTGCTTTGTGTTCGACCTCGTTGCTCCTTATGAAGCCGCCGGCGACCAGCCGCAAGCGATTGCGAAGCTGAGCGAAGGGTTAGTGTCCGGAGCGAAGCATCAGGTCCTCCTGGGTGTGACCGGTTCCGGCAAGACGTTCACGGTCGCCAACGTCATCAAGAACATCAATAAACCCACGCTCGTCATTTCGCATAATAAAACGCTGGCAGCGCAGCTGTACGCCGAGTTCAAAAGCTTTTTCCCGCATAACGCGGTCGAATACTTTGTCAGCTACTTTGATTATTACCAGCCCGAGGCCTATATCCCGCGGACGGACACGTTCATCGAGAAGGACTCCAGCCGGAACGAAGAAATCGAGCGCCTGCGTCTGTCCGCCATGAGTTCGCTTTTCTCACGCCGGGACGTCGTGGTGGTGGCCAGTGTGTCCTGCATTTATGGCATTGGCAGCAAGGAAGATTACGAGGAAATGATCATTCCCATGCGCGTCGGCAGCACGCTCTCGCGCGAGCAATTTCTGTCCCGGCTGGTGAGCCTGCAATACGATCGCAACGATATCGCCTTCGAGCGCGGCCATTTCCGCGTGCGCGGCGACACCGTGGAAGTGCGGCCCGCCGGACGCGAGGACGCTTTGCGCGTGGAATTTTTCGGCGATGAAATCGAGCGAATCACACGCTTTGAACCTCTCGACGGCCATAAGATCGAGCAACTCGAAGCCGTCGTCGTGTTTCCGGCCAAACAATTCGTCACCACAAACGAAAAGATGCGCCGCGCCATCCTAACGATCCGCGAGGAGCTTGGCGATCGCATCGCCTGGTTTGAGAAAGAGGGCAAATTGCTCGAAGCCCAGCGGATCAAGCAACGCACGGAGTTTGACCTGGAGATGATGGAGGAAATGGGCATCTGTTCCGGCATCGAAAATTATTCGCGCCATATCTCGGGCCGGCCGCCCGGCTCGCGTCCAAATACGTTGTTCGATTTTTTTCCGAACGATTACCTGCTCGTCATAGACGAATCCCACGCCACCGTGCCGCAAATCGGCGCGATGTATGAAGGCGATCGCTCGCGAAAAACCGTTCTGGTTCAGCATGGTTTTCGTCTGCCGAGCGCCCTGGATAATCGTCCCCTGAATTTCCTGGAATTTCAGGCTATGCAAAACCAGACGATTTATGTGAGCGCAACGCCGGCCGGCCGCGAATTGCAGTGGGCACGGGCGGACGCCGGAGCGCCGCCGCCGCCAGTGGAAGATGGAGGGTTGAGGATGGAGGATGGGAAAAACTCCCGCAGGATCACAGAGAACGTCGAAAATGCCCCCCTCTCCCGGCGGGAGAGGGATGGGGTGAGTGAGAGTCGTTCGAATACAAACGCCGCTCCCGTTTACGGGAACCCGGACCAACCTGGCACAGGCCCCATCCGCCTCACCTGGCAACCCAACGTTCCGCAACCGGGCGTGATCGAACTGGTCGTTCGTCCGACCGGCCTGATAGACCCCAAGGTCACCATCAAACCGCTCAAAGGCCAGATTGACGATCTCATCGAAGAATGCCGCAAGCGCGCCGACCAAAAAGAGCGCGTCCTCGTGACGACGCTCACCAAACGGACGGCTGAGGAACTCACGGATTACCTGCGCGGCATCGCCATCAACGTCCAGTATCTGCACAGCGAAATTGACGCCATCGAACGCGTCGAGATTCTTCGCTCTCTGCGCAAAGGCGAGTTTGATGTCCTGGTGGGGATCAACCTTCTGCGCGAAGGACTGGATTTGCCGGAAGTTTCTCTCGTCGCCATTTTGGATGCGGACAAGGAAGGTTTCCTGCGCAGCGAAACCAGTCTCATCCAGACCGCCGGCCGCGCCGCGCGCCATCTGCATGGCGAAGTCATTCTCTACGCCGACGTCATGACCGGCAGCATCAAGCGGTTTCTCGCGGTGACGGAATATCGCCGTCAGAAACAGTTAGCGTATAACCAAGAGCACAACATTACGCCGCGCAGCGTCAGCCGCGCCGTGGAAGACAGCCTGGCGACTTACGAATCCAACCGCGAAGACGCCCATGGCGTTTTAAAGGATGCGACCCTGGATGTTGATCTCACCCAAACCATCAGCGAACTGGAAACCGAAATGATGAAGGCGGCCGAAGATTTACAGTTCGAAAAAGCCGCCCTCCTGCGCGATCAAATTAAAGAACTCAAACGCATGATCAACGGCGAAAAATCGGAGGATAAAGCGCCGCCGGCAAAGGTCAGTTATCGGAGGCAGAAGAAGGCGAGGAGGTAGCGGCTGACGCCGCGACCAAAGAGGATGGATGATAGAAGATGGACGGTGGTTAAAAGGTTAAAAAGGTTGAATCGTTGAATGGGGCTGGTTTGGTTACGCCGCTGCCAGGACTTTGACTTCGCGTCCCAAGCGCCGCTCCAGCCGGCCTTCCTCCACTTCCAAATCGTAGTGCGATTGGAGATTCAACCAGAATTGCGCCGGCATTTTGAAATACCATTCCATCTTCAACGCTCCGTCCTGATAGCGCTAATCCACTACCGTGGTGGCACTTGGAGCATAGAAGTTTTGCCGCAAGCAAAAGGCCGATTTGGCACAGTAATTGCAGTTATTGATTTTGGTTATGAAGGGCGGATGTGCTGTTTTTCGGGTCATAACGCTGAGCAATATTCACAAACAAAAATTGCAATAAGAACATGACGCCTGATGAAATTAACTTTGTTTTTCCGCACGAGTATTTGCGGGCGGCGATGCTGGTGTCTCTGTTGAGCGTGTGGCTGCTGGTGGGCCTGTTCTTTTACCTCAATCATTACACCCGGCGTGAATATTTTACCATTTGGACGGCGGCGTGGCTGTTTTACGCGTTGTGGCTCACGTTGAACCTGGAAATTCCCGAATCGGCCGATGGCGGAATCCTTTTTATCGTGGAACAATGTTGCGTGGCGATTTCGGCGGTTTTTCTTTTGTGGGGCAGTTTGCGGTTTCTCAGCATCCCGGCTCCGCAGAAGTTGTTCTTCCTGTTCATGATTTTTCTGGTGGTCTGGACCGCGATCAGCCCGCAAGCCCTGTCGGGCAACAAACTGGCCATCGAAACGCCCATCTTCATTTTGATCGGGCTGAGCAGCATATTCGGGGGCGTTTGTTTCTATCGGATGCGCCGGAGGATGCCGTTCGTGGGAGCCGGGATGCTCGCGCTGGGATTTTTGTTATGGGGCCTCTACCTGGGCAGCTATCCGTTTGCCGAGGCGCAAAAGGACCTGACCAGCACGGCGTTTTTTATCGCCGCCGTGCTGCAACTTTTCATCGCTGTGAGCATGATCGTGCTGGTGCTGGAGGAAGTGCGTTACAAATCCGAAAAGGTCCTTGCGGAAATTACCGCCGTGCGCTCGGAAAAGGAAGCGCTGCAGGTCAAAGTGCTGTCCACCGAGGAGCAATGCCGGAATTTGTACGACCAGGTGCGCCTGGCCGACGGCCTGCAACAGGCCTACGAAGAACTGCGCCGCACACAACAGGTCGTCGTGCAACAGGAACGTTTGCGCGCCCTGGGCCAAATGGCCAGCGGCATTGCGCACGATATCAACAACGCGCTCTCGCCCATTACGGCTTATTCACAATTATTGCTGATGCGGGACGGCATCCCGGAGGAAAGCCAGCGGGAATACCTTGAGGCGATTAACCGGTCCGCGGTGGATATCGCCCACATTGTCGCCCGCATGCGCGAATTTTACCGCCGGCGCGAGTCATCGGAAAGGCTGGCCAATGTGGATATCAATGAGATCGCCAAAGAGGTGATCGGACTGACCCGTCCGCGCTGGCGCGATGTCTGTCAGCGTGACGGGATTTCAATCAAAATCGAAACGGAATTGGAAGCGGACCTGCCGGCGGTCCTGAGCGATGCGAGCGAACTTCGCGAAGCCCTGATTAATTTGATATTCAATTCGCTCGATGCCATGCCTTCCGGCGGCACGATTCGGATCGTGACGCGCTCGGTAAACCTTCCCGATACGGGCGAACTGACGGGAGCGCGCGCCCTCCAAATCGAAGTTCGCGACGACGGCATTGGGATGGATGAAAAGACGCGGCGGCGATGCCTCGAGCCGTTTTTCTCGACAAAGATCCAGCGCGGCGGGAGCGGCCTGGGCCTGGCCATGGTGTATGGCATGATCCAACGCCACGAGGGAACGGTCGAGATTGAGAGTTCTCCGGGCAAAGGCACGAGCGTCCGGCTCACCCTTCCTTTCCGGAAACAGCCTGCGGAAAAAGCCGCCAGTTCCGGTACGCAAACCAATTCCAATCGCACGGTCAACGTTCTTTGCATAGATGACGAACAGCAAGTTCTTGAACTTTTGACCAATTGCCTCAAACCTTTTGGACATCAGGTCACGGTCGCGGCCGGCGGGCAGCGCGGCGTTGATCTGTTCCGCGACGCCAAATCGCGCAACCAGCCCTATGAGGCCGTTATCACAGACCTGGGGATGCCCGCATTTGACGGGCACGAGGTCGCCAGGGCCATCAAGGCTGAATCCTCCGCCACGCCGGTCATCATGCTGACGGGGTGGGGCGCTTCGATCCAGGAGGACAATGAAAAGATACCGGAAGTGAACGTCGTGATTGGAAAACCGCCGAACATCCAGCGGCTTCACGAAGCGCTGTTGCAGGTGACGGCCCCGGCCGGTCTTTCCTGAGAGCCGCCCTGGAAAGTCTGGCAAAAGTGGAGGGTTGACAATGGAGGCGGTTAAATGGTTAAAAACGTTGAATCGTTAAATGGGGCTCTGATGCCAGACCGGACCGCCAGAACAACGCACTTTTTATCGGAGTATAAGCGGTAAACTGGGACACGAATTTACACAAACGTTTGGGAACTGAAGGGCGGGGCGCGACTGTGTCCCGCACGGCGGGATCAGTCGCAGCACGCAGCTCCGGGACGTTTGCGCGAAATCCGGTGATTTAGGTTTTGTCGGTGTGCTGCGGCTGGTCCCGCTCGGAGCGGGACACAGCCGCGCTCCGCTGGAGCGCGAAAAAGTGGGAAAAGGGGCAATCCCGAAAGCCTTTGAACGCAACCCCATACTTGACGCAACACGCCTTACACATCAATCACATCATCGTCCGATTTGTTGCGATGATCCGGCGGCGGCGGCGGCCCGCGCCGGATCGTAAAGCGCGAGCGGCCGCCCAGGCCGGTCATGATATTGAGAAAAATCGAGACGACGCTGATAATGAGCGCGCCCAAAAACGCGTAACGAAAAGTATCAACGTTAAAGTAATTCCCCATCAACACGCCCACGAAATAAAGCAGGAGGGCATTAATTACCAGGGTGAAGAGTCCAAGGGTAAAGATCAGGAGCGGCAGCGCCAGGAACATCAGAATGGGACGGACGAAGGCATTGAGAATGCCCAAAAGCAGGGAGGCAATGATCAAGGAACCGGCGCCCTCAAAGTGAATGTGATTGTGTAAAATGAGGGCTGCCACCGCCACTGCGAGGGTGTTGATGGCCCAGGTTCCGAGAAAATGCAGGAATTTCTTCTGTCCCGGCTGCATGTTCCCCAAACTTGCGCCAGCTTGCGCGGAAAAACAAGAAAACGTTTTTAAACAGATTCGCAGTGGCACAGGCGAGACGCCTGTGCGATTCACGCCCTGCGAACCGGGACGTTGCGGACCCCACAGGCAAGACGCCTGTGCCACTGATCAAAATCCGCGAACTCCCGTTTACATAAGAAACGGCATCTGCCAGACTTCCCGACATGATCAATTCTCGCGCTTCCCTGTTATTTCTCTACGCTACCGCTCTGGCTCTCGCCCCGGCGCCACTGCGGGCCGACGATGCCGACTCGTCATTCTATCTCAAGGACGGCGACCGTGTTTGCTTTTACGGAGACAGCATTACCGAGCAACGATTTTATGGCGTGGACATCCAGACCTTCGTCCGCACCCGGTTTCCCAATCTGCACGTGTCGTTCGTCAATTCCGGCGTGGGCGGCGACCGGGTCACCGGCGGCTGGGCGGGTCCGATTGACCTTCGCCTGGAAAGGGACGTATTCCCGTTCAAGCCCAACGTCGTCACGATCATGCTCGGCATGAACGACGGGCGCTATCGCGCCTTTGACCCGGATATTTTCAGCGTCTATACGAACGGGTATGAGCACATCATCCAGTCGCTGCAGGAGCACCTGCCCGGCGTGCGCATTGTCCTCATCGAACCCTCCGCCTACGACGACGTGACCGAACCGCCGAATTTCCCCGACGGCTACAATGCCGTGCTCCTGCGTTACTCCGCCTTTGTCCGCGAACTGGCGGACCGGCATCATCTCTCGTGCGTGGATTTCAACGGGCCGCTCGTGGCCGTGATGCAAAAGGCGCTTGCGCAAAATCCCGACTTGTCGCATGAAGTCATTCCCGGCCGCGTCCATCCTTCGACGGCGGGAGAACTGGTCATGGCGCAAGCGCTGCTTCAGGCATGGAATGCCCCGGCCACGGTGACCGCCGTGACTCTGGACGCGGGCAGCGGTCAAGCGGTCCAATCGGAAAACACGGCCGTCAGCGATATCAAGAGTGACAGCAACGGCGTAAGCTGGACGCAAAACGACACGACCCTGCCGTTTCCTATTCTCGCCCTGCACGATGACTGGCCCCAATTCCCGCCCGATTCCAACCCGCATCACGGCATGTCTTTTGTGTGGCCGGCGCCCAAACCCGACTGGAGTTCCAACAATCCCGCCATGCAAATGGTTTTGGATGACAGCGACTTTTACAAGGACCTGGACCAGGAACCCTTGAAGGTCACCGGACTGGCGGAAGGAAATTACCAGCTCAAAATCAACGGCGAGACCGTCGGGAACTTTAGCGCCCGGGCGCTCAGCGACGGGGTGAATTTGGCCGAATACCGCACGCCCATGCTGGAGCAAAGCTATCGCGAGCTGGCGCAGGTCTGGGTGCAGAACCAATGGCGTTCCTACACCTGGCGCGAGATCCAACTGCCGCTTTCCGGCGACCACGATCCGGCGGTGCAACAGGCCCGGGACGCCCTGGTGACCGCCCTGAACTCGCAAATGGAAGACCTGGCGGCGAAACAATACGACGACGCGCAGCCGCAAGCAATGCATTATGAGCTGATTCCAACCATCATTCGATAAAGTCTATGCGTACGATTCTTTTTCTCTCACTGATTGGCGGCATCGCCGCCGCGTCCTTCCAAGTACTGGCAGATGGCACGGTCGCATTGTCTGACACGCCCACACCGGTTCAAAAGACCATCCAGGCGCAGATCGGCGATGGTAAAATGGGCGACATTACCAACGAGGCCGACGGCGAAGAAACGCTCTATGACGTGGACCTCACGGCAAAGGACGGATCGGAACGGGATTTTAGCGTGGCCCAGGATGGAACCCTGGTGAGCGTCGAGGTAAACCTCAATGAAACGCCCGCCCCCGTGCAAAAGACCATTCGCGCCGAACTCAACGGCGGCGACCTGGACAGCATAGACAAAAACGTAGCCGACACCGATGTCACTTACGACGTCGAAGGCACAGGCAAGGATGGCAAAACCAGGGATTTTACCGTGGACGACGATGGGACGCTCTCCAGCCGGGAAGTGGATCTGAGCGAAACTCCGGACGCCGTCCAAAAGACCATCGCGTCGCGCTTGAACGGCGATAAAGTGGAAAGCATTGACGAAAACTTTGACGATGACGGAAAGAATTTTGACGTCACGATTTCGGCCACGAAGAGTTTTAATGTGACCGCCGACGGCGCCCTTGACAGCCAGCAGGTTGCCCTGGCGGATGTGCCGCCCCGCGTCCGGATGACGATTGACGCGCGCCTCGGCGACGGCACAGTCCTGCGCGTGGACAAATCGTTCGAAAAAGAAAAAAACGTTTTCCCGTATAAGGTCCAGGGGCGGAAGGACGGCAAACCGTTTAACTTCAGCGTCGCTCCCCGCGGCCGATTCCTGGGCATGGACGATTGAGTTCGCAGTCCTTTTCTGATTGCCCCCCCCCGTTTCGCCTTCGCAGCGACACGATTCATTATCTCTTCTGCCCTAAGTAGCAGAATCCCAATACTTTGGGATTCCATCCAAAATTGGCTCCCATAATTGGGGGACTAACGAAAGGAGGCCTTTTGTGATAAAAGACATTTGAACACTGTTAAAAACCCAATCCGCGTCATGAAGACAACGAAAATACTGTTCTGTTTGTTCGTCGCCCTGATCACCCCGCGTCTCAGCCGCGCAAATCTGGTCGGCCCCTATACTCCCGACACCAACACGCTTTTTCTTTTGCACTTTGACGTGCCGGCCGGCAGTTCGGTGATCACCAACCTGGGAATCAAAGGCGGTAATTTCATTACTGTCACCAATACGATCACGGGAAACGGGCTGGCCGAACCGCCCACGGTCACGACGCTGCTCGGTTACCCTTCCTACACCAATTCCCTGGCCGCCATCGGCTTCGGCAATGCCTTCGCCGGAACCAATGTGGATGGGATGGTTGACGGCATGGCCGGCTATGATGGGAACGGTAATGGCACTTTTGACGCCGATGTGCAGGGCGGCCCAGCCAGTCCGGATGCTATTAATTTGACAAATTTGAACATTGGTTTTAACGGCGCGTCGCCCTTTACCATTGAAGCGATCGTTTGTCCCAGCATGATTGGCGCGAACCAGGAGATTGTCTGCTCAGACGATTACAACGGCACCCGCGGGTTTCAGTTCAAGATTACGAGCGCGGGACAACTGCAATTTAACCTCATCCCCATCTCCGGCGGAAGTGTCACCTACCCCATTCCCACCAGCGGAACGCATGCGTTTGTCGCCGGCCATTGGTATCACGTGGCCGCCGTTTATAATGGAACGACACTGTCTCTGTATTGGACGCAATTGGACCCATCCAATAACGTCGCCAACTTATTGGGCGCGACCGCGGAGAACTATAATTCTTCATCCCCGGCGGCGCCCCTGGTCATCGGAGCGGAAAACCGCGGCAGCGACCAGGAATCGTTTCAAGGTTTGATTGATGAAGTGCGCATTAGCGACGTGGCGCGAGCGGCCAACCAAATGCAGTTTTTCTCGCCCACGGTCACGATTGGAACGCCGCCGGCCAGCCAGAACATTGACGACGGCCAGCCGGTGACGTTCAACGTCAGCGCCAGCAGCCTCACCCAACTCGGATATCAATGGCGCTTTAACGGCATTGGCATACCCGGCGCCACGACAAACTTTTACTCTATTCCGGCCGTCAATCAGACGAATGCCGGGCTTTATACCGTGGTAGTGACGAACGTTAGCGGCAATTCCGCCACCAGTTCGCCCGCGATTCTTACTGTCGGCGCGGCGAATTACCTGGCTCATCGCTGGAGTTTCACGAGCGATACCTCTGACAGCATTGGCGGCGCCTGGGGCACAAATTTTGGCGACGCCACCGTCTCGGGCGGCGCGCTGGTGCTCGATGGCACGCCCGGAACCTACATGCAGATTCCAAACCTGATTGGACCCACGAATGAAGCGATCACTTTCGAATTTTGGGCGAACTTTACCAACAACAATCCCGGCGCGGGTGTCTTCTCCTTCGGCAATACCAATTTCATCTACCTGGGCACCCCCGGATTTCCGGAGAACTACGTCTTCTTTTCACCGCACACTTCCGGAGGCGCAAACGCCATCGGCATCAGCGGCGGCACGTTTGAGGCGGAACAGGACGTGACCGGCGGTGGAACTCTTGACTTGGAAAATATGCACGTGACCTGCGTCGTGGATCCGCCGGATGGTATCATCGCGCTCTACACCAATGGCGTGCTGGAAGCCATGAGCACCAATATCGTTGTTCCGCTGGCGTCCCTGGGTGACGCGATCTCTTTTATCGGACGCTCGCTTACGAACGTCGTGATGGCCGGAAGCATTGATGAATTCAGGATTTACAACGGCGCCATGGATTCCAACAGCGTTTGGCAGAGCCAGCTTCTCGGGCCGAATACGTTGCTGGAAGATGGCCCGGTGCAACTTGTCAGCCAGCCGGCCAGCACGACCACCGCGCCGGGATTTACGGTCACTTTGTCCGGCCTGGCCGAAGGTTATTCGCCCATTACCTACCAATGGTTTCAAAATGGCGCGGCAATCTCCGGCGCCACCAATTCAAGCTACTCCTTTGCGGCCGCCCTTTCCCAAAACGGCTACAACTTCCAACTCGTCGCTTCCAACAGCCTCAATGGGACCAATTATTTCGCCGCCAGCACCAATGCGACCCTGTCCGTCCTGGTCCCAACCACGTTGACCTGGGTCGGCGTAAATGGCAGCCAATGGGATACGAGCACCTTGAACTGGTCAAATGCCGGCAACAGTTCGCTCACGACCTATGTCAATTTCGACGGCGCGCTTTTCAACGATCTCGGCGCCGGCCAGCCCTCGGTCAATTTGACTTTTGCCGCGTCACCGCTTTCGCTGGCCGTGAATTCGACGGCCAATTACACGCTTGCTTCTTCCGGACAAAACGGCTCGCTTTCCGGTTCAGGTTCTCTCACGAAAAA
>JASHPN010000233.1 GCA_030038175.1 Verrucomicrobiia bacterium
TCAAGTTCAACCTTGCCTACGGCGAGACGTTTGTCGTCCCCAAAGAACAGATTCGCGAAAGCACCGCGGTGGTTCCCGGCACGGACGGCGACAAAATGTCCAAGAGCTACGGCAACACGATTGAGATTTTTGGCGACGAGAAGGCGATCCGCAAAAAAATTATGGGCATCGTCATGGATTCGCGCACACCGCAGGAACCCAAGCCGGACGCCGACAAGAATCTGGCAGTTCAGCTTCTCATGCTCGTCGCCCCGGCGAACGTCGCACAGGATTTTGAAAATCGTCTCCGCGCCGGCGGCCTGGGTTATGGCGACTTGAAAAAGGCCTTGTTTGAAACTTATTGGAATTATTTCGCCGAGGCCCGGAAGAAACGAGCGGAACTGGCGGCCAACCTGGATTATGTGAATCAGGTTTTGGCCGACGGCGCGGCCAGGGCGCGGGCCATCGCGCAGTCTGTTTTAAAGCGGGCGCGAAAAAACTGCGGATTGGAATAGTCCCGGTAGGGATGGCGCGCTACGCCGTCACCGCCCGCGTGGAGCGGGCGGAACGTTCGCGCTACAACGTCCAACCACGCAGATTGTGCCGCTGCTCGCGGCGTCCCGATACATCGCATACGCGTCAACCTAAGGGCTGCGCGTTTTTCGCACGTTTCCAGTTTTCGATACATCCGTCGCAGCCGCGGACTGAGTGCCCTGATGGGGCGCTGGAAATTAGCCAGGGGTCGAGCACGAGCAGCGCGCCTGTCCGCCGTAGCTTGCTTGCCGCGCAATACCGCTGCGACGGCGGGAGCGAAGGCGGAAGTGCGACCACCCCTGGTCCGACAACCAGCGTCCAGCCGCTAATTGCGAAGCCGCGCGAAGCGTGAATCTGATTTGCGGCTTTTTCGAAACAATAATCCACAATTTAAACCCGTTAATCCTTAGGTTGACGCGCATGCGATACATCGGGACAGCGCCGCGTCCCTACCCGGAACAGGATACGCCCGCCAGACTACATAATCTTTGCGTCCAGCTTGGGCCTCGGACACCATTGCTCCATGACCCATCAACGCTGGCTCCGCATCATTCCGGTGGCGCTGGTCATGTACACGATTTCGTACGTGGACCGGACCAATGTATCGCTGGCCTTGGATCCAAAGATCTCCTCCATGATGCGCGATCTGGCCATGGACGACCGGATGAAGGGCCAGGCGGCGGGGATATTTTTTCTCGGGTACGTTCTGTTGCAAATGGCCGGGGGCCATTTCGCCGACCGCTGGAGCGCAAAAAAGGTGGTCAGCCTCTGCCTGCTCTTTTGGGGCGGATGCGCCGTCGCCTGCGGCCTGGCAAAAACATTTTTTGGTTTTGAAATCTCGCGATTCCTGCTGGGTGTCTCGGAAAGTTGCGTGTACCCGGCAACCCTGGTTTTGCTGGCGCACTGGTTTCCGAGCCGCGAACGGGCGCGGGCCAGCGCGTTGTGGAACCTGTGCCAGCCGTTCGCCGTGGCTGCCTCGGCGCCCGTCACGGGCTGGCTGCTCGGCGTCTATGGCTGGCGAACCATGTTGATTTTGGAAGGCGCCTTGCCGTTCCTGTGGCTGCCCCTCTGGTGGTTTTGTATCAGTGACCGCCCGCGCGATGCCGGCTGGATTCAACCGGAAGAAAAGAGATTTCTGGAACAAACCCTGGCAAGTGAAGCCGCCCTTCTGGAACCGCCGGTCAGGATTCCGTTCCGGCAAAGGCTCGCGCGCCCGGCAATCGGCGTGATGATCGTCATCAATTTTATGCACAATGCCCTGGCCTACGGCTGCATGACGTTCTTCACGGACGGTTTGAAATCGGGAAATTTCAGCCCCGTTCAATACGGATTCCTCTTCGCCGCACCCTATGTTCTCACGGCGCTCGTGATGGTCCTGATTTCATGGCATTCCGACAAAACCCGCGAACGGCGCGGCCACGTCGCGTTCATTTATACCGTCAGCGGAGTCAGTTTGATTTTGAGCGTGTTGACCCGGCAACATTTCTGGCTGTCCTATGTCTTTATGTGCCTGTCCATCCCCGGCCCATTTGCCGCGCTCGCGCCCTTTTGGGCAATCCCTACTGAAACCCTGCCCCAAAATGTTTTTGGCCCCGTCATTGGCCTGGTCAATTCGATCGGCAATACCGGCGGCTTTTTCGGGCCATACATCGTCGGCTGGCTCGCCCGGAAATATGACAGCACCGCAGTGCCCTTCAACGTGCTCGGCATCGGCATCCTCCTTGCCGCCATCCTGGCCTTTTTGCTGCCAAAGCCAACCGCGCCGCGACCGCCAGCCGCGCCATAGCGCAGCGACGGCGGGTCAGGGAACGGAGCATTGCTCATGAACCCTAATTCGTCCTCGTGCTAGTAATCGAAATAAATGAATCGAGGACGACAGGATAATACCTGGCTCACGCCATTACGATAACGCGCCGCCCGAAATCGCCAGCGCAATTTTTATGTTCTGTTTTTCTAAATGCCGCCCCAAAAATTCGTGCAAATGTGCGTTGTTGGCGGACAATCTTCATTCGCGAGCCGACGATTGTGAAGGGATCAGTGCGAGAAGGCCGTCTGGAAAACAACAACACGGGAACGAAGGAACCGTGGCCCAAACCTGGCGCCCTCGCTGCAAACGAGAAAGTTGCCACATTTCGTTCACGCCCCTTCGCCGAACGTCAATACGCCGCAACTACCTATAAGCAAGCGACTTACTACACTCAAGGCGCCTAAAAAACCTTTCGTTTACTTCGTTCACGGCCTATACCCAAAAGAAATGTGCGCGTCCCGCCGTTGGCCCGCTCCCAGTGGGACGGCGGCGGTCATGCCCTCGCGTGGACCTGGTCCCAATGCAATCTCCCTGCCGAAGTTAAGAACCATGCGTGCCCCGCTCCCTCACGGTCGCGGCTCGGTTGGGCGGCCCGTACTCGAATGGCTGCTATATTTCTTCCAGCGCTATAATTGGTTGATCAATTCCCTCACAATCTCCTCCGGTCTCAGTTCGCAACTAAAAGTCAGCGCATCCGCCGGCGGTTCAAGGATCGCAATCTGGCTCGCCAATAATGCCGCCGGCATGAAATGACCCTGCCGATTTTTCAGCCGCTCCTCAATGAATGTGTGCGGCCCGGTGAGATGAACAAATCGGACCCGCGCATCGCCGTTTTGAAGCACTTCCCGATATTTTGCCTTCAACGCCGAACAGGTGAAGGCTGACAACTCGTTTTTCGCGAGGGAACGAACGATCATTTCCCGCAATGCCCGGAGCCAGCCATCGCGGTCGGCGTCGGTCAAAGGGATTCCCCGCCGCATTTTTTCAACGCCGTCGGCAGAATGAAAATCGTCTCCTTCGTAGAAAACGGCGCCGGTTTTTTCCGCAAATAATTTCGCAACGGTTGTTTTGCCGCTGCCGGCCACGCCCATGAATATCAGCGCAAGCGGGGCTTTCACATAATCTTCAGCTTCGGCAGGTCCTGCGAATCCACCAGGCCCACCGGCTCTCTTTTTGAATTCACAACGATTAAATCGTCAATATTTCGTTCATCGAAAATTTTCAATACTTCCTGGGCCAGGGCATTTTCAGAGATACAAATCGGACGAGGCGTCATGACCTGTTTGAGCGGCCGGGAGAGAAGGCCGGCATCCGTTGCCATGTGGCGGCGCAAATCGCCATCGGTAAAAACCCCGGCCAGTTTGCCGCGCGAATCCACGACGCTGACACTGCCGGACTTGGCGCGAGTCATGACCAGCAGGACTTCCTTGACCGTCAAATCCTGGCCGGCCACCGCGTTGCGATTCCCCGTGCGCATAATATCCCCGGCCTTGAGCAGCATCGCCCGCCCGATCGCGCCGGCGGGATGATACCGCGCATAATCACTCTTTTTGAACCCGCGGGCCTGCAATACGGCCATGGCCAGGGCGTCTCCCATCACGAGCGTCGCCGTAGTGCTGCTGGTCGGCGCGAGGTTAAAGGGACAGGCTTCCTTCGGCACTTTGACATTGAGAACAATGTCACTGTGCCGGGCCAGCGATGATTTTACGTTTCCGGTAAGCGAAATGATTTTGACGGAAAACCGCTTGAGCGCGGGAAGCAGATTCAACAGTTCCTCCGATTCACCCGAATAGCTCAAGGCCACGATCACGTCGCCGTCATTGACGATGCCCAGGTCCCCGTGCAACGCGTCCACGCTGTTGAGCACGACGCTCACTGCGCCGGTGCTGGTGAGCGTCGCGGCGATTTTATGGCCGATGTTGCCGGATTTCCCGATCCCCACGACCACCACTTTGCCGCGGCGCCCGACGGCGGCGACAATCGTTTCAACGGCGCGCTCGAAGGAAGGATCCAATTGTGCGCGCACTTTTTTGAGGGCGGCGATTTCGATGTCAAAAACCGCGCGCGCTCTGGCGAGATGGCTCATGGCGGCAGGTTGCCTGCAAAGACGCTGGATTTCAACCGCGAAGAGAGAACGTCACATCCGGCGGCTTGCCGAAAACTGGTCGGTTATTTGGGAGAGTCGCCGATTATCCGCCCGGATACGGGAAGAAAGAGTGCGGGCCGTCGCCTGCAAAAATGGCGTGGCCAGGGCCGGCGCCTCCCGTATCAGCCGGTAAAAATTCGCGGCGGAGATTTTCAACAGGCTGCTGTCCACATTGGCCACGACATCGGCCGAGCGCGGGCCGTTGTCAAACAGCGCCATGTCGCCAAAGAAATCTCCCGCGCCGAAAGTCGCCAGCAGCGATTCCATCTCCCCAACGAGCATTCGCGCCCGCAACTCCCCGGACATCACCAAATACATGGCGTCACCCACGTCACCCTGATGGAACAGCACTGAATGTTGCGGCACTTCCTGCAATTCCATGAAATCGGACAAATGGGCCAGTTGGGCGTCCTTCAAATTGGCAAGAATTTTAATGCGACGAAGCAGGCCGGGCGTGAGGCCAAGGCGGGAAGCCGTTCCACCCGCCGCCCCGAGATGCGCCTGGAGCTCGGGAAATTGAGAGGCCTTGCCCCAATTGCCCGCCTTTTGCTCGAAAATCCAGGTATCAGGCACAACCCGCCCTTCACGGATCCATTCCATAAGCAGCGGCAATTCGACCGGACCGTAAGGCGAATTGTCAATGCCCCAAATATAGTAGCAAGCCGATTGCTCCATGGTGCCACCCTAGCATGGTTTTTACTAATTGTGTAAAGAAAAAATAGACATTTTGTGACACGGCTTTGTCACTTTTGGGACCTGAAGGATTATGGCGCAAGGCCAACGACTACTTCGTTTGCGCAAACAGCATAAACACTCGCGGACCGCGAAAGGTGGTGATGGCAAATTTTTCTTCCTCGGGTCCGTGCGGAACCGCCAGGCCGTCGCAATGCTTGTCCTGGGCGGGGTGGTCGTCCACCAGGAGCATATAATGGTGCGTGCGGTTTCCGCCAATATCATGCAACGCCACCTGCCAGCTCCCGGATATCTCGCGGGCCATCGGAATTTTTTTCCAATTGCTAAATGTTCCGGCTACTTCAACCTTCGCCGGCGCGTGTCCGTTGACCGGATGCCAGCGAAAAATTTTGCTATAGACCTGTTTTCGCGCTTCGGTTTTATGTGTTCTATGTGTCATGACCAATAATAATGAATTTGAGTCCTAAATGCACCGGTCCGGGGATCAATCGAATGGCCTCCAATGGATGGAATCTTTCAGCTACACGGCCTGCGTTTCACTTTGTGACAAACAGATCTGCCTAAAACCTTCACAATCCAAATTTCGCCTGCTCCGCAATCTTTTCACCGTCATTTTACTCCGATAAATTACACCTGCCGGGAGCAAAGGCCAGAGAAATTTTCACATCATTATTCCGCGTTTGGGTATGAGCCAAGGATTTTTACGAAATTGCAATGTTCGCCCAGGTTACGAATCGCGTGGGCGACCTTTTTGTCCTGGGCATGGCCGTCGCAATCAATAAAAAAGAAATATTCCCATGCCTTGCGTTTGCTGGGGCGCGATTCGATTTTCGTCAAATTAATTTTGCCGCGGCGAAAAGCCGCCAGCGCCTCGTGCAGCGCGCCGACTTTGTCCGTGACGCTCACCATCAGGCTGGTGCGGTCCCGGCCGGTGGGCGGGCTGCACTGGCGGCCCAGCACCAGAAACCGCGTCGCGTTGGCGGCGTTGTCCTGGATGTCCTGCTCCAGAATGTCCAGGCCGTATTTTTCCGCCGCGAGAAATCCCGTGACGGCGGCAGCTTCCTTGTCCCGGGCCGCCAATTCCGCCGAACGCGCGTTGGAAGAAGCTTCGAGAATTTCCGCGCCCGGCAGGTTTTGCTGGACCCAGCGGCGGCATTGGCCCAGTGCCTGGGGATGAATGTGCAGGCGCTTGATGTTCCGCCGGCTTCCTCCGGCGCAAGCCAGGCAGTATTGAATGGGCAATATGATTTGAGAAACGATCTTGAGATCGCTGTCCACAAACATATCGAGCGTGTGCGTCACCACGCCTTCGGTCGAGTTTTCCACCGGCACAACCCCATAATCCGCCCGGCCCCTGGCCACTTCGGTAAATACGTCCGCGATGGTCTTTTGGGCGGCATAACGCAGGCTCGAGCCGAATCGGCGAATGGCGGCCTGATGTGTAAAGGTGGCTTCCGGCCCAAGATAAGCGATGCTCAGCGTCTTTTCGAGCGCGAGCGCGCTGGACATGATTTCCCGGTAAATAGCCTGGAGTTGTTCGGCGGTCATGGGACCGGGATTGAGTTTGGCCACGCGGTCCAGCACCGCGCGCTCGCGATGCGGCGCGTAGATTTCCTCGCCGGCTTTTTGTTTAATTTCGCCAATGGCCAGGACATGGCGCGTGCGCTCGCTGAGGAGCCGCACAAGTTGCTCATCCAGTCTGTCAATGGCCTTGCGATGTTCGGGAATGCTCAAAGCTCAAAAAGAATGAAGAAACCGCCGCAAAGAATCAAATCTGATTGCAAGAAGATCCAATGGTTCAAAAACCCGTCCCGCCGGCAAACGACCGTAAATTCACATGGGTGCGCCTTCAATTTCGCTAAAATTTTCCATCCGGTTTCATTTGCGCTCGTGCAAATTTGAGTTAGTATGCCCGGTGGGTTGTCAATGATTCGGTTAAACCCATTGAAAGGAGAAAATTTATGGCAAAAAAAAGTTCGAAAGAAGCCGGAAATGGACAGGAAAAGACGCAAGGATTCGCTATCCGCGCGCCTGAAGCAATCAGCGTGCAATTGGTGGGCGATTTTACCCACTGGCAGGAAAAGCCCATCAGCCTGAAAAAAGACGCAGTGGGAATCTGGCGCACCACGGTGCCATTGGCGCCGGGAATGCATCATTACCGTTTCCTGGTGGACGGGGAATGGCGTGATGATCCGGAGTGCGAGCTGCGCGTGCCCAATCCGTTCGGCAGCCAGGACATGCTGCGGAAAGTCGCCTGACGCGCCTTTCGAGCGCCGGGACCACAAAAGGAATCGCCAAAGCGGTATTGAAAATAATACCGCCGGGTGCGATGCTGCGTTCCGTTGCCGATGAAAATCAAATCCGATCAGTTCCGCGTTCGCGAAAATGAAAAGGTAAAACTCAAGGCCTGGCCGACCGCGGTCAAGCCGTTCTACAAGTCCAAAGCGGACTACCAGGAGATTCTAAAAGAGCACGTGTCGGAAATGACCCGGCGGCAAAACCTGCTTTACGCGGCCAGCCGCTACGCGCTGCTCCTGATTTTTCAGGCCATGGATGCGGCCGGCAAGGATGGGGCCATCAGGCACGTCATGTCCGGCGTTAATCCGCAGGGGTGCCAGGTTTTTAGCTTCAAGCGCCCCAGCGCTGCAGAGCTGTCCCATGATTTCCTTTGGCGCACCACCGTTTGCCTGCCGGAACGCGGGCGAATCGGAATCTTCAACCGCTCGTATTACGAGGAAACACTCATCGTGCGCGTGCATCCCGAGCTCCTGGCCGCAGAGGAAATTCCCCGGGAACTCGTGGACAAGGACAAAATCTGGGAACAACGGTTCCACTCCATTTTAGAGCTGGAAAAACACCTTCACCGCAATGGCACCCGCATCGTCAAATTTTTTCTCCACGTTTCCAGGGAAGAGCAACGCAAACGGTTCCTGTCGCGGATAGATGATCCGCACAAGAATTGGAAATTGAGCGGTGACGATATTCGCGAACGCGCGTTGTGGAAACAGTATCGGCGCGCGTATGAAGCATGTCTCAGCGCCACCAGCACCAGGCACGCGCCCTGGTTCGTGGTTCCGGCGGATGACAAGCAAAACGCGCGCCTGATCATTTCACAAATCGTCCTCGACACCCTTGAGGATCTGAAACTCGAGTTTCCCAAACCCACCAAAGAACGCCACCGGGAACTGGAAAAGATCCGGAAAATGCTGGAAAAGTAGCCTGGCGAATCGTCATTGCCCCTCGACTCTGCCGCCCGCCCCGTTTAGAGTGGGCAAATGTATCGAAGTTTGTCCGCTCTCATTGCCATCCTGCTGTGGGCCGGCGCTCTGCCATCCATGGCCGACTCACGGGAGGACGCTTTGGATTCCGCGGGTCCCGGCACCGATACCAATGACGTCCAGCGACTCGAGCTGGAGAAAGTGATGCAGGACGACGATGCCGCCATGGCCGAGATAGATAAATGGATCCGCGACAACGACGCCTTTGCCGCGCAGGGAGCCGGCCAATCCAAAGCCGAACTCAACGCGCGTATTATGGCTCGATTACAAACCGTCCGCACCAACTACGAGGGCTTTTTGACGCATTATCCGACGAACGCGGACGGTCATCTCGCGTTTGCGAGTTTTTTGAACGATATCGGGCAAGACCAAAAAGCCCTCGGTGAATATAAAGAAGCCTGCCAATTGAATCCCAATAGTTCGGCCGCCTGGAATGATCTCGCCAATTTTTACGGCGATGATGGCCCCATCACCAACGCGTTCGCCGATTACGAAAAGGCAATTCAACTGGACCCGAGTGAACCCGTATATTACCAAAACATGGCTACCACGGTTTATCTCTTTCGCAAAGACGCGAGGCAATATTATAACATCAACGAGCAGCAGGTCTTTGACAAGGCTCTGGCCCTTTACCAAAAGGCAGTTCAGCTTGACCCGGACAATTTTGTATTGATGACCGATTACGCGGAAAGTTACTACGGCATCAAACCCCTGCGCACCAACGACGCGCTCATCGCCTGGACCAATGCGCTAAAAATCGCGCGCGACGAGTTCGAACGAGAGGGGGTTTACATTCACCTGGCCCGAATCAAAATCGCGGCCGGACGATTTGCCGAAGCGCAGGCGCATCTGGATGCGGTAACCAATTCCGAATACGACACCCTGAAAGAGCGGCTCGAAAAGACCATGGCGGAAAGGAAAAAGGGAATGCCCAGTTTCTTTGACCAGCCGTTCGCAGAAAGCCAGACGGCATTTGCTCCCACGAACCACAACGCCGTCTTGACCAACCCGCCCGTCTCGCCGTCCGGCCAAAAAACGCCCTGATTTGAACAATTTCCGTTTTGTCGGCGCCCGTTTTTTTTGCTCAAATAGCCCCATGAGTTTTTACGACCAGTTGAAATTTGACGCGAATGGATTGATTCCGGCGATCATTCAGGAGCAAAAAACCGGCCGCGTCCTTATGTTTGCGTGGATGAACCGCCAGTCGCTGGAAACCACCATCGCCACGGGCAAAACCCATTTCTGGAGCCGCTCGCGCAAAAAATTCTGGATGAAAGGCGAGGAAAGCGGCCACGTACAGGTGGTCAAGGATATCGCGTTTGACTGCGACGGCGACGTGCTGCTGATTCAGGTCGAGCAAACCGGCGCCGCCTGCCACGAAGGCTACAAATCCTGCTTTTTCCGCTCAGTCGAAAGCGGAAACGCCAAAATCACCGAACCGCAATTGCAGAAGCCGGAGGAGATTTATAAGAAGAAGTGAAATCAAACAGCCTGCCCCTCCGGCATTAATTTCCCGGCGGCGCGAAGCTCTTTCAATTCCTTGATGATGCCGCGCCAGTAGCGCCGGTCGGCTTGTTGCAAATCGCCGATGCGCCGTTGCAAACCTTCAGTGATCGCACGTTCAATTCCTTCGCCCACGACATCATTGGCAACGATAAGACGGCCAAATTCCCGGATTTCGTCGGACAAAACATCAGAAGTCAAACGAACCGCCTGGGGGTGCTCCGCAAAAAAAATCGTTAATTCCGGCAAAGTGAAAATGTTCTGGATGGCCCAACACAGGTCAACGGTGTCCCTGGCGCAATCCGGCTGATCAAACCACGCAAGCGCGAGTTTGCTGATGATGGGATAGTCTTCCAATCTTTGGGTTTTCTTTAACTCGACGAGTGGTTGAAGGCCGATGGTCGTGATTGCGCCCCATTGAGTTTGCATCGTTCTTGCCGTTGCCGCGGCTGTGGCAAAGGGTCCGACTCGCGGCGGATTTCCCATAATATCGAGAAACACATTTTCCGCAGCGCCCGGCAAAACAAAATGGAAACCATGCCCGCGTTGAAGGCCGGGAGCGGTCAAAGCGGGCGTTAGTTTATAATAACGCGCCTGACTTTCGCGCAGTGATTCAATGAAGCGCTCGCAATTTTCCGCATCCGGATTGATCCATAAATCAATGTCCTCGGAAAAAGTCGCCGCCCCGTAGAGGATCGTGGCCTGCCCACTGATGAGTAAATACTCGACCTTGTGGCGATCAAGGCTTTGGAAAAAGCTTGCGATCATGCGCTGCATTTAGGTCGGGAATTTGTGAACGCATCCGCCAGCTTCGGCGCAAGCGCTCCCCAGGGCTCAAACGCCGCCACTCGACGCCTTTGAAAGGCGAGTGGACGTCGCGTAATTCATCAAGTCTCCCGCCCGTCTCGCGGATTTGTTTCGGTATCATTTTTGCCGATGGCAGAACTTAAAACAAAAGGAAATCCATTGCAACTGGACTGTCAGCCTTCCACAACCGGATTCCACGCCGAGGTCTTCGATTTGAGTCGCGAGATTATAAAAGCTCTCGGCCCTGAGGAAATAATTGTCCGTCGGATGACCGATGCCTCGTTCAATGCCGATGAACTCATGCAAACGGGAATGTGTTTCCCGCGTTGCAAAATTGAAATTCCGGCTTCCTCCCTCTGCATTAAATCCAAGTTTAACCGCCAGCGCTTCAAGCAACGTGGATTTACCGGAGCCATTTTCGCCGACGAAAAACGTCACGGCAGGGTGAAATTCCAGACGTTCCAAATGCCGGACGGCCGGAATGCAAAATGGATATCGGTCAAAATTTTCAATCCGGCTGCGCTCAAGCCGCATTGCATGCAGAAACGACCGTCCAATTATCGCATCCATGCCTTTTGCTTTGCTGGCCGGTCGGCTCATCCAGAACCACAGTTAATCGCGACTTGAGCCTGTGGTCAAATCGGTTAAATTGGAGGAGCATGAAAGTCGCTTTGCCCCAAAACTTGGAAAATTACGTGGCTGACCTCGTGAATACCAGCGGATACAAAGGTCCGGATGAGGTCGTCTTAGAAGCACTGCGAGAACATCAACTGCGGCGCCAGGGCCGAAGCATGGAGATGACGCCCGAGTTGGAGCAACTACTGGACGAGGGTTTGAAAAATCTGGATCAGGCCAAAACGACGGACCAACTGCGACGTGGATGATCCGCGCATTATTCAGTCCCACCGCCGAACGCGACTTGACTGAAATTGTTAATTTCATTGCCGGGGACATCCCGCACGCAGGAGAACAGGTCCGTCTAAAAATCCTCGATACCGCCGATCTTTTCGCGCAATATCCTGAATTGGGACAACGCATCCGCCACGCATCCGAGCGTCATGCAAAAATCCGCTGGCACGCCGTTCCATGATTCCGCAACTACCTGATTTTCTATCAGCCATTTCAGAAAACCGTCATGGTGATCCGTGTCCTTCACGCGGCTCAGGATTGGACCCGGTTTTTCCCAATTTCAAAGCGCCCACGAATGTAACGGAGAGGCACCAGTAACGGCTAGTAGCGGAGAGGCGCCTTGCATTTCGCCCGCGCTGTATTACTATAATCTCCCTTTGAATTGAAATTATGGAATTAAACAATGATGAAATCCGCCGTTACTCGAGGCATTTGATTCTGCCCGAAGTCGGTTTGAGTGGCCAAAAACGCATCAAGGCCGCCAGCGTCCTGTGCATCGGCGCGGGAGGGCTCGGCTCGCCCATCGCCATGTATTTGGCCGCCGCCGGCGTCGGCAAGATCGGCATTGTGGATTTCGATGTCGTGGACTATTCCAATCTGCAACGGCAAATCCTGCATACGGACGCGGATGTGGGCCGGCCCAAGGCACAGTCCGCCAAAGAAAGCATTCAGGGCATCAATCCCCACTGCGAAGTCGTCATCCATAATACCCGCATTTCGTCCGAGAACGCGCTCGACCTCATCCGGCCCTATGACATTGTCGTGGACGGCACGGATAATTTTCCGACGCGTTACCTGACCAATGACGCCTGTGTCCTGTTAAAGAAACCGAATGTCTATGGTTCGATCTTTCGATTTGAGGGCCAGGCGAGCGTCTTTGCGCCGCACCTGGGCGGGCCTTGTTACCGGTGCCTTTATCCGGAACCGCCCCCGCCGGGCATGGTCCCCAGTTGCGCCGAAGGCGGCGTGTTGGGCGTGCTTCCCGGCATCGTCGGCTGCATCCAGACCACGGAAATTCTGAAGCTCGCCCTGGGCAAAGGGAGTTTGCTGGTCGGCCGGTTGCTGCTGTTTAACGCGCTGGATATGAAGTTTCGCGAACTGAAATTGCGCAAGGATCCGCAATGTCCCATTTGCGGCGAGCATCCGACGATCAAGGAATTGATTGATTACGAGACCTTCTGCGGCATCGAACCCCCGAAACCTCAGGGCAATCCGGACGAAGTCACGGTGCAGGAAATGAAACGCGCGCTCGACGACCCCTCGCTGGGGATCAAGGTGGTTGATGTGCGCGAGGAATTTGAATATGAAATCGCGCGGGTTGACGGCGTGCCGCTGCTGCCGATGAGCCAGCTCGTGCGGCGGTTTACCGAACTGGATCCCAACACCCATTATTATATGTTTTGCAAGGTGGGCGCGCGCTCGAGGGATGCCGTCGGATTTTTGCGCGAGCAGGGATTCAAATACGTGAATAACGTCAAAGGCGGCATTGACGCCTGGTCAGCCGAAATTGACCCGACGATTCCGAGGTACTGATTTTGAATGCGACCGCAGCCCCAGGCGTTGACCAATCGCTAAGAAGCATTTAGACTGGAAATATGAGTTTTGCGACATTAGTTGAAAACGGTCGGAATTGCTTGACGGAGCAAAAAGAAGAATTGAAGTTTCTCCTGGATCGCGAATTGATTGAGACACGACGGCGCGAAATAAAGGAAAATGGACGCCGCGGAATGGAGGAAATGAAACGCAGAAAACTGAAGTTTTCCAGTTCCATTCGTGAGCTGAAAAAAATGCTGGCCGAATGACTGAAGTTGCGTTCAGTTTTTCTTTCAAGCGCGCTTTCAAAAAGAGAATTGGCGGCCAAAAAGAATCGGAGAAAGCATTCTGGAAACGTGTGGAAATATTCCGAAACAACCCATTTGATCCGGTTTTACGAACCCACAAACTTTCCAGGGGAACTGCGCAGTTATTGGAGCTTTACAGTTCAGTATGACACGCGAGTCATTTTTCAGTTTGCTTCAAGGGAACGGGTGGTGTTCCTTGATATTGGCACTCACGATGAAGTCTATTGAACATTCTTCGCGCCTTTGCGTTAAATTGCCGCTATGACCGATGATTTGCAGAAACGCATTCAGGCCGCGCTCGCCAATCCCCAAAATATGGGCGAGTTGGCCGATGCCGATGCCGTCGGGACCGTCGGCAACGCGGATTGCGGCGAGATGCTGCGGCTGTGGGTGAAGTTCAAGGAACAGAACGGGAAAAAGGTCATTGACCGGGCCACCTTTCAGTCATTCGGCTGCGAAACGGCCATTGCCGTCGCCAGCCTGGCCACGGAATTGATTCGCGGCAAGACCGCCGGGGAAGCGCTCGCGCTCAAAACGGAAGAACTGGCCGGCGAACTTGGGCCCCTGCCGCCCATGAAAATCCATTGCGCCCAGCTCGTGGAAGGCGCATTGCGTTCGGCGCTCGAACCTTCGGCGGAAAAGAAGGACAGCAGCCCTGCGGCGGCCACCGGCTCAACTTTACTCGATAGCTTTTCAAAGCCCAAAGAAGGCATCAAACTCACCTTTTTGGATTAGAGCATTTTCAGTTTCCAGGCATTTCTTCTTTTGCTATGATATCCGCAATTTAGAAAGGATTGCGTTATGAAAATCATTCAGGAGTTCAAGGCCTTTGCGATGCGCGGAAACGTCTTCGACCTCGCCATCGGGGTCATTATCGGCGCCGCCTTTGGCAAAATTGTCAGCGCGCTTTCCGACAATATCCTGATGCCGATCCTCGGCGCGCTCACCAGCAACGTGAATTTCAGCGAGTTGGCCTGGAAAATCAAACCGCCGGGCGGCGCAAAGGAAATTGATATCGGATACGGAACCTTCGTCAACGCCGTCATCCAATTTATCATTCTGGCATTTTGTATTTTTCTTCTCGTCAAAGGCATGAATCTTTTGATTAAAAAACAGGAAGCCGCGCCGCCGCCGCCCTCCAACGAAGAAAAACTCCTCACTGAGATTCGGGATTTGCTGAAAAACCGGTAGTAACTTCGTTTTTCCCACAAATCGTGGACATTGGGCCGCGGAAAGAAGCTGATTTTTGGCACAGATTTCGCTCATTCGACAGCTTAAGTGAACCCATCGGTGCCATTTTCGATCACGCCGGACGCCGCCGATTTTCTGCGGGGCCGCCTTAATGAACTGCCGGCAGGAGCAAAACCGGTGCTTTTGCTCACATCCATGCAATGTGATCCTTTAGTGCCGACGGCTTGGTTTTACAAAGGTCAAAGTTTTGCCGTTGGTTATTTTGACTCCGCCGAAAAATCGGACATCCCATGCGTTGACTCCAAATTATTCGGCCAACCGGTCTCGATTGCCGTGGATGCTTTGGAGAAACTCTCCGGCCAGACCTTGAGCCTGCGTCGAGTGAAGTCCAGCTATGGTATCTTTCCATCCGCAAGAAATGTTTTGGTCGCCACACCTGCCTCCGAAATGCCGCAATCCCGCCAGGAAGAACCTTCTTTGAAGAAGCGTTGGTGGATCTTTTTAGGTCTTCCGGCCTCGGTCATAGGTGGTTCGATTCTCATCCTGAATCACTTCGTTCATTCCGACGAGGCAATCGCCTGCGGATCCGTTGTCGTAGTGATGTTGGCATTTGGAATCAGCTTGTATCTGTGCGGCCGCATGCCCCGGCGGTTTGTTTTCGTGGGCGGCGCGCTTGGCTGGACGCTTACAGCCGTCCTGGCTCTGTGGTTCGTCAAAGTCCATGGCCCCTGATTTAATTGGCCGATTTCCCTTGCCTTTCGGCCTGATTTCCCCTATCTTACAAACTGCCTGAACACCGCGTGTGCGGATGTTCATTGAGGCTGAGAAAAAAAAGTTAACAAACAACCTAACCTTCAACCTCCGTTGCCACGGATGTCTGGTTTAGGCAATGGAGCCTTCAGGTTCCGCGTTCGCGGACCCAAAAGTCTCCCGCAGTTCAAATATTATTATGCTCACCATGGAAGAAGCCTTGAAGCAGAGCGGCCGCTCGCTTGTTGCCCAGGGCGAAATTGTCAAAGGCACCATCATCGAAGTCCGCTCCAAAGAAGTCTTGGTGGATATCGGCTATAAAAGCGAAGGCGTCATCCCCGCCGTCGAATTTCAGGACCCCAATGCCGTAAAAGTCGGCGACGAAATTGATGTTCTCATCGAGAAACTCGAAAACAAGGAAGGCACCGTCGTGCTTTCCCACGAAAAAGCGGAATTCAAAAAGAATTGGGACAAGATTTTAACCATCTGCAACGAAGGCGGCCGCATCAACGGCAAAGTCAAATCCGTCGTCAAGGGCGGCCTGGTGGTCAACGTGGGTGTCGAGGCGTTTTTGCCCGCGTCACAAATTGACGTGACCACTCCCAAAAACCTCCAGCAGTTCGTCGGCAACACCTACGAGTTCAAGGTTGTCAAAATCAACCAGGACCGCCAAAACATCGTCCTTTCCCGCCGCGAATTGATCGAGCAGGAACGCAATGAAAAACGCGCCCACCTGCTCGGTGAAATGACGCCGGGCGATATCCGCAAAGGCACCGTCAAGAACATCACTGATTTCGGCGCGTTCATTGATTTGAACGGCATTGACGGTCTCCTGCACATCACGGACATGAGCTGGGGCCGCATCGGCCATCCTTCGGAAATCCTGAAGGTCGGCCAGGAAATTGACGTGGTTGTGCTCGACGTGAACAAGGAAAAAGAGCGCGTCAGCCTGGGCCTCAAACAGAAAATGTCCAACCCCTGGGATAACATCGAGACGAAATATCCCGTCGGCGCGAAGGTCAAAGGCAAAGTCGTCAGCCTCGTGCCGTATGGCGCATTCGTGCAGCTCGAACCGGGCGTCGAGGGGCTCATCCATGTCACCGAACTTTCCTGGACCAAGCGCGTCGCCAAACCAAGCGACGTTTTGAAACAGGACCAGGAAATCGAAGCCGTCGTCCTGGGCATCAACCGCGAAGAGCAGAAAATCTCCCTGGGCGTCCGTCAGCTCGAATCCAACCCGTGGGACAGCGCTTCCGAGAAATATCAGGTTGGCTCGCGCGTCAAAGGCAAGGTCCGCAACCTCACCAGCTACGGCGCGTTTGTGGAACTTGAAGAGGGCATTGACGGCATGATTCACGTTTCCGACATGTCGTGGACCCGCAAGATCAATCACCCGAGCGAAGTCATGAAGAAAGGCGACGAAGTGGAAGCCGTGGTCCTGGAAGTGGACCGCCCGAACCAGCGCATCGCCCTGGGCATCAAACAGCTCGGCTCCGATCCGTGGGAAAATATCGAAACCCTCTACAAGGTTGGCGACCTGGTCAATGGCAAAGTCACCAAGCTTGCGAGCTTCGGCGCGTTTGTCGGCTTGCAGCATGACATTGACGGCCTCGTGCACATCTCGCAAATCAGCGAAGAGCGCGTGGATAAAATCAAGAACGTCCTCAAAGCCGGGCAGGATGTGTCCGCCCGGGTCATCAAAATTGACAAAGGCGAACGGCGCATCGGCCTCTCCATCAAGGCCGCCAATTACTCCGACGAACAGCTCAAAGAAGAGCAGAAACTGCTCGACGCCCTCAAGCCCGGCGAAGACCTGGTGGCGCTGCAGCACGCCTTCGACGCCGCGGACGAAGCGCAAAAGTCCGAATAACCATAATATCGAAATTCACGAACGGGCGGACCGGCAACAGTCCGCCCGTTTTTTCTTTGTGTGACTTTCCCGAGTCGCCTCCCCGCATTTCGTCGAAAATCAAACCACCTCCCGATCAATACTATCGGAAAAACGGACACACGTCTCTCGCTTCCTCAAACCAACGTCCAAAAATTCGAAATAGCCTCATCGTTCGGCGCGGTCCAGGGACGGTTCTGGGATATTTTGTCGCATTTAAAGTTGGACAGAATTGTCCTGCTATAGGTCACAGGCACTGGTCAAACGACGATTGGCCCGCTTCAAAAAACCTTTGGTTATATTGGCATCGGCTATGCTTATGGCTGGCTCATTGAAAACATGAGCGCTCAGAACCCTTTTCAGATTCCGTCCTGTTTTAAGATGGACATCGAGCATCGCCGCCGGGAACGATTTAAAAAAACGGTCGTCACCGCCGTCATCGTCAGCGTTGCCGTAGTCGTTGGCCTGTTAATTGAAGGATGCGTGAGCGAACGATCGGCAACCACCCCCGACCAGGAAACCGCCCGGATACCCGCTTCGCGAGCAGTGCCGCAGCAACAGGAGCCGGCCAAAGAGCCGTCCATGATCTCTCAGAAAACACTCGCCGTTCAACCATGTCCTGTTGCAACGGCTCCTCCCGCCACGCCGGTTTCATCTCCCCACGTGACCGGCGCGGCGATTTATCTTGTCAAAGCCGGCGATACGCTTTCGCACATTGCCAGAATCCATGGCACGACCGTTAAAGCGCTGAAACTTGCCAATAATCTATCGGGCGATAAAATCGCCGTGGGCCAGCACTTGAAAATCCCTTCGGCGTAAGCCATACCTCCTGAAAATGGAGCCAACGACTGGACTTGAACCAGCGACCCGCGCTTTACGAAAGCGCTGCTCTACCAACTGAGCTACGTTGGCGACATTTCTTTGGGGAGCGCCCGCGCCTCCGTGTGCAACGGTTCGCGCCCCGCGAACCAGTCAGAAACGCCAGACAGTATTATATCCTTTCAAATTGAACCGGCAAGCCGTTTCCTTCCACCCGGCGTTCGTCCATCGGTCCCAGCCTCGCCTTGTTCCCCCATTTTGCCTCTTGAATTATTGAATTTGCCCCCAATAATTCCCGCCATGTCAAATTCACAAAACCAAACTGTCCTCCAACTCGAACTGCCCGGCATCAAAAAGATCAAAAGCGGCAAGGTCCGCGAAGTCTTTGATCTCGGCAACAGTTTCCTCTTCGTCGCCAGCGACCGCATTTCCGCCTTCGACGTCATCATGCCCAACGGCATTCCGCGCAAAGGCGAGGTGCTCACCCAAATCTCTTATTTTTGGTTTGCTCAAACCGAATCGTTTCAGCCCAACCACCTGATCTCAAAAGCCGGCGATCCACTGCCCAAAAATTTGCAACCTTTTGCCGATAAAATCGGGCGCCGTTCGATGATCGTCAAAAAGTGCAAACCCCTCGCGATTGAATGCGTCGTGCGCGGCTACCTCGCGGGCAGCGGCTGGAAGGAATACCAGAAAACTCAAACCGTCTGCGGCATTAAACTCGCGGCCGGTCTGAAAGAATCTTCCGAACTGCCCGAACCGATTTTCACGCCCGCCACCAAGGCGGAAACCGGCCACGACGAAAATATTTCCTTCGAGGAAGCGAAGAAAATTACCGGCGATTCCATCGCGGAACAGGCCCGCGCCGCCAGCCTCAAGATTTACAATACTGCGCGCGATTACGCCCGCAAACGCGGCATCATCATCGCGGACACTAAATTTGAATTTGGCCTGGACGACTCCGGCAAACTGATCCTGATTGACGAAGTGCTCACCCCCGACTCTTCACGATTCTGGCCCGCCGATCAATACGCCCCGGGCAAAGGCCAGCCCAGCTTCGACAAGCAATTTGTCCGCGATTACCTGGAAACGCTCGATTGGGACAAATCCCCGCCCGGACCCAAACTGCCCGACGATGTCGTTGCGAAAACGACGGCCAAATATCTCGACGCCTACGAGCGCCTGACCGGGAAAAAATTATAAAAGATTTGCGGCAAATGGCGCGACCACGAACGCTGGGCCATTTTAGCGAGAGACTGGCGGGAGACAGGCGTAACGCTTTCGTGAACAGATCTCTTGCGCACTGTGGTAAAGTGGTCTTGTGCAAGCCGAACAGCTCATTGCCGCCCATCGCGGCGCGCCGGAGAATCCCGCGAACCGGTTCGAGAAAATCCATCTGGAACCGGATGCGGAATGGAATCCGGCCGAAGAAGGCCTGCCGCGCACGCAATTCCTCGTTGACCACAGCAAAACCGCGATTGCTTATAATGACAGTCCGGACATCGGCTTCAACGCGAGCTTGAATCCTTACCGCGGCTGCGAGCACGGTTGCATTTACTGTTACGCGCGCCCCACGCATGAATATCTCGGCTTTTCCTCGGGACTGGATTTTGAAACCAAAATCATGGTCAAACTCAACGCGCCGGAACTGTTGCGGGCGGAATTGCTGTCGCCCAGGTGGAAGCCCCAGGTCATCGTGATGAGCGGCGTCACCGACTGCTACCAGCCGGTCGAGGCGAAATTCAAATTGACCCGCCGCTGTCTGGAAACCTTGCTGGAATTTCGCAACCCGGTCGGCATCATCACCAAGAATTTTCTTGTGACGCGGGACCTGGACGTACTTTCGGAATTGGCAAAACATCATTGTGTGAACGTCTGTCTTTCCGTGACCACGCTGGACGATGACCTGCGGCGGGTCATGGAACCGCGCACCTCGCCGCCGCCGGCGCGCTTAAACGCCATTCGCAAACTGGCCACGGCGAATATTCCCGTGAGCGTCAATGTCGCCCCGGTCATTCCCGGTCTGACCGACCACGAAATGCCCTCCATCCTGAAAGCCGCGCGCGAAGCCGGCGCGCAGTCCGCCGGTTTTACCGTCGTCCGGCTGCCTTACGCGAACGCGCCCCTCTTCGAGAAATGGCTGGAAACCCATTTCCCGGATCGCAAGGAAAAGGTCCTCAACCGAATCAAATCCATGCGCGGCGGGAAATTATACCATTCACAATGGGGCAGCCGGATGCGCGGAGAAGGCATCTTCGCGGAACAAATTGAGGCGATGTTTGAGGTCGCCTGTCGAAAGGCCGGTTTTGAGCACAAGCGAAACTACGAACTTTCCACCGCGGCGTTTCGCCGGCCGGACGGTCCGCAACTTTCGTTGTTTTAACCATGCAAAATCTTGTCGAGGATTTCCTTCAATTTCTCCGCCATGAACGCGGGCAATCCGACAACACCGCCCGCACTTACGCCGCCTTGCTTGGAAAATTCACCGCCTGGGCAGCCAAAGAAAACCTCACCGACTGGAAGCAGGTCGAGTTGCGGCACCTGATGTCCTTCCTGCAATACGAACGCGAACGGCGGCTGGAAAACGAGCCGCCGGAATCGGCCCGGAGATTGAGCGGTGAAAGTGTTTATTTGGAAATTGCCGCCCTTCGCGCGTTCTACAAGTTTGCAGAAAATGAAAAGCTGCTGCCGCAAAACCCGGCCGAAAACCTGTCCCTGCCCCGGCGGTGGAAACGCCTGCCCAAAGCCCTGACGGACCAGGAGATTGGTAAAATTCTGGCGCTCGAGAGCCCGGAAACGCCGGAAACATTGCGCGAACGGGCGATTTTGGAGCTCGCCTATGCTTCCGGCCTGCGGTTGAGTGAATTGAAGAACTTGCGCCTCGAGCAGTTGCACCTGGAAGCGGGATTTATTAACGTTATCGGCAAAGGCAATAAAGAACGCGTGGTCCCGGTTGGAAAAAAAGCCGTTGAAGCGCTGAATCGGTATCTTGACGCAGGCCGGCCAAAATTCATCACGCCTAAATCGCCCGCGAACGTTTTTTTGACCAAACGCGGAACGCCCTTTGCTCCGGTCACACTCTGGCTGCGGATCAAGAATCGTGTCCGGCGCGCCGGCATCGAACGGAACATCACGCCGCACATGCTGCGGCACAGTTTTGCCACCCACCTGCTGGAGCATGGCGCGGACTTGCGCGTCATTCAGGAATTGCTCGGACACGCCAATATCAGCACCACGGAGGTTTACACGCATATCGCGGGCAACCGGTTGCGGGAGATCCACAAAAGATTTCATCCCCGGGCATAAGTCCGCGATTGAAAACAAGTTCCGGATTGCTTATTGTAGCTACTAGTCCAACTATGTGCGGCTAAAACCAAACCTCGTCTTGCGCGCAATTTCCATAAAGAGAAAGTTGATGGCCATCATGCTGGCCAGCACCGCAACCGCATTGCTGCTGGTGGCCGCGGCAGTCCTGACTTACGAGTTCTTTTCTTTCCGCGATGCCACCGTTCATGACCTGCTGGCCCAGGCCGAAGTGATTGGCACTGAAAACGCCGCGGCCCTCGCCTACCACTACCGCTCCGCCGCCGTCGAGAATTTGACCAGCTCGTTAAGCAGCAAGCCGAATATCATCGCCGCCTGCCTTTATAATCGTGATCCCGCCAGGAGCACCTACGACATCTTTGCCTCCTATTACGCCGCCGGACGCGACCATTCCAATCCGCCATTGCATCCCGAGCCGGAAGGTTCGAGCATCAGCAACGGCCGGCTCGTTTTGTGGCATTACTTCAAATTCGACAGAACTTCCGGCGTGGTCTATTTGGAATCCGATTTGACCGCGTTGTACGCGCGGCTATGGCAATACGGTTCATTCATCGGCCTCTTTACGCTGGCGGCTTTGCTGGCCACGTTTCTGCTGGCCTTGCGCCTGCAGCGGATCATTTCGCGGCCGATTACCCATTTGGCGGAGACGGCGAATGTCGTTTCGACGCAAAAAAATTACGCGATCAGGGCCGTCAAAGAGTCGGAGGACGAATTGGGCAATCTCATTGACGGATTCAACCAAATGCTTTCGCAAATTCAGGAACGGGACGCCGCCCTGCACTCCGCCAACGAAGAACTCGAGAAACGCGTCCGCGAGCGGACGCGCGACCTGGAACAGCAATTCGGACGCATCAGCCTGCTCAACCAGATCGCTTACGCCGTCGCCGCCCGGCAGGATTTCGAGAGCATCGTCTCCGTCGTGGTGCAACAAGTGGAAGATCACCTGCCGGTGGATTACGGCAGCGCCTACTTGTTCGATGCCGAATCCAAAACGTTTAGCGTGCTCGTTCGTGGCCCCAAAAGCCGCCCGATCGCCGCCGCGCTGAAAATTCCCGATACCTTCCCGCTTGACGCCACCGTGTTTCGCCCCTGCATTAATGGCGAAATGGTTTATGTGCCCGAAGTCGGCGCTCAGGACCGGCCAATGGCAAAAAAATCCGCGGAAGCCGGTTTCCATAGCCTGCTCGGCGTGCCGCTCATCATCGAGGGGAAGATGTTCGGAATCCTCGTCCTGATGCGGCGCGAAAAGGATGCCTTCAGCCGGGCTGAACGCGATTTTATCCGCGGCCTCAGCGCGCACACCGCCATGGCCATTCATCAGGCTCAGTTGTATCAGGATTTGCAAAAAGCCTACAATGACCTTCGCCAGTCCCAGCAAACCCTCATGCAACAGGAACGGTTGAAGGCCCTCGGGCAAATGGCCAGCGGTGTCGCCCATGACATCAACAACGCGCTCTCACCGGTGGTTGGATTCGCCGAGCTTATTGCCCAAACCGAAACCAATCTCAGCGAGTCAGGCAAAAGACACCTGAACTATATCAAAACCGCCGGCGAGGATATCGCCCATATCGTCAAGCGGCTCCGGGAGTTTTACCGCCCCCGGAACGAACGCGAATCTCTTCAGCCGCTCAAACTGGACGTGATCGCCGGCCAGATGATTGACATGATGCAGCCCCGCTGGCGTGATATACCGCAGGCCGCGGGGATCCATATCCAGATGCACAAGGAATTTGACCCGAACGTTCCGGAATTTGCCGGCATTGAAAGCGAAGTGCGCGAGGCCCTGACAAATCTGATTCTCAACGCCGTGGACGCCTTGCCGCAGGGCGGCGGAATTACCGTTCGGACATTCGCGGTCGAGCGCCCATTGAAAAATGGCGAGATTTCCAAACACGCCGTCCTGGAAGTGAGCGACACGGGTGTCGGCATGGACGAGCAAACCCAAAAACGCTGTCTCGAGCCGTTTTTTTCGACCAAGGGCAGGCGCGGCACCGGTCTGGGCCTGGCGATGGTCTATGGCGTCATCGAACGGCAGGGAGGCAAAATCGAAATCGAAAGCAAACCGGGCAAAGGCGCCACCATGCGCCTCCTGTTTCCGGTCCGCAAACTGGACGTCTCCGATACCACGGAGATCATTGAAAATGGCCATCCGTTGAAACCCCTGCGCATCCTGTGCATTGACGACGAACCAGCCTTGCGCGTGCTCATGCAGGAAATGCTCGAACGCGACGGCCATAAAATTGAAATGGCCGACGGAGGCCAGGCCGGTATCAATGCCTTCCGCGCCGCCCTCGTGCGTAAAGCGCCTTTTGACGTGGTCATCACGGACCTCGGAATGCCGCTGATGGACGGTCATGCGGTGGCGCGCACTGTCAAAGGCGAGTCCCAGGCCACGCCCATCATTATGCTCACTGGTTGGGGCGCTTTCCTGGACAACGACGGCGAGGCGGAAGTGGATGCCGTCCTGAGCAAGCCGCCGCGCCTCCAGGAAATCCGCGCCACGCTCCGCCGCGTCACCCACAAGTGGGAAAAGCAAACAGGTGACAATGTACAGAAGAGGGCATAAATTGTCGTCGCGGATGAAAAAGATGACTCGAAGTAAAAATGCCGCCACCGCCGCCCGATGGGCTCGGCGATTGTCTGCCCGTGTCGAAAAGATCATCGCCGCCCACCCGGACGCCGACAGAGACAATATCCGCCATACGCTGATTTTACTCGAGTTGCCGCCTCTCGAACGCTTGCAAAGGAGCTTAATCCGTGGCCGCACCGCTTCCATTTTCCGAAAATGAAATTCGTCTGCTGGGCGCGTTGCTCAAGCATAAGGTGCGATTCATGGTAGTTGGACTTTCCGCCGCGACGCTGCAAGGGGCGCCGGTCGTTACCCAGGATATTGATCTTTGGTTCGAAAATCTCGGGGAAGAAAAAATGTCTGTTGCGTTACGAGAAGTCCACGCCGCGTATGTGCCACCATCCATAGATAATCCTCCGATGCTGGCAGGCGCGGGCTCGGAATTGTTTGATATCGTTGTCCGAATGGACGGCCTGGGACCGTTCGCCGAGGAAATCAAGAAATGCATTGATGTGCCTCTCGGACGCCGACGGTTGAAAGTGCTGGCTCTTGATCGAGTTCTGGCCAGCAAGATTGCCGCCAATCGCCCCAAGGACAAGCTGACCATTCAAATTTTGCGCGACGTTTTATCAACAACTGAGCACGAGAGTGCCAGACCAAGGGAAGCGGACTCAGAGAAATCTTAACCGGTATACGGCGCAGGCGCAGAGTGTGTGAAGTCAGAAAAGCCGCTACGCCCGCTACATTATTGAACGGCAATGGTTTAGTCCGCTACATTTGCCGCTACAAAGGCGCTACAGACCCGCTACACTTTCAATTGCGATAAAAATGAGGTCGGGTTGTCCAAAATATATAAGTGTAACATTGTATAAATTCGCTAAAAAAGCGCGGTTTTTTCGGCATAAAGGGATAAATGGGACAGCAGGGACTGAGGGGGACGGCGGACAACGATAGAAACGGCTTGCATTTGGCGGTGTCCGGGCGAAAGTTGCGTGCATGACCCAGCGTATGAATTTGTTTCTCGCCGTGGCCCTGTTCATCGGCCTGACATTGCCAAGCTGCTCGAATGAAGCACAGCCGTACACGGGGAACGCTTTGAAACTGCAAGTGACCAGCCCCGCATTCGCGCAAAGACAGTCCATACCCGAAAAATACACCGGCCAGGGCGATGATGTCTCGCCGCCGATCCAATGGACCGGCGCGCCCGCAAATACGAAAACGTTCGCATTAATTTGCGAAGATCCCGACGCGCCGATGGGCACATTTACGCATTGGGTGCTTTTTAATTTGCCCCCGAGCACCACCGCGCTTCCTGAAAATGTCGCCAAAACGGGGACTCTCCCTGACGGCTCGAAGCAGGGCGAGAATAATTTCAATCAAACCGGCTACGACGGTCCCATGCCTCCGCCGGGCAGACCGCACCGTTATTTCTTCAGGGTTTATGCGCTCGACGCCGTGCTTCCTTTAGATGCCGGTGTAAAGAAAGCGGATCTGCTGGATGCCATGAAAGGACATGTGCTGGCCGAGGGGGAATTGATGGGCACGTATCAGAGGCAGTGACGCATAGGTGACGGTTAGTTCGTTAGACGGTTAACCATTGGCTTTACGAGGGCTCGAAAATCGGGTTTAGTAGGAGCCGCATGAGAAAAACGGCCCTTCTTTTTGCCGGCCAGGGCGCACAAGCGGCCGGCATGGGCAAAGACCTTGCCGAAAAATATCCCTCCGCGCGCCGATGGTTTGACCGGGCCAACGAGGCCCTGGGCTATGATTTGGCCTCGATTTGTCTCAACGGTCCGGAGGCGGAACTGACCAAAACCGAAAACGCGCAGCCGGGAATTTTCCTGGTGGGCTGGATCGCATTCGAATTGCTCAAGGAACATTGTCCCGGCTTGAAATTTGACGCCGTGGCCGGGCTTTCGCTCGGTGAATTGACCGCGCTGACGTCGGCGGGTGCGATGTCTTTTGAAGACGGCCTGCGTGTCGTGCGCCAACGCGGCAAATTCATGCAGGAAGCGTGTGACGCCACCCGCGGCGGCATGGCTGCTATTATTGGCCTGGACGAACTGCCTACGCGTGAAGTCTGCCTTGAAGCAGGGGTCACGCTGGCAAACCTGAATTGTCCCGGCCAAATCGTCATTTCCGGCGAAATTGAACGAATCCAGCGGGCCGTTGAACTGGCCAAAGCCAAGGGCGCCAAACGGGCCATCCCCTTGCAAGTGGCCGGCGCCTATCACTCGCCGCTAATGGCCGGCGCACAGCCAAAACTTGAGGCTGAACTGGCCAGGATCAAGATTTCCCCGCCTTCGATTCCTGTCATTTCAAACGTCACCGCGCGACCGCATGACTCACAAATTTCCAGGTTGCTGGTCGAACAGGTTTGCAATTCCGTGCAATGGGAAAAATCAATGCGTTATTTATTGTCCCAGGGTTTCAACCGATTCATCGAATTGGGCCCCGGCGCCGCACTCAGCGGCTTTATGAAACGCATTGATAAAAACGCCGAAATGCTCAATGTGGCGGATGCAGCCAGTTTGGAGACGGCCGTGAAGGCGGTCATGGCGGGATGACAACCCCGTTTTTATCCGACTGCCGGGCCGCGTAATACGTTGCAAACAGGACCATGCCATTGCCGGCAAGGATGGCGAGAACCAGATGTGTCGGCGACAAGAATTTCTCGTTCAATTCATAGGTGGACTTGTCCCACGATATGTCTAAGCCGATTGACATAAGCAGGGAAATAAGAAACCACACGACAATCAATCCCAGGCACCATCGTCTGACCAGAGACAAGATCTTGTGCAGCAGGAATAAAGGGACAGTCGCCGCTGCAAGATAGAAGACGCCAAATTGCTCCGCCGCAATTTTGCCATAAACGGCCCATTGCGCCAGCAAGCGTTTCATATTTTGCACATCGTCGGGCCCCCCATACTGGCCGCGTCCAATGACGTGAAAAAAACCCCTAACCGTGCGCGAGTAACCCCAGTTTACCGGCGGATCTGTCATAGAAAAGATTGGCAACAAAAGACAGGCAGCAATTCCTGCCCAGAATAATGCAACGCAAACAAATGCAGGACTCCACTCGCTAAGAAACTCCCGAGTGAAGACCAACAACGAAAGCCACACGAGAACGACGAGGATTGTCGCGGCGAATTCCACCGGGCGCGTAGAATCGTTAAGCCAGGAATCAAACCAATGCAGCCGGCCATTCAGTGCCAGAACCGCGCAAAAGAATATTCCAATCAGGAATAGGATGTTCCGCCCCAATTGGGGGTTGCCGATCGCCACAAAAAAGGGCACGGCCAACGCGGTCGGAAGCAGCGCCTGGCTGTCGGCCAGGATCAATCCTTGGACCAGTGCTGCCCAATAGAGGTATCGTTTTCGGGACGGCTCAAATAACCATTGGGTAAGCAGACAAAGCAAAAGCGCAAACAGGAAAACGTTGAAATTCCATTGATCCGGAACAACGGCCCGGCTCCAAAAACAACCATCAAGGCCGAAACCGACTCCGGCGACACTGCCACAGATCATTCGAATGGCATTTTGCTCTTTGACGGAAAGCCGGTTGGGGCCCTCAAAATTCTCCACCGCCATGGCGCCGGTGCGCGACGCCATCAACGCGATCAGTCCGCACGCAAACGCACTGGCCATCGCCGTCGCAACCGCCACTCGCCACGCAATGTTCGAAAATGGCAACAGTCTGACAAATAACCACGTATAGAGGGTCCATATTGGATAGGCCGGCGGATTGGACACGCCCAAATGCATCGCTGAGGTTGCAAAAATTCCTGAAAATTCGAGATCCGCATCCGGTGTCAGCGTAAAGATATACACCGCAAAGGATAACAGCGATGCCAGACCGAAACTCATCCAGTCCACTCTTTGAAAAAACGGAACCGGTTTGACGATTCGGGCGCATGATTTCGATTCGTCCATCATCCCGCAATTCATCCAATAGACACCGGGCGCGGAAAATTTGTATATGAATTTATTGAATCTGCCTTAAATCTTGTGTTTCATCTATAGTTTGCGATATGACACTTGAAAATCAAATTGCCGTTGTCACCGGCGCCGGGCGCGGAATCGGCCGGGCCATCGCTTTGAAATTCGCCCAGGAAGGCGCCCATGTCGTTTGCGTCTCGCGCACGCAGGAAAACTCGAACAAAGTCGCGGCGGAAATTACCGCCCTGGAGCGCAAAGCCTTGGCGCTGGCCGTGGACGTGGCCGACGCGGCGGCGGTCAGGGCCGCCGCTGAAAAAATCCTGGCCGACTGCGGAAAGATAGACATTCTGGTCAATAACGCCGGCGTCACGCGCGACGGTTTGCTCATGCGCATGAGCGACGAAGATTGGGACAGCGTGCTCAACACCAACCTCAAAGGCGCTTTTCATTTTACCCGCGAATTTTTCCGGGTTTTTGCGAAACAGCGGGCTGGCCGGATCATCAATATTTCCTCGGTCGTCGGCCTGATCGGCAACCCCGGCCAGTGCAATTACGCCGCGAGCAAGGCGGGTCTAATCGGATTCACCCAATCCATTGCGCGTGAGCTGGCATCCCGGGGCGTGACCGTCAACGCCATCGCTCCTGGTTTCATCGAGACGGACATGACCTCGGATTTGGGCGAAGAGTTGAAGACCAACATCTTGCGCGCCATTCCCATGGGCAAATTTGGAACCGCGGAAGACATCGCCGGCGCGGCGTTGTTTTTGGCCGGCCCGGCGGGCAGATACATCACCGGCCAGGTTTTGACGGTGGATGGCGGGATGGTGATGTAAAAAAAATTCGATTCAGGGCTTGACCTGTCTGTCATCATCGCTTACAGACAAGGCACTATAATTTATGGCAGACAAACCAATTGACATACGTGTACGTGACATCATCGTTGAACAACTCGGCGTTAAGCCGGACCAGGTAACCCCTGAGGCCAAATTCATCGAAGACCTCGGCGCGGATTCCCTCGACACCGTTGAATTGATTATGGCGCTGGAGGAGGAATTTGGCATCGAAGTCCCGGACGAACAGGCGGAAAAACTCCTGACCGTCGGCGACGTGGTCAAGTATATCGAAGACCATCAAAAATAGTTGCGGATTTCCCAGCTTCAGGGCAGTTTGGCCGATAAGCTCAAACTGCCCTTTTTATTTATGCCAAGCAATTCATCAGACCGGCGAGTCGCCGTGACCGGCCTCGGCGTTGTCGCTCCCATCGGCAACGATGTGGAAACGTTCTGGAAAAACCTGATTTCCGGGCAGTGCGGGATTGACAAAATCGTGTCGTTTGACGCATCGCCCTATGACACCCAAATCGCCGGAGAAGTAAAAAACTTTGATCCCGCTCCCGCATTTCCCTCACCCAAGGAAGTGCGCCGGGCCGACCGGTTTTCTCAATTTGGCGTTCACGCCGCCTGGCAGGCTTTGAAGGATTCGGGCCTCGACCTCAAAAAGGAAAATTGCGATGAAATCGGCTGCATCGTCGGCTCGGGCATTGGCGGGCTTCAAACCACCGCCGAACAACACCAGATCCTGCTCAATCGCGGACCGGGCAGGCTGTCGCCTTTCATGATACCCATGCTGATTTCGAATATGGCTTCGGGTCTCATTTCGATGTTTTTTGACTTGCGCGGCCCGAATTTTGCCACCTGCTCCGCCTGCGCCACGGCCAACCACGCCATTGGAGAAGCCTGGCGCGCCGTTAAAATGGGCGATGCGCAGGTGATGTTCGCCGGCGGCGCCGAAGCGACCATTGTCCCCATCGGCATCGGCGGTTTTTGCGCCATGAAAGCCATGAGCACCCGCAACGACGATCCCAAACATGCTTCGCGCCCGTTTGACAAGGAAAGGGACGGCTTCGTCATGGGCGAAGGCTCGGGCATTCTTGTTTTGGAAGAGCTGGAACGCGCCAAAAAACGCGGCGCGAAAATTTATTGCGAGATTGTCGGCTACGGCAACACCGCCGACGCCTATCATTTGACTTCGCCCTCGCCCGAAGGCGAAGGCGCCGCGCGCTGCATGAAAATGGCCCTCCGCAACGGGGGTCTGCGTCTTGAAGATGTCAACTACATCAACGCGCACGGCACTTCTACCCCTCAAGGGGACGTCTGCGAAACCCAGGCGATTAAAACGGTCTTTGGAGAACACGCGAAGAAAATCGCGGTCAGTTCCACCAAAGGCGCCACGGGACACATGCTCGGCGCGGCGGGCTCGGTGGAAATGGCCGTCTGCGCGCTGGCTATTCATCACGGCATCACCCCGCCCACAATCAATTACCAGGCGCCCGATCCGGAATGCGACCTGGATTACGTTCCCAATACGGCGCGCGAACTGAAGGTTACCGCCGCCATCAATAACTCCTTCGGTTTTGGGGGGCACAACGCCAGTATTGCGGCGAAAAGGTTTGAGGGGTGAATTTTCTTTCCCTCATCGAATCCAAACGCGAAGGCAAAGCCTTTGCCCCTGAGGAAACCCGAAATTTCATCCGCGCCTTTACCGCCGGTGAAATACCCGATTACCAAATGGCCGCCCTGCTCATGGCGATTTTTTTCCGCGGCCTTAACGCCGCCGAAACGCGCGCCCTCACGCTCGCCATGCGCGATTCCGGCGAGACTTTGAGATTTCCAAAGGATGCGCGGCCGCTCGTGGACAAACATTCCACCGGCGGTATTGGCGATAAAGTTTCACTTCCGCTGGCGCCCTTGCTGGCCTGCCTGGGATTTCGCGTGCCGATGATTTCCGGCCGCGGGCTGGGCATCACCGGCGGCACGCTGGACAAACTGGATTCGATTCCCGGTTTCAAAACGCTTTTGCCCGCCGGACGCATCATCGCGCAGGTCCAAAAGGTCGGCTGCGTCATCTGCGGCCAAACCGATCAAATGGTCCCCGCCGATAAAAAAATCTACGCGCTTCGCGATGCCAGCGGAACCGTTCCCTCCATTCCGCTCATTGTCGCTTCGATCCTTTCCAAAAAACTCGCCGAAAATCCGGAAGCGCTCATCCTGGACATTAAGTTCGGCTGCGCCGCTTTCATGCAAAACAAATCGGCCGCCCAAAAGCTGGCCCGGGCAATGACCAGCCTCGGAAGCGATTGCGGCGTGAATACGCGCGCGCTTTTGACCCGAATGGATGTTCCACTGGGCCGCGCCGCCGGGAATTGGCTCGAAGTGAAGGAATCCGTTGCCTGCCTCGAAAATAAAACCGACCAAGCCGGCCGGACTCTTGATGACCTGCGCACCCTCGTCCTGGCTTGCGCCGCGCATCTGCTTGTGCAGACGCGCAAAACAAAAAATCTCAAGACGGCGGAAAAAATCGCTCAAGATTGCCTTCATTCCGGTGCGCCGCGCAGGAAATGGGACGAAATGCTCGTGGCGCAGGGTGCGGACCTGGAAGCCTTTTATAAAAAATTGTCGCTTGATTCGACTGCTCCGATCGTGGCCGAACTAAAGGCGGCGCGCTCCGGGTTTGTTTCCCGATGCGATGCGCGGATTATCGGCGAGGTGATCCGTGACCTGGGCGGCGGGCGATTGACGAAGGATTCCAGAATCAACTACGACGTTGGCCTTGACCAAATTGCCAAACCCGGCGAGCCAGTTAAAACAGGAACGGTTTTGGGTCGGATCCATGCCGCTTCGAAAGCGCAGGCCAATGCGGCGATTGGTCGGATTCACGCGGCTTTTGAAATAACCCGCCAAAAACCGAAGGTCCCGCCGCTGATTGCCGGGATTGTTTAATCAGGCGCCCACCTGTGCCGGAGATCGTTCCGTCCGCAACCGGTTGCCCTTCGAGAGTCGCGGCGCCAAACTGGCGTAGCGTCGTTTTTCAGTGATGCGGTTAACGCCGTTTTTTTGGCGCCATTTACCGGGACTGATTCCAAAGCGGCGCGTGAACATCTGGTTGAAGAGGCTCAACGATTTGTAGCCGCTCTCAAAGGCCACTTCCACCACCTTGGACTTGCTGGTAGCCAGCAACTCCCGCGCCTTCGCCAGTCGGATTTCCGCGCGCTTGTCGGAAAACGACATGCCTATCAGCTCAAAGAAAATGCGGCTCAAATGCCGCGGCGTGCAGCGCGCGATCTGCGCCAGTTCCTTAAAACTCATCTCCGCCAGCAAGTCCGCGGGAGCGCTCATCAGGAAAGCACGCAGCCGTTCCCGGGCATCGCCATTTTCCGGAACGGGAGCGGTTTGTTTCAATTTTTCGCCAAAAATATCCGCAAAAAGCTGGAGGAAAGACAATCTCGCCGACAGGTTGTTGGGATTGGAATTTGCGAGCAGATCCTTCATTTTCCCGGCGATCGCGCTTGGCGGGGGGAACACCTGGAAGGCCAGTTCATTCTGTGAAGCTGCCTGCTTCAAGAAAATCTGTTCGCTGAGGGTCATCAGGCCGGTCAGGCGGGCCGGCGTGACGCTGAAAGAACGCAGCGACATGCAGTTCAATTGGCTGGCCCGAATGTATCCCTGGCCGTCGCCGGCAATCACTAACGCCGTGCCGGTTTCCAAATCAATGCTTGACTGTCCCTGCAGCCAATATCCTGTTCCCTCTTCCACCCGAATTAACAGCCAATCGGACGGTTTGGGCGACCATTCTTTGCCGGATAAAATGGAAAACCGCCTGATAGCCAGATGCTCTTCATGCCAGTGATCAACCGTATTCATGTCTTCAACGAAAAAAGCCCACCCACCATGTTGGCCGAAACCAAAACAGTAAATCAAACGTGTTACAATCCAGTGGCGATTTTGAAAAAGAAAAGAAAAGATGGGCAACCCGGCTCAAGCGCAATCCCGCTCGTTTCCCGGCCTTTGTTTCCGGATTGTCACATTTCTGACAGAAAGTCGTAATATAAATTGCCCAGGCTTTCAAGCTTGTGTCGTTTGGGACGAGCTTTCATATCACCTCTGCCTGTGGTTTGGCAGTTGGGGTGTCCGCGCTTTGTTTTCGGAAAGCGATCCGGCTGTTTCGATGGCTGTCGTTGATCATTGTCGGCGTGGGAATAGCGGCCCTTTCGGCCGGAGCACAGCCCCCTCCGAATCATCCTGGCCATTTCAACGTCCAGTCCTATGTCGTCAAGGACAACGCCCTCTTGCCCGCCAACGATTGGACGCCCATTCTCTCCAAATACACCGGGACGAATATCAGCCTGGAGGAAATCGTCCGGGCGGCATCGAATCTTCAAACGGAATATCGCAAGCGCGGCTATCCCACGGCGAGCATCGCCATTGCGCAGGAACAAATCACGAACGGGGTTGTGACCTTGAACGTCTTCCAGGCGGCGATTCCGCAGATCATGGTCTCCGGCGAACGCTGGTTTGAGGTCAGCAATGGCGTGGTTACGGTTGCCGTGCCGTCGGTTGCCGCGCCTCCAGCCAATCCGGCAATTGCCGCAACGAATGCCGTTGCTTCCACCAACGTCGCAGCCGCGGCCATCCCCGCCCATCCGGTAACGAAAGCGACGCCCCAGGAGATACAGCGCGCGCTCAGTGCGTTAAATCGAGCGCTGACAGAACCCTTGCCCCCGGAAGACCACCGGGTTCATGTCGTTTCCACCAGCGCCGGTCCCCGGTTTGACGTCGAGCACTATGTCATCAGCGGCAACACCATCCTGGCGCCAAAAACCATTGCCGAAGTGCTCACGAACATAGACGGCGACTATGGCACGAATGTCAGCTTTGACGGAATTAAAACGGTGGTTTCCGAGCTGGGCAATGCCTATCACGATCGCGGTTATGTGACGGTTGCAGTGGATGTGCCCCGGCAGACACTCGCCAACGCGACGGTGAAATTGGACGTGTTGGAGGGCCGCCTGGCGGACATCCAGGTCGCTGGCAACCATTACTTCACTTCCAACAATGTGATGCGCTCGCTGCCCAGCCTGCGCACAAACATGGTGCTCAACTCCTACGTCTTCAACAGCGAATTGAACCGGGCCAATAACAATCAGGACCGGCAAATCTACCCGATCATCGGCCCCGGCCCGACCAATGGCACCAGCGATTTGACCCTCAACGTCAAGGACCGCCTGCCGCTTCACGGCAAACTCGAACTGGACAATCAAAGTTCCCCGGGCACGCCGGATCTGCGCGTTGATGGCTCGGCCGTCTATGACAACCTCTGGCAACATGAAAATGCCCTGGGCGTGGATTACGGTTTTTCGCCCGAGCTATACAAACAGGGAACTCAATGGCCTTTTTATGACGAACCGCAGGTGGACTATTACAGTGCGTTCTATCGTTTGCCTCTGGGAAACCCGTCGTCGGTTCAGGAGACCGTGGAAAACAATCCCAATTTCGGCTACAGCGAAGCCACGCGCCAATTCGTCCTGCCGGCGGCGACGGATCGGCCGCAACTGACGATTGACGCCAACCGTGCGGTGATTGACGCCGGCATCCAAAGTGGCTCGATTTCAAGTCTTTTTCCCCCCACAAACGCCATCTCCTTATCTCAGCAATCATTTCACCAGGATATTACCGTTAACGAGCAAGCCGGATTCCAGTTATCCAAGCCTTTGCCCGAAATGAGCGGTATTCAATCCGTTTTCTCCGGCGGGCTGGATTTCAAAGTTTACTCCCTGGATTCCTACACGACTAACGTTGACATAGTTGGGTCCCTCGCCACAAATAGCAGCGGCCAGATCTTTCCGACAAAAAGTACAGTTGTTAATCCATTGGCGAGCACCGAGTCGAGGCTGTCATACTTGCCGATCTCATTGAGTTACAATGGGAGTTTTCAGGACGCCTTTGGTCCGGCGAATCTTGGATTGGCTCTCAGCGCCAATTTGTGGTATTCAGCCTCGTGGAATAACACGGAGTCTCCTGGAACCAACGCCACGATATCTTCGGATCACGGACGCAGCGCCCTGACAAATATTGTTAACTCGACCGAAGCCACCGGCCATTGGGTCATTCTTCGTCCCAGCTTCTCGCAGGATTTTCAGATTTATACCAATTGGATCACGACCGTTCGCATGGATGGCCAATGGTCCAGCCAGCCGCTCATCAGCACCGAACAATACGGCGCAGGCGGCGTCAACAACGTGCGAGGTTATCATGAAGGCGAAGTTTTTGGCGACACCGGCTGGCATCTGGGTCTGGAACAGCAGACAGCGCCGCTGGACATCGGTGATGCTTATAACGGGGCGCCTTTGACGGTGCGCGGTTCGGTTTATGTGGATTATGCGTGTGTCTATTTGCTTGATCCTCCCGCGGGCATGGCGGGCCAAACCCGGCTTTGCGGCACGGGTTTTGGGCTAAACGCCGCGGTCGGATCGCACTGGCAGGCGCAATTGATGTGTTCCTGGCCGCTCCTGAGCGCCGGCACCGTGTCGGCCTATCAGCCGTTCTTTGATTTTTCCCTGACGGCGCAGTTTTAAGAGTTCACCGAATTGTCACAATCTAATTTGGGAGGAACTCATAGAATGGTAACGAATGGCAATAGGACGAGCGTTTTAATCTGCGCTCACAAATGGACATGAATTTCTTTTCTCATTGGCGGCGGCCATTCGTTTGGCCGGCGCTGTTGCTGGCGTGGATGGCCGGCGCGCCTCCTGCCGCCGCCAACCCGACCGGCGGCGCCGTGACGCAAGGTTCGGCTACGTTCAGCCATTCCGGTTCCACATTGAACATCAATCAGACTTCCGCCAATGCCGCCATCAATTGGCAAAGCTTCAACATCGGCGCCGGCCAAACCGTCAATTTTAACCAGCCTTCCTCCACGTCAGTGACGTGGAATCAAATCAACGGCGCCAGCCCCTCCCAAATTCTGGGCACGCTCAATGCCAACGGCTTCATCGTTCTCCAAAATTCGGCCGGGTTTTTTGTCGGCGGCCAGGCTTCGCTCAACGTCCACGGCCTGGTCATGACCACAGCGTCCACGCCGGCGCTCGACCTGTCCAGCGGCGGTCCGTGGTCGTTCGATGCGCCGCCGCCCACCGCCAAAATCGTCAATTACGGGCGAATCAACATTGCCGGCGGCGGGTCCGCCTATTTAATTGCCAACGACATCGAAAATAATGGCACGATCTCGGCGCCCGGCGGGAACATTGGCCTTTACGCCGGGGAAAACGTTCTGCTTTCGATGTCCCCGGATGGCCGGGGCTTGAGCGCGGAAGTCACCGTCCCCCAGGGCATGGTGGATAACAATGGAAAATTGCTCGCCAACGCGGGCAACATCGCTTTGCAGGCCCAAATGGTTAACCAAAACGGAGTCGTCCAGGCCAATTCCGCCCAGGATGTCAACGGCTCAATTGAGTTGGTCGCTGGCGACACGGTGAGCCTGGGCGCCAATTCCGCCATCTCCGCGCAGGGTGACAGCCAGGATGTCAGTTCCGGAGGCGCGGTGACCATTCAGGCGGGCAACACTTTTTCCGATCTGGCCGGTTCGACCATCAACGTTTCCGGCGGCGCGCAAGGAGGCAACGGCGGGCAGGTGGAGATTTCCGCGCCCACGATAAATGGCATTAATTCCAGCATCAACGGCGGGGCGCAGGCGGGGTTTGCGGGCGGGACCTTCACGCTGGATCCAATTACAACGCTGATAATCAATTCCAGCTTCGTCAGCAGCTACAGCGGCATGTCTCAAATCAACATTACCAGCTCGGGAAATATTGAATTCGCTTCGGGCTTTATCTGGAGTTTGCCCGGTGAGACCAGCACCACGGGCAACCTGGATATTTCCGCGGGCAACGACATTACTTTCCTTAACGGTTCGGGAATCCAGGCCGGCCAAAACTGGAACGTGAGTCTGACGGCCGGAACGGCCTATTCGGGAACCCTTTCCTCGGACAACGATGGAATCTATCTGGACGGAACTGCGACCATTCAAACCCAAAATGGCAATATCAATCTCTGGGCCGCCAACGAAGTGCAAGTCGGCTGGTCGGGCAATTCCGCCGGGCCGGGAGTATCGAACCCGGGCACCGGCGGCATCACCACCAAAAACGGCGGCAACATTAATGTGACTGCGGAGTTTGGAGATGTGAACAGCGGAGATAGCGTCTATGGTTTTGATTACACGACAAGCGCGCCATATACTAAGGCCGATCCAAGCCTTGGCGGCATTGCCACGGCGAACGGCGGGAATGTGAATATCAATGCCGGCGGCAGCGTCATCAGTTATTCGGCTACGCAGTTCGCGTCCAATCCCAGCGTGTCTTTCGGAGGTGACACGGATCCCGGCATCGGATGTTTTGGAACCGCCGCGGGAAACGTAACGATCAATGCCGGGGGAAATGTCTATGGAAGCTTTGTGGTCATGGATGGCCAGGGCGCCATCAACGCCCAGAACATCGGCACGTCCGCCCAAAATGTGGCGTTGAGCCTGGCAACGGGCGGCTGGGATTTGAACGCGGCAAACAGTATCTATTTGCAGGAAGTGCGCAATCCCAGCGGCCTCTTCGATGAAAAGCCGCCAACGTCAAAAGATTTTGTTTTTACTTATAGCCAGCAGGCTTCGCTCACTTTAGACGCCGCCAATGCGGTTTATATTACCGGATATAACCTGCCGCGGCTGACGGGTTACGGCGTGCCTCTGCTTTTGCCACCCATTGTCAACATCACCGCTGGCCCCGGTGGAGTAGTGTTGGGCTCCCCAAGCGCCTACGACCAGAATGGTCAACAAGTCTCCCTGTCTGACAATGACATCACGCTGTTTCCTTCACCGTACCAAAGCCTGGACATCACGACCACAGGCGGCGGCTGGTTGAGCGGCGCGGATGCCAGCGGCGACGCCCTGCTGATGTCCGACAGCGGCGATACGCAGTGGTTTATCTCGAATTCGAGCATCCAGCCCTTTGATCAAAATGACCATGCCAGCGTGCCCGTGGAATTGAATAATGATAACCCCGTGACCATTGACCTGTCGGGCAGCCAACTCGTCAATGGCGAACCAATCGCCGCCGGCATGGAGAACATTATTCTCCAAACCGACAAGGCGACGGACATCAATGTCGCCGGAGACATGATTGGCTGCAGTTTTTACGGGGAAAACCTGCCCGGCGACGAGGTGACTTCGATCACCGTGGGTGGCCAGATTTACAACGCCGGTTCCTTTACTTCAGTCGCCTTGACCCAGGGCTTTCCCACGTTGCCCGCGGAAGATACTCCCCTGGCGAGCGAACTTTCTCTACTCTCCCTCCAGGGCGTTTCCTTGAGCAGTTGGTACCTGCCCTTGATCCTGGACGTTAATCCCCAAAACCTTCCATCTTCTTTCACGGGTCTGACCCTGAGCGAAATGCTCGCTGACATACAATCCGCTGAACTCTTCCCAAACCTCAACTACAGCAGCGTCGCATATAATCCCGACACCAAAACGTTGACCTCCATCGGTCCCCTCGCGTCTGACTTGGCCGCGGCTCTGGAAAGTCCGACTCTCACGCTGGTCCGTTTCAACTCCGAGGGTTATCCGGTCCTGCAAAATGTTCAGGTCATGGATAATGGCCAGCCAGTCACCGAGGCCCAGGCTGTGACGGATACTCCCAATTGGGTCAACAGCGCCGATGCTTCTTCAATTTCGACCCTTTCCACTGAGAGCCAGGGATCAGTCGCCCTGGGCACGCCGGCCGGCGCTTATATCGTGGGCGGCTCGGGCGAGTTTGACATCACCGCCGGTTCCATCTCCCTCGGCAATTCCTACGGAATTCTTTCCGAAGGGGACGGCGTTCTTCCTGTCGGGCCGGATTATTCCTACCTTGCTCCTTACACTACTTCCGGAGCAAGCATCAGCGTCACGGCGGGTTATTTGGAGATGCCCGCCTCCACCATTGCGTGCCTGGCTCCGGGCGGCAACGTGACCGTCACCGCGACTGGCGAAATTCCGAACAGCGCGCTGAATAACAATGGCATCGGTGTTTCCATGGATTTGGGCGCGCAAGAACTGTTGCCCTTCGAAACTCAAATTGTCGGCACAAAAAACCTCGGCCTGGGCATTTACACTACGGGCGGCGGAAACGTGAATGTGTCCGCTTTGGGTACGATTGATATTGACAGCTCACGGATCGCAACGTTTGACAGCGGAGACGTTTACATCGAATCGTTTATGGGCGATGTCAATGCCGGTAGCGGCGGATCGGGGGTCTTCCCTGTTGATTATTTCGCTGGCGATTATGTTGGCAGTGATTTGGAGGAAGTTCCCGCAAACGGCATTGTGGCAGGCACACTGACCGGCGGACCGGCCACTCCGTCAGGCGCCGCTTTGCTCCCCGGCAACATTACGGTCGAAATACCCGAGGGAAGCCTTTATGCCAATGCCGCCGGTATTTTACAAATCGCGTATAATGAGGTCGTCTCCGCGTCTTCCGCCTCCTCCACTGTGACTTTGGACGCCGGTTCTCCCGGCTACGTTGGTAATCTGAATCTGGGCAATTCAGGTTTGCTCGGCATCAACGTAATTGCCAAGGCCACGGGCAACATCAGCGGACCGATCGTCGCGACGGGAAACGCCAATGTTTCTGCCGTCGGAGATATTGCGGGCTCGATTTTCTCCGGCGGCGTGGCGACTCTAAGTTCCGGCGGCACCATTTCCGGGACTATCGTTGCCGTCGGCGGCCTGAACACTTCCGGCGGCGGCAACCTGACCGCCACCGTGTTCGCCAGTTCCGTCAATGGCGGCGCCGGCACATTGGCTACTTCCTCCGCCGCCTCCAGCGCCAGCCAAAGCGCCTCCAATCAAACCACTGCCCAGGCCCAACAGCAGCTCGCCGGCAATACCAGCGACGACGACGATAAGAAAAAGAAAAAGAAGAGCCTGCTTCGAACCATTGGCCGCGTCACCGTCATCCTCTCCAAATCCAGCTAATTGATTGCGGATCGGTGATTGCGGATTGCGAATTGAGCAAAGAAGAGCACCTTTGAACATTGCCCACGCCAAACTTGGACCGCTAATCGCCAATCCGAAATCGCCAATCCGCAATTTCAATATTGCGCGCCGACGCGATAGAAACGATTGGCATTCGACACGGTGTCCGTCAAATGATCCGTGCCGCCATCACCGGTCAGCGACGAGGACGACGGCCAGTTTGTCAACGGGACGATTAATCCGGCGGCGTTGGTTGAGTAAAGCCTGTAAGTCGCTCCGCTGACAGTTGTAAAAAAGACGGTGACGGCGTCGCCGGCGCTCTGGACGGAGGTGATCTGCGGGGCCGGGGGCGGCGCGACCTCCTGGCCGTCATAGTAAATGGGACCGCCATCGCTCACCGCCGCCTGCACATTGCCGGCCGCGGACAAGGCGATCGCGCTCCAATCCAGGCCAGGCACATTGGCCGCAACCCAGGTGGATCCTCCATCCGCCGACGAATAAAGCAATCCGCCCGCGGCGACGGCCGCCAAATGAGTGCCGTCGGCCGAGATGGCGACCGCAGTCCAATTGGTATTCGGCGCACCCGTCGCTGCCCAGGTGAGGCCGGAATTTGTGGAAGTATAGATCAGGCCCGCACTGTAAACCGGATCGCCATTCGTGTTCACGGCGAAATTGGTATAGACCAGGCCGCTATTGACGGACGCCGCCAGGTGGGTGCCGTCGGCTGACGACGCGACCGCTGACCAGCTTTGAGCCTGATTGACGATGGCGGCCTGGACCTCGAGCACGTTGGTGACGAGCAACGTGATTCCGGAAACGTTGGTGTTCAAAACGGAGATAAGATTCGTATTAAGCAGGCCGTTGGCATTGAATACGCCGGTTCCATTGGGGATGGCCAGAGTCGCGGCGAGCGCATTGGTCATGCTGGAGGTAAGGGGCGGGCCGGAATTCTCCAGCGCATTGGTGATCAACGGATTGATATTGAGCGCATTGCTCCCCTGCAAATTAACTGAGAGCGCGACGTTGATAAAGTTGGTGCCGCTGGCGTTGAGCAGGTCAATGCCCAGGCCGTCGGTCGCAGATAGGTTCGTCGTCGAAACGGCAACCGCCGGAATCGTCAGGATGGGATTGAAGAGATTTGTGATGAAGGCGTTGGTGTCGGTCGCCGTGGGATTCGAGTTGGTGTAGATGACGCTGATGTCAAGCGTGTCGGAAGCGATGACGTTTGTGCCGCCCAGGGCAATGGCCAGTTCATTCCAGGTCGCTCCGGCGTTGGTGGAACTATAGACATAACCGAAATGGGAGGCCGCCAACAAATTGGCGCCGGAAGCGGACGACGCGATGCTCTGCCAAAAATCCCAGGGCGCGCTCAATTCGCCCCACGTCCCGCCGCCGTTCGTAGAAGAATAAATCAGGCCCGGAAACGTTCCCGCCACGAATTTGCTGCCATCACCCGAAGCCGCGAGACAATTCCATTCATTGACCGGCGCGCCCGATTCGATCCAATTCGAATTCGCGCCCCAGTTCGAGGAGGTGTAAATGTTGCCTTCATCGAAGGCAGCCGCCAAAACGCTGCCGTTGGCGGAAGCCGCCAGGACCGGTCGCCCGGATTCGAGCAATCCGGCGCCCATCCAATTCGTCCCTCCGTTGGTCGAGGTGTAAATGCCCCCAAGATACGCCGCCGCCGCCATTTTGCTGCCATCGGCCGATACCACCAGCGAAGTCCAGTCACCGAAAAGATTTGTGGATGACCAGGATTGGGCCTGGGCGCGCTCCCGGCCGGAGCACCAGATGCCCAGCATCACTAAGACCATGATGGCCCTGAATCTAATGTCTGACCGGCAGAAATTTGACTTCATCGCGTCTTAAATCTTGGGCGCGGGACAAATTTCCACGGAGCGCGGCTGTGTGCGTAGCACCAGCCGCAGCACTGGCGAATCCGAGGCGGCTGGTCGGGACGACACAGCCGCGCTTCCTAAATTTGTCTTGCGCCCGTAAATCTTGTTTCCGGCACTTGGCATTTCCGTTGAAGTCCTGTTACGTTCCTGTGACATTCTATTGCCGCCGGCCCGGGTCGCCGCGTTTGAAAACACGGGCTGTCACGCTTCTGTAACCTCATTGTTGCTTCAGTTCACATGACAATGGCCAGGCAGTTTGCTAAGAAAACGTTTAGCATGAAGTCGTTTTCGCGCTTTTTTTGTGTCATTTTGGGTCTGGCTCTCGGCGGAGTTTTAATCTTCGGAACGGCCGGAATGGCGGCTGAGACCGAAACCTTTACCCTGGACAGCGCTCTGGCGGCTGCCGGCAAAGGCGATCCACAGGCGGAATTCTTTCTGGCCCGGCATTATGCGGATGGCCCTCAGGTTTCGCGCGATTACGTCAAAGCCGTTCAATATCTGCGCCAGGCCGCCAGCCAGGGCTATGCCCCCGCCCAAACCGGTTTGGGTTCCTGTTACGCACACGGCGAGGGCGTTCCGCAGGACAAGATCGAGGCCGTCCAGTGGTATCGCCGGGCGGCCTTCCAGGGTGAACCGCTCGCGGAATACTGTTTTGGAAATGCCTATGCCCAGGGTATCGGCTGGCCAAAGGACATAAGTAAGGCCGTCGCCTGGTGGCAAAAAGCCGCCGGGCAGGGCCAGGCGGATGCGGAAAATGCGCTGGGCGAATTTTATCTCTATGGCGAGTTTTCCGGCGACACCAACCACGTCAATTACGCGGAGGCCGCGCGGTGGTTTCGCAAAGCCGCCGGGCAGAATGATGCGGCGGCGATGGGCAGTCTGGGATACATGTATCTCTATGGCCTCGGCGTGGGGCATGATTTTACCCGGGCACTCCAGTGGAATCGGCGGGCCGCCGAATTGGACAACGGCCTGGGCCAGGACAATCTGGGCCAGATGTATGAAAATGGCGAAGCCGGGCTCCATCAGGACCTGGTGCAAGCCTACAAATGGTATTGGTTAAGCGAGCAACAGGGCAACCCGTTGGGAAAACATGACGCGCTCATGATTGAGTGGCATCACGCGCTCACCTCTCAACAAATCGCCGAAGCGAAACGAATGGCGGATGAGTTCCACGCAGAACTTCGCGCCCGCCGGCCCGCGGCCACTTCGGAGGACCCGACTGACTCGGCGCGTTAAAAATGCAGTCCGGCGAAAGCCAAAAGTCGCCGTCATCAACCGATCGCCCGACCGGCCGGTCCGCGGCCGGGAAGGAGCGCCTGGAAAGGCATGGCTGCTGGCCGGATTGCTGATATTGGCGGCCATGGCCGCATACTGGCCGGCGACCCGCAACGGCTTCATCAACTATGATGATCCTCTCTATGTCACCTCGAATGTTCACGTCCAATCCGGCTTGACCTGGCACAACCTCCAATGGGCATTCGGCCATCCGGTTGTAGGCAACTGGCATCCTGTGACCATGCTGTCACACATGCTGGACTGTCAGGTCTATGGATTGAAACCCTGGGGACATCACCTGACCAGCCTCCTGCTGCACGCCGCCAACACGGCCCTGGTGTTTCTGTTGCTGCGCTCGTTAACCGGAATGCTCTGGCGGAGCTGGATGGTCGCAGCCTTGTTTGGGCTGCACCCATTGCACGTCGAATCGGTGGCCTGGGTGGCCGAGCGCAAGGACGTGCTGAGCGCATTTTTCGGTCTGCTCTGTTTGATCGCCTACGCCCGTTATGCGCGGAAGCCTGACAACCCGCTCTCAGCCTTTTCATATCTGTATTATTGGGCGGCCCTGGTTCTCTTTGCGCTGGGCCTGATGAGCAAGCCCATGCTGGTGACGCTGCCCTTCGTCCTGTTGTTGCTTGATTTCTGGCCGCTTCAACGCCTCAACCCTTCGACGCTTCAACGCCTGTTGGTCGAGAAAATTCCGTTCTTTATCCTGGCGGCGGCGGTTAGCGTGGCCACTTATCTGGTCCAACGCCAAACCGGCATGATGGAATCGCTTCAAATGGTCCCGCTGGGCGCCCGGGTTGAAAATGCTCTCATTTCCTGGTGCCGCTATCTGGGAAAATTATTTTGGCCGGAACATTTGGCGGTCTTTTATCCTTACCCGGCGCAGGATTGGCCGATCGGCTGGGTGTTTTTGGCGTTCGTGGCGCTGGCGGGCCTTTCGGCGTTCGCGGCGCTGCAACGGACGCGGCATCCTTATTTGCTGGCCGGCTGGCTGTGGTTTTGCGGCACCCTGGTGCCGGTCATCGGCCTGGTGCAGGTGGGCGGGCAGGCCATGGCCGACCGATACACTTATATTCCCTCAGTGGGATTGTTTATCATGGTGGTTTGGGGCGCCTGCGCATTGGCCGCACGATGGCCATCTCATGCGATCGTGTTGGGCGGAGCCGGTGGCGCTGCCATTCTTGCCTGCGCCGCCCTGACGCAACAACAACTGGGATACTGGCAAAACAATGAAACCCTTTACCACCATGCGCTGGCAGTCACCGAAAGCAATTACCTCGCGCATCACAACCTCGGTATCGCCTTGTTTAACGAAAGCCAATACGACGATGCGATCAGCCAATATCGGGACGCACTCCGAGTGGAACCGGACAATGCGGAAGCGCATTATGATCTCGGCGCCGCGCTCGCCGTCAAAGGCCGAACTCATGACGCGATCTCTGAATTTCAAAAGGCCATCCAACTCAATCCAAACAACGCCGCGGCGCATGCGAATCTTGGCACCGCCCTGGGCGGGGAAGGCCAGGTCGCCGAAGCAATCAGTGAATATCGCGAAGCCGTCCGGCTGCAACCGGACAACGCGGGATTTCGCTGCGCCCTGGGCATGAGCGGGCGGATTGACGAGGCGATCGTTCAATTTCAGGAGGCCCTCCGCCTCCAACCGGATTATGCCGCGGCCCGGCATAATCTGGCCCAGGCCCTGCAAATCAAAAACGCCGCGCCCCGTTGATTCCTACTGCCCCTCAACGCGGTAGAAACGCACGGCGCCCGTTGCGGTGGAATCAATGTTGGTCACCAACGTCGCGCTGGCCGTCACCGAACCGCCCGTCACGTTGATCCAACTGATGGTTCCGCTCAGGCTGGTGGTGTATTGCAGTTGATAGGTATGGGTCTGCAGCGCGTTGCTGGAAACTACCGTCACGGTGCTTCCGGTTCGGCTCACCGAGATAATTGTCGGCGGCGAAAGCGATGCGGGAACATTGGTCGAGGTGAATGTCAATTTGGGATTGCTGCCGGTGAGGTCCAAGGTGAAGTAGCCTAAATACGTGTAGGGTTTCTGTCCCGTTGACGAACTGCTGGCGGTTTCCCAAAGATCTTCATAGAGGACGTTGGTCGCGGTGACTGGCGAGTCCGGATCAAGTCCGGTCTCCGTTTCAAACGAGCTGGTCCCGTCGCCGGAATCAATGAGGCTTTCCCAGGTCTTGGTCGTGTCGAGCGTGCCGGCGCCGGCGGCCGGTGTTACCAGTGTTCCAATTTGGGAAAAGGTCAGGT
>JASHPN010000234.1 GCA_030038175.1 Verrucomicrobiia bacterium
CTGGCCTGCCCGGTTCCCGCCTCCGGCCTGCCCGGCGGGATTGGTTCGGTGTCATGGTGCGGCACGTTTACTGAGCCTACCGGCGCAAGCTGCCAGTGGAAATGGGGCGCGGCCGTCTATACCCAATACAGCACGAATTACTGCAACCTTGGAATAAAGGCAGCACACTCCAATGCGTGTGGGTATAACAACGGGGATCATGCTGGAACCCCGGAGAACTGCGAGAACTACGTGATTGGCGGCGCCTGCGGCGGGGGCGGTTCCAATTGGACGGGTTCCTGGTGCGGCACGCACACAATAACCTGCAACAGTCCGTGATCGCGCTATCAACGGGAAAAGACGTCAAGCTGCAGTACCTGTCGCCGTAGCGCCAGCGCTGGTTCGAATCCATCACCTGCCGCCATTTCCGTCAATAATCAGTCCGGAACGGAACGGCGGGAAGTCCTGCGCCATTGTACAAAGTCGCTTTTGGAAATGATTGCCAGGCGTAGCGCGCGAATTCCGGTTGGGAAACATCCGGGCAGGAAAGCACAATGGTGTCGCCTTCGATTTTTGCGGCGGCCCAATGCCATTGACGATCCTCGCCGGCAACCGAAAATTCCTCCAGTTTGCCGCCCTTCCCCACGAGGCCGCCGTCGGCGCCGGTGAAATGAATTCTGAGGGCGCCGGGCAAACGCTCGACGGATTTGAAGGTTGGACCCTGCCAGGGAATTTTTTCGCCGTAATATTGCGCCAGGGCGCACAACGCGAGGCGTTCGCCAACAATTTTTTTGTCCGTCGGATGGATGTTATCCGGATCACCGGTATCAATCGTCACGGCGAGGCCGGAATTTTTAACCGTGCGCGCTACGATCGCCTGGGCTTCGCGGATTTGCGCCCACCCGGCAGGCCCGGAAGGCTGGTCCTGGCGGTGCATAAACGCAGGCAGGCTCACGATATAAAATGGGAAATCGCCCTGGCCGAAAAGCCTCCGCCAGTCGCCGATCATCCCCGGCAACAGTTTCTGATACTGCTGCGGGCGGTCGGCGTTTGCCTCGCCCTGGTACCAAATCGCCCCGGAAATCGCAAATGGGGCGACCGGCTCAATCATGCCATGATATAAGACAGAAGGCATCACCGGCCAATTTTCAAATCCCAGCGGCAGCGCATGGGGCGGCCGCGCATCCACGCTCAAGGTTCCGCGCCATTCTCCGGCCAGCGGAATTTTTGTCCCGTCGCCGAGCGCCAGGCAAAGCGCATCAGTTTTTGACATGAATCCGCCTTTGGGCATGGTCTTGAAAACGCGGACGGCGACGATGTTTTTTCCCGGTTTCAAAACGCCGTCCTTCAGAGAATAAAGTCGCGGATTTTCGACCCATGCGCTCGCGCCGACCCATTGGCCGTTGATATAGGTCGTGTCCATGCGCTCGATCACTCCGAGCGAGATGCTCGCCTTTCCCGGCGGCAGGGGGTCCGGAAGCGAGATTTCTTTGCGAAACCAACAAACTGCCGGTGTTTCCGGCACGCCCAAATCCTCGAAACCGCCAGGAATGCGCACTGGCTTCCAATTGGAATCATCCAGGTTCGCCGCCGACCAGTTCTTTTTTTCACCAATGTCGTAATCGTCATACCAATGGCTAATGTAATTGCCGTATTCCGGGCCGCCTTTGGCCTTCAGCCGCTCAACCTCGGCCAGTTGCCGGTCGAAATCCTTCATCGCATGGAGCGTCTCGGGCCCGGTCCATGACTCCGCCGGCGTGCCGCCAAGGCAATCTTCAACGAGGCCGACAGGAACCTGGATGCTGCTTTGGATCTTTTCGGCAAAAAAATAGGCGACTGCGGAAAACCCCCCGTCCTCGGCAATGGTCTGCGGCGAACAAATTTTCCAATGGCCTTGCGGCACCGCTGCAGGCGAATAAGCCGGATGCGCCTGCACCTTGAACAGCCGGATTTGGGGGTGATCGGCTGCGGCGATTTCCGCCTTGCCGTTGCGCGTCCGTTCGACTGGCAGTTCCATGTTGGACTGCCCGCCGCAAAGCCAGACATCGCCCACCAAAATGTCACGCAGTTCCATGTGCCGTGCGCCGTCAATTTTCAGCGTGTACGGTCCGCCCGGCGCGGGCGGCCTGATTTTTAATTCCCAGCGGCTGTCTTTGCCGGCGCGCGCTTTGGCTTTGTGTCCGGCAATTTCCACTTGAATCGTGTCGCCGGGTTTTGACCAGCCCCAAATCGCATCGGGTTTGCCGCGCTGTAATACCATGTTGTCGCCGAACATGGGACTGACAAACGGCAACGCCGAATTATCCGCGGCCGGTGTGGAAAACCGGGCGGCGAAGAAGAAGAGCAGGGCGCCGAGACTCTTTTCGAGCATTATTTAATTCGCGTCGGCCTGCTTTACGGCGGCCGGCGGATTCGAGCGGAGGTATTTGGCCGCCGCTTCGGTGCGGCAGCGCACATGCAGTTTTTCATAAATGTGCATCAAATGAGTGCGCACCGTGGCGTTGCTGATGAAGAGGCGCGACGCGATTTCCTTGTTGGCAAAACCCTCGGCCAGAAGCGCGAGTATTTCCATCTCCCGCGCTGACAATGGGTCGGTGTCGTCGGAATCGGAAACGCCTTGCGGTTCCATGAATGACCGCACGACCATGCGCGCGATTTCACTGGTCATCGGCGCGCCGCCGGCCCGTACTTCGGCGATAGCGTCCAAAATCTCCTGGTCCGGGGAACGTTTGAGAACGTAACCGCACGCGCCGACTTTGAGCGCCTGGAAGATGATTTTGATGTCCTTATAAACCGTCAGCATGATGACCTGCAAGTCGGGCATTTTTTCGCGGAGGCGGGCGGTGCAGGCGATGCCGGATTCCCCGGGCAAATGAATATCCATCAGCACGACGTTTGGCTTGTGGACGGGGATTTCCATGATGGCTTCCTCAGCGGACGCACAACTGCAGACACAGCGATAGCCGGGGGTGTGGGTGATGAGTTCCGCGAGATATTTTCGCAGCGTGCCGTTATCTTCGACGATGGCGACTTTCGTCATCAAATTCAGATCGCTATGTTGGGCCAATTGCGCGGGCATGTCATTAATCTTTCAGGACAAATCTAAATGATTTATGCCGGAGCGAAATCAGTCAAACGTCGTATTTATCTTTGCCGGATGCTTTTGGATGGCCGGCAATCAAGGGCAAACGGATTTTCAAAATGGTGCCGCTGCCGAGGCGCGATTCGACGGCGCAATTGCCGCCCAGTTTTGTGAGCCGGGCGGACAGGTTTTTCAGACCGTGCCCGTCGGGCCGGCCGCCGGCAAACCCTTTGCCGTTGTCGGCGATTTCAATTTCCAGTTGGCCGGCCGAAAGGGCCATGCGAAATTCCGCTTCGGTAGCCTCCGAATGGCGCACGATATTGTTGAGCGCCTCTTTCACCACCATCAGCAAATCGTGACGCACGCGGCCCTCGAGCGTGATGCGCGGGAATGAGACCGGGACCTTGAACCGGCAGGAAATGTCGGTGTGCGAAAAAAATTCTTCGGTGTAGCCGCTTAAATAATCGGCGAGGGATTGCAACGAATTGTCCTCGGGATCCACCGCCCAAACAATCACATCCAGCGCCGCGATGAGGCCGCGGGCCTTGCCGGCGATGGTGTGGAACAAATCGCCGGCGCCGGCTTTGCCCGCCGGATCCGGCGGGTTGTTTTGGCCATGCTGGCCGGTGCTCGCGAGCACGCTGATTTCGGTGAGGCTAGAGCCGAGGTCGTCATGCAAATCGCGGGCGATGCGCGAGCGTTCCGCCTCGATCACGTGCTGGTGTTCCACGCGCTCGCGTTCGCGGATTTCGCGCTGGAGTTGCGCCGTGCGCTGTTCGACCAGCCGCCGCAATTGGGTGATCCAAACCAGGGCGAGAACCAGAATCACGAGCAGGACGCCGACGACAATTAACATGCGTTGCAGTGTCCACCAGGAAGGCCGGGAAAGGACGGTAATATCCGCCGGTGAGTTCAATAACAGGTCGAATGAATCCACGCCGGCGGCAGGCTGGCTTCGGCTGCGTTCCAGGCAAACCCCTTCAAGCGCGAGCCGGCTCCCTGGCCGCAATGACACGTCCGAAGATTGTCCCGGCGCCAACCGCGCGAGATACAGATGCGCGCCGGATTGCATTTCCAAAACGGGAGCGCCCTGCTCGACGTGGGAACCCAGCAATTTTCCTTCGATCCGCACACGCGCGGAATCGAGGCCTTCGCGCATCAAATCAGATTCAGCCAGCTTCCTCGGCGCCACCAGCGGCGACGCGCCGATCTTGCGCAGAATGACCTCGCGCAGCAGCAATGTTGTTTTGCCAATGGCCGGATAGCCAACGGCTTCGACCACATCACCAGGCCGGACGTCCGTTTTATCCGCCGGGAGCAACTGCAGCCCCGCCCCATCCTCCTCGAGAAAAACCTGCGCGGCGTCCGCATACACGATTTGGCCGCGAACTTTCACACGTTGGAAGGCGGTGGCCTGGGCATCGAACAGCAGCAGTTCGCGCGGCGTTTTCAAAACCGCATCGAACGGGTCGGCGGGCGCGGGGATGTCCACGTCAATGGACGTGTTGCGCATCATCACATTGCCGACACGGACTTCGCGCGTGGCTGCGTTCCACATCGCGTAAAGAACGCCGCGAATGCGGACGACGCTCTTCTCGAAATGCTTAAGATCGGACTCATAACAACCATCCATGCGAACGTCCATTTGGCCCTCGGGCAAAAGGAGGGTCATGGTGTTACTCTGCACCGCGGTGACGAGGCCCAGCAATTCGGCCCATTGGACGTCCCGGCTGCCATTGACTAATTCATTCCATGTGGGCCGCACGGGTTCGGGCACGCGTCCGTTGCCGATAAATGTCATTTTATCGGCGATGATGACGGGCGCAAAATCGCCGGCGCCGCTGTGGCCCTCGACTTGCCAGCATTCGCCGAACGCCGGCTGGTTCGTCACCGTGGAGAGGCTCACAAAGATTCCGCGGGTATCGTCCTGAAGGGAAATCCATCGGTCATAGACCGAATTCTTCGCGTCCGTCACGACGCCCCGGACGCGCACGGGCAAGGCCCGGCGCGCTTCACTGATGGGCAGGCCTGCACACCGCCAATCGTCGTGATGGGCAATGATGCCGCGCCCGCCGGCTGGCTAATGAAGGCAATATCCTTTGCGCTGGCGGCAAACACCCTTCCCAGGACGACGCGTTGGTCGGTCGTCAGCACTCCCAGCGCAACGCCGCAAATTTTAACGCGGGCATTCAACAGGCGTTCGGGATCCAGTCCGGCCGCGTCCGCCACGCCGACGGAAATGACGTCGCGATCCGAGCGCAAATCCATTTCCAATCCTTCGCCTTGTTTCGAAACAAAGGTGACCCGGCCTTCGATCGTTACCCAACGCCGGTCAGCCAGGCTTCCCATGGCTTCGCCGTAGAGCCCCTGGACCGGCGCGGGCGCGTCCGTGAAGCCGGTCGTGACGATTTGCAATTGGCGCGAACCGAGGAACAGCAGGCTGCCGTCATCGGAACGCAACCGAAAGACGTATTGCCCGGCGGCAGGGACATCGAGAAAACCAGTGAAGCGAATGCCAACCATTTCGTCACGCGAGCGAAAGCCCAGATCGAAATTGGTCACAATGCCGGACTTGACCGGTCGCAGCAGGTCGAAATCCGGCACACGCTCCCAATAGCCCTCGTAATCCTCCGCGCGCAGGCCAGGCAGAAAATTCGTGCGCCCGGACGCATCCGCGACCGCGTGCCACAAATTAGTGGCGTCCACGCGCAACGGCGGGGCGTTCGACTCGGCCCAATAAACTTCCAAATCGAAATCACGCAAGCCATTGAACCAATCGAGTTGCAAAGGAATTTTTCCCGCATCCAGCGCGGTCCGGCCGCCCCACGTCAAAGCCGTATGGATGCCATCGTCGTTGATGACCGGTTGAGGCGACAATTCGATGCCCATATCACGTTTGCGCAGGAACACATACCACCCTTGCAGACGGATTTTTTCCCCGGGACGGATTTCCCGCCCGAAATCTCCGACTTCCAGTAATTCGACGCCGCTATCGTCGCGCACAATCAAAACACCCACCTGGGGCCGGCTGGCGGCGCACACAGTCGCTTCGAGCCGCAGGTCGCGATAAATTTGTCGTTCGGATTGGAGCGCCTCAGTCAGTTGCCGCAAGTTTGTGATCGCCTGTGCGTGACCGGACAGGATTGATGCCGCGAGCAGCAACGACAGAACTGCTTGAAGAATAACTCTTCGACAGGAGGTTCTGTTTTTAGGGGACGTCACGATGGTTCCGGCGGTATTGATTTGGTCCTGATCGCCAAACTCAAAGCCACGGTTAGAAAAGCAACCTTCATATATCAATCCAGGCTATCTGGTGGAAGCGGCTGCCTGCAAAATAAGACAGCCGTTGCCTGATGGCAACGGCTGTGTGAGAGAAAAGAAAACTAACTTTTGCGACGGCGGAGCGAAAAGGCGCCTGCCAATCCCAGGCCAAGGAGAGCCGTGGTCATGGGTTCGGGAACCGCATACAAAGCCAATGCTCCGATACGAGGCGCGCCGCCCGCCTGACCATTTCCTGCCAGCGTAGCCCTCGCATCGTTAACCGCATCCGCGCTGGTAAACATCTGGCCGCCTGGATCCGCCGGAGTACCGGCGTTACGATACCAGGTAATCCCGGAAGATCCGTCTGCGGTGGGCGTCCAAATTTCCAGGGCGTATTCCTCGTTGGCCGCCAAGGTGACCTGGTCTTGTGAGGGCAGGGAGAATGTCCCCTGGACCGGGCCGCTTGCCGATGCGGAAAAAGTGACGGTATCGCTGAAATCGAGCGTGAGGGTAGCGGGTAAAGGCGTATTGGGATTGTAGGTTGCTGACGAGCTACTGGCTGAGACGGACCCCGACGGGCCCAAATTATAGAGGTCAATGGTGTAAGTTGGACTGGTAATATTATTAACGCCCAAAAGGATATCAAACGACCCCAATGTAAAGCTGGACGACGGCGTAAAAGTCTCCGCCATAAGGCCATAGGTACCTGTGATGGTCGGATCGCCCTGGCCGGTCGAAGCGCCACTTAAAGAGGCGCTTGCGATAGACGTATAAACGGGTGTGCCATTCCAACTGGCGACGTTACTTCCCGAGCTGAATGAGATTTGGGCCTGCGCCGCAACGCAAAACGCCATTATGGCCAACCCATTCAACCCCAAGATGATACGATGTGTATTTTTCATAGATTTCAAACGCTTTGAGTTCTCATTTGTGAGTCTTCTGGTTATTGCTTGCTAATGACCAACTTAGGGGAATTGGCCGCCGGATTCTATACGACAAATGTCGTATTTTGTAGAATTACGGGCAGATTAGCCGCTTTCGGCATAGGGGACCTCTTTGACCTATGCATCGCGTCAGGGCAAACGCAGCATAAAGAATTGTTGTTCGGCGCCGAGGTTAAGATTGTTGGTGCAAATAAATCCGCCCCCGGCGCCAAATTGGTTCGTCGCAATAACGGTCCAGTTGGTGAGCGGCAAGGCGAGATTGGTGGAGGCCAGCGTGTAAAAGCAGGTCCCCGGCGCGTTCCCGTTTGTGCCGGCCAGGACGAGATTTCCGCCGGAAAACTGAACGCTTGTAAGATGAGGCGGGGTGATCAGGGCGGGGTTCGTCGAGCTTACAAAGAGGCTACCGTTCACGGAAATCCAGTTCGTATTCCAAAACAATCCCGCGCCTGGCGCCGGACCGATACTATTGAAGGCGCCGGAAAAATTCGACGCGCTGAACAACTCGACGGTATCGCCGTAAGCGAGCGCCGGGCCGAGGTTGCTCAACGTGAGTGTGCCGCCGAAGGTGATATTGCCGGCGACCAGCCGGGAAGTGAAATTGGTCAAGTTGATGGCAACGGCTAAATTACCGGCAAGCGTAATTCCGTTAACGATGCTCAACGGTATCGTCAGCGCCGTCACATCGAGCTTCGCGCTATTGCTGACGCCGATTTGCGCGTTTTTGAGCGTGGCGCTCCCAATCAATGCCAGGGTGCCATTGCTGACGATCAGGTTTCCCGTCGCGCTATTGGCGCCGATGATTTGCAAAATACCGCCCCCGGATAATTGCAGGATCCCTGGGCCAGCCACCGGCTCTTCATTGGTCAGCGTCAGACCTGAAGCGATGTTAAACAGGCCGCCAAGCGGGCCGATGGTGACACCGGCGTTGACATGGTCCAGTGCGAAACTGCCGGCGGGTTGGAAGGCGCCGGCATTCAGATACAATTGCGCCGCATTGAAAGCGGGCGGATTACCGCCCATGGCCGCCTCATTGGTTACGATAATACTTCCCGTTTCGTATGCGCTGGCTCCGCAGGCCAGAGGACCAGTGAAATTGACGTTGTTCCCGCTATAAATGACCTGGCAATTGTTGGACAGGGAACCGGAGCCGCTAAGGGCAGAGGCGATTCCAATCCAGCGCGGACCGCCGTTATTATCCGTCAAAAACGAATTGCCGGCGACAATGATGTTTCCGGCAACCCAGTCAATATTGGCCAAACCCTGGCTGTTCGCATTGCAGATGCCGCTGCCGGTCAGCATAATCAGGTTGTTGATGGTGACCGCGGATGCACTTCCGCCGGTGCTCTTTAAAGCCATGTTGCCAAACGCGGTGTTGGCGGCGTTGGAAAAGGTCAAAGAAGCACCCTGGAATGTATAACTGTTCGCGTCAGCGGGAGTCCGCAAATAGTTGCCCAATGTGTTGTAGGTCCCGCCTGGGCCGGGCGGGCCGGCAGCAGGGCTGGCCGTGCCGTTGGTGACCCAATTGCCGATGGTGTTGAACGATGAAGTGCCATAGGCGTCGTTGGCGTTGAGAGTAAAAGCCGCCGATGGCGCCACGGTGGTAAACGACCAGACTGCGCCTAGGTTCGTATTAATTCCGGCGATTTCATCTATCCGCCAAAAATAGGTCGCGCCGGCGGCCAACGACGGGCTGAAACTCGTGGTGGAAACGAGGCCCTGGAATTGGGGCGAGCCAGTCGTGGCCTGTGCGACCGCATTGGAATTGATTCCCAGATAAACCGCATGAGTCAATGCATTGCTCCCGGCAGTCCAGCTCAGTGTGGTGCTGAGAGCAATGCCGGATGCGCCGTTGGCCGGCGATGGATTTGCCGCTGGGCCGACCGGAACAATTTGATCCAGTACGATCGTGGTCAGTGAAAGCGGCGGAAGCACTTGCGAATTGGTCAGCGCGCCGAGCGCCTGAAAATAATTGGTCCCGGCGGTTTGATAGACGCTGGACTCGCCGAACGTAAATGTCCCGGGATTTAAGGTCACGGTGGAAGAGGCACTGGAATTTGTGTTGATGCACACGACCACCATCCGTTGGCCGCCTGGCGAGATAAACGCGGAAGTCAGGACGTTGCGGTCCGTGTTGGTGACGCCGACGCGGGTAAAGCCGGGGGTGATGAAATACGAAAAATGTTTCATTGACCAATAGGCGGGCGAGAGCCAATAGCCCTGGGCTTCGGTCGCGGTGCCCGGCGGCGCGTTCGTCCAACTGGCCGGGTTGTACGGATCTTCGATTTGCACCAAACCGACGCCGCCGACCGGCCAAATCAGGCTCCAAAAATTAAACGCCGAAGCCTGTTCAATCGTCAGGCAATCGTGGATCAGCCAGGCAGTTTCAATCATGTTCGAGTAGTAGTACTCGGTCATTAATCGGGGCTTGGCGGGAAAAACATTCGTCAAGGACAGCATCGCGGCGGTATAACCGTCCGGTGTGCCATCCGTGCTTCCGCTGTAAAGATGGTGCGCGATGGCGTAGAAACTGTTTGAATTCATTGTCGCGGCATAGTTTTGGACGTCGTTGTAGCCGATGCCGACGCATTCAGGACCGAGCAATAGCGGCGGCGATGGCAGATTGCTTAATAGTAGAAAGGTCGCATCGAGTGCCTTGGAATAACTGGCATAGTTGGTGCCGTTTACCGTGTCTTCGGTTGGATCAAAGCGGCAGGAATCGTAACTGGCCGAGAAATCAGGCTCGTTTTGGATGCTGATCCAGGTTGGGGACACGCCATTGCTGCGATACGACACCAATGAGTCATACCAATACTGCGCAAAATTGGTATAGACATAGCTGCCGTTCGTATAAAGCAATGTGCCGCCATTTTCGGTTTGGCCGTTGCTTTTCAAAAAGGCCGGCGGCGACCAGGAACTCATCAGGATGGGCACGGGATGTCCCAGCATGAGATTGGCATTTGAAACAATGTCGTAGGCGGCATAGTCCGGGCCATTGGTGTAGCGAAACCAATTTCCCAATCTCAACATGGAAATATTCAGGCCCGCGAACGCCTCGGAGTAGATTTCCTGTTTGTAGGGATGGTCGTAGATCCAGCTCGTATAAAACGCGGTCGCGCCGCCCAGGCCCAGGATAGTTTGATAGCTGTTGGCAGGGTTAATCGTGACAGTCGCAGCCTGAGCGCGAGGGGCGACCAGCAAAGAAAAGGCCGCAAAACCGGCAATGGCAATCGAAATGAAACGTTTGCCGCTCATGGGCCGCTCATTCAATTTCGTTGCCTGCGGGAACATCATCATGTGCCGCCGCCTTTTGGTGAAACGCTCTTTAAAATGAAAGTCTCGCCTTTCAATGCAGCGGAAGCGACATGCAACTTGATAGTGCCCGGTTGTCCGGCCTGGCTGCGAACGACCACCAGGCACAAGCCGTTGAAAGCTTTGCGGTCGTGCGATTGAAAAGATTCGAAATCGGCCGGATCACCGTTGTCGGCGGCAACGATTTCGCCCGGACCTTCGATTTCAAAACGAATCCGGTTGTCCGCCTGCGGCACGGTCACGCCGTGCCGGTCCGTTACGGTTATGGTCACAAAAGATAAATCCCGTCCGTCAGCGCTGATTCGTGCCCGATCCGGCTTCAAAATGAGTTTTGCCGCGGCGCCGGCAGTTTTTACGACGTCCGTTGCCCACCTTTTTCCATTTTTGTATGCGACGACTTTAAGCGTGCCCGGTTGATAGACGACATCGTCCCAGCGCAGGCGATAGTCGTAACGTGCCTTCTTTTTTCGGCCAAGTGAGCGGCCATTTAGAAAAAGTTCGGCTTCATCGCCGGAAGTAAAGACGTGAACCGGCGTCACCAGGCCAACACGGTCCGGCCAGGTCCAGTGCGGCAAAATGTGGGCCATCGGAAAATCGGGCCGCCAATAAGATTGATACAGGTAAAAGCGGTCCTTCTTAAATCCCGCCAGATCAATGATGCCGTAATAGGAACTCCGCGAGGCGTCATAGGGAGTCGGCTCACCCAGATAATCCCAGCCCGACCAGACAAATTGGCCGCCAACGTAGGGGTTGGTTTCCTGCGATTTAAACACCTTGTCCGGCGACGACCCGAACGGTACGGCGTATAATTCATAGCCGCTGACATAACGCCCCGCGCGATCTTCGCCGGAATCCGGCCCGACGGTCGCGCTGTTATTGGTTGGGACGGGAAAGAAATATTCGCCGCGGCTGCTGAGCGCGGCGGCGGTTTCGCTGCCAAAGATCATTTTGTCAGGAAATCCTTTATGGAAGGCCGGATATTTGCCGGGTGCGCCACGGATCCCGGCGCCTTGATAATTCAGGCCGATAACGTCCACGGCCGCAGGCAACGGGTCGCCCGGTCGCGCCCAATTCATTGCGGTCGTCACGGGCCTCATCGGGTCTTCTTCATGGACGATATTGACGAGTTCGCGGGCAACCGCCGCGCCATCCTTACCCGCGTATTGTTCGCCCACTTCGTTCCCGATGCTCCATAATATCACGGAGGGATGGTTGCGGTCGCGCCGCAACTGTGCCCGCAAATCCTGTTCGCGCCATTCTGGAAAAATCAGGTGGAAATCGAACGGCGTCTTTTGCCGGTACCAGACATCGAACGACTCGTCCATCACGAGAAAGCCCATCTGGTCGGCCAGGTCCAGCAATTCGGGCGCGGGCGGGTTATGGCTGGTGCGAAGGGCGTTGCAACCCATCTCGCGCAACATTTCCAATTGCCTCTGCGCAGCGCGGGTGTTGAAGGCGGCTCCGAGGGCGCCGAGATCATGGTGATCGCATACGCCCTTCAACTCGATGCGTTCCCCATTCAAAAACACGCCTCGGTTCGGATCAAATTTCAACGAGCGGATTCCAAAGGAAGTTTCATAATCATCCGTCGTTTTACCATCGCATGAAACAGTAGTAACGGCGAGATAGCGGTTCGGCTTCCGGGTGGGCGGCGGCCCCCAAAGTTTTGGCTTTAGGATTACCACACTGCCCTCGGCCAGGGCGTCGCCGCCGGGCGCAATTTGCAGATTCGCAGGCGCGATGGCCGCGATCATCCGTCCGATTTTCCGGCCGTTTGTGTCCAGCCGAAATATTTTCGTTGTTATGCTGACACTCGCGCTCGCCTCCGAATCGTTGACCACGGTCGCCTTTAAATTCACCGTGGCGCGTTCGGGCGAAACTTCGGGGGTCGTCAAATAGGTTCCCCAATGGCCGATGTGAATGCGTTGCGTTTTGATCAGCCAAACGTTGCGGTAAATTCCGGCGCCCGGGTACCAGCGTGAAGAATCCGGCAGATTGTCGAGGCGGATGGCCAGCGTGTTTTCGCCGCCAAATTTTACATACGGCGTCAAATCCAGGCGCCATGACGCATAGCCGTAAGGCCAGCCACCCACTAACCGGCCGTTGAGCCAAACCGTTGCATAAGCCATTGCGCCATCCACATCCAGGAAAATGCGCCTGCCGGAATCGGCGGCCGGAATTTCCAGTTTTTTGCGATACCATCCGACGCCGGCAGTTGGCAGCCGGCCCATTCCGCCGCCGCCGTCGTGAGAGAACGGCCCGGCAATCGCCCAATCATGCGGCAGATTAACTGGTCGCCACGAACCGTCGTCGAAATCCGGCCGCACATACGACACGCCGTCGCCAGGATTTCCCTTTGGCCGTTTAAATCGCCGCTTTGGGTCCTCGATAAATTCATTTCCCGAGGGCAAAATCCATCGCTTTAGGACAACGACGGGCCCATTGGTCAGTGAAAGAGTTGGAGTATTTGTAGCGCGGCCGGCGTCTTCACGCTGGTCGTATCGCAAAGTGACCGGGCAGTTGGTTGGATCGCCTTTAATGAACCGCCAGCCGCTATCAATGCAGATACGTTCGCGCCCTCCCGCCATCGCAGGCGCGCCGGCCAGCGACAACGCCGCCACGAAGGCAAACAATCCGATGAACCGAAATTGATGTTCCATAACTTGCCGATTCAAAAATGATACGGTATGCAGCCCGCCGGCTGCGTCACCGGGTAAAAAGCGTTAAATCAATGCCCCTGGCCATTGCCCGATAACCGGCCGGATTTAAATGCAAATGGTCCCCCGAATCATAAGACAAATATAGATTTGTTTTCGCCGCGGGATCACGCGCGATGGCGTCAAAATCAATCAGCGCGTCATACACATTGTTCGTTCGGAACCAGGCATTGACTGTTTCGCGCGCGAATTCATGGGAAGCCGTGTAGTACCGGTTGCCGCCAAAGGGCGTGATGGTGGCGCCATAGACGAGCAGGTTTCGCGCGTGTGCTTCGCGGGCAAATTGCGTGTACGCCGCTATCAGATGCGGCGCGATCGTCCCGGTGAAATCGCCGCCAATGTCGTTAACGCCTTCAAAAACAATCACCCAGCGCACGCCGCTTTGTTTCAGAACGTCCCGGTCAAACCGCCTTGTTGCCGCCGGGCCCAGCCCGCCGAAAATTCCATTTCCACCGATCCCCATATTGACCACGGCGACGTCCGCCGTGGGCGGGTTGGCATGGAGGAGTTGCGCCAATTCGTCCGGCCAGCGGTCGTTGCCATCCGTCGTCGAGCCGCGTCCGTCGGTTATGGAATCGCCCAACGTGACCAATGCCTTGCTCTCAACGCCAGCCCAAACGTCAACGCCGTTGATGATATACCAATGGGCGACCTTGCTCGCCGCCGGCATACTCGCCGCGCTGACAACGTTGCCGGATTGGATGAAAGAAGTGGCGCGCGACCCGGGATGGCCGTTGATCGTCGTGGCCGACATGTTCCCAAAATAGATGCTGACCGCAAGATTCGCCAATGCCGGCAAATGGAAATCCAACGGGTCGGAAAATACCGCTTCACCGTGCGGGATAGTCGCTGACGGTGCGCCCTGAAAAGTCAGGGCACGGTCCGTAGCCGCATTGATGTCGCCGGCGGCGCTTCCCGCGCCGGAGGCCAGCGCCACATGTGCGGAAAGAATCGCGACATTGTCTGTTCCGCAGGCGTTGGATAATCGCACGCGCAAACGATCTCCCCCGAGGGAGACGTGGATGAATTGCCGGAGCGTGCTGTTGGCGAGCGGCACGGGCGGCAAATTAGCCGGCTCCGTCAACTGCGGGGCGCAACCCCAGACAGTTACCCAGTGACGCGGTCCGGCAACCACATTCGTTGGCGCGCACCAAAGCGCCAGGGTAAATTGACAAACGACGACGCCCCGAAACATGGCAAGTACAGCCTTTATAGTGATGTCTTTCAATCGCGTCCTCCGTGGCAGTGGGTCTGAGTCCGTCTTAATCCATACTTATTCAATGGCCGGCCCGGCAGACGAAAGGACAATAGGAGGAATCCGGCCTTACTGCATATAATTTTTCGAGGATAGGCTCTTCAAATCCCCGGCGGAAATATCGGGATAAAAATCCTCGGTGTCCTGGCTCCAAAACCAGAGGCGCGGGGTGCCGTTATTGCCTGTATATTCATGAAAACAATACATCGGGGCGAACTTGTAACTGCGCCAGGCCACCGACGAATCTATAAACACTTCATTTCCGCCCTCCGGAATAAATCCGCTGGCCCGGTGCGGCGGAAGGTCATACCAATAGGTTTGTCCGCCGCTGGTCTGAACCGTCAGATGTCCCCAGGCCGTGCCATCCTGCACATTTTCGTCCGCCGCCAATACCCAATAAGAATGGGATATGGTGACCTTGACCGGGCTGCGTGCCGTGCGAGAACCGACCGGCGTGTTCCAATTAGTCATCCCGCCCATGTATTCGTATCCCACAACCCATTGCGCCACGTTAGCGCCATTCGCCGGTGTAAAATTTGGCAAATTGCCCAAAGCGTCAATTTCGTCCGGACAAACCCAGATTGATGGAACTCCATTGGTGGCCAACACGAGGCCGATGTCGCTCAAGCTGCCGGCGCCTGTCACATCGAAGGCATTGGGGACCTCGACGCCGCCGTCATTTTTTAAAACCGGCACGTAGTCATTATTGTCGCCTGCGTAAACGAGCGCGCCCGTGCCGATTTGTTTCAGATTGGAGATGCAATAACCCCGCCTTGCCCGCTCGCGCGCCTTGTTTAAAACCGGCAACAACATTGCCGCCAGGATGGCAATGATAGCAATAACGATTAACAACTCGATCAGCGTGAAGCCCCTTTCGGGTCGGGAAGTTCGTATGCGCCGGTCCCAAAATTTCATTTTATAATGCACGCTTTTCGTATGGCAATTATGGTCACTTTACGGATTGTTGCTCAGGATATAGAACAATTGTTTCGCGTTCGCATTGACCACGTTGGTTTCAGTCAAGGTAAAGCCATTCAACGCACCGCTCGCGCTCATGACATTGGTGGCCACCGGGACCCATTGGCTCAGCGGCAAGGTCACATTCGTGCTTTCCAACAGATAGTATGTGCCGCCGTTGACGCCATTTGTGCCGTTGAGCACCGCATTTGCGCCGGCCAGGCTGATGCTGGTAATTTTCGGCGGAATTGTGGGTACGATAACGGTTGCTATGACAGTAGCGACACCGTTGGTTGGGTTGAATGACCAGGCCAATCCCGATCCGGGTGAGCCGCTGATTCCAGCAAAATTGCCTGTAAAGTGCGCGTTGTTGAATAGTTTGAAGGAAGCGCCGTTGGTCAGCGGCGTAACTCCGTCGTTGGTCAATTGCAGGGTGCCGCCATAATTGTTCGTGCCGGCGACCTGGATGAGGTCGTTGGTAATTCCGCTGTCAAGGTCAACGTCCATGTCCACGCTGCTGCCGGCCGACAACGTCAGGTTGTTGCTGAACGTCATATATTGAATGTTTGTCGGGCCGCCCGGCATGACAGCCGCGCCGGCGCTGGCAACCACATTTCCCTTCACGTACGAACCATTATCACCCCGCAGTGTCTGTCCGCCGGGAAGCGTAAGGGTTCCGTCCACACGTTGACTTGCGTCCAATGCGCCCGGATAGGCCTGACCGGCGGCGATGCCTTGCAGCCAGATGCCGGATGAATTATTAATGGATCCGTTGCCGAGCAGAGTTAAGACGGAGCCATTATTGGTGCCGCTTGCCGTATTGCAGTCGGCGACAATCGTGCTGCCACTGTAGGTATTGGCGGCGGCCAGGGTGGCCAGGCTTTGGAACTGGAGGGTTAGGCCGCCTGCGCCGCTGATGACGTTATTGAAGATCATGCCGTCATAGAAGTTGGCGTTCAGGTTAACATTGCCACTTACCAGAGTGACCGGGCTGTTAAAGACGTTATTGACGACGTTATAGCCGTATATCGTCGCGTTATTGCTGCAAATCAGCGGGCGGACGCAATTCGCGTTAGTGGTGCCCCAGGCAAATCCGGCGCCATTGGCGACATAAATCGGCTTGCTCGGGTCTCCGAAGCCCAGCGTTGAAGATGATTCGTAACTGACGATGCCCTGGAGGATGTTGATCGGGCCGAAGTTGGTGGAGACAGTAGCGACGTAACGGACGCGGAATTGATCCGGACCGACTTTCGTCAGCGTGTAGTTGCCGCTCTGCGAACTCATTTGCGGACTGACGCCGTGGCGAATGTTGATGTCGCCTGTGCCTCCGACGGTTGCATTGCCGACCAATGTCACGTAGCCCGGATCGGCATTGTCATTGTTATTGGTGTTGTTGTTGACCAGGGCGCCATTGCCGCCGGCGCCTGATCCGCTGATATAAACATTGTAACCGTCCGGACTGAATGACTGGTAATTGGGCACCTGGATCGCGTTTATGTCCAACGTGCCGCCGTTGGCGACCGTCACGTTACCGAGGTTATTGTTCAACGCGCCGCCGCCGTAGGGATAGACGTAGTTTGTATCCGCCAGCATCAATGTGCCGGCATTAATAAAGGTGCCACCGGTGAAGTTGTTGTTGGTGCAGGCCACGGTCAATGTCCCGGGACCATTCTTAATCAAGGCGGCGCCTCCATTGATGCTGCCCACCCCGTTATTGATGAATATATAGTTGTTCGTGGCATTGACGGTCACACCCGCGGGTTGGACGACTTGTGCAACATTGACCAAAAAGTCCGAAGCGGTATCGCTGAATATCACCGTTTGGCCATCCTGATAGTAAGTGGCTCCCGGGATTGTTGGGTCGTACCAGTTTTGTGTTCCGGTATCCCAGTTGGATGAAACGGCCCCCGTCCAAACAATTCCGGTTGTGGTGACGACCAGGTCAATGCTGTGGTTCGCCGCGTCGTTTACCAGGCTGGCGGTCACGCCCGCAGGCGGAGTCGCCAGGGTAAGCCCGGCAAAGCCCGCGCCTCCAATGCTTCCACTATATTGAATTAACGGAAATTGGCCCACCGAATAACCCGCAACTGGCGGAATAATGTAGCTTGGACTGCTAACCACCGTGAAATTAGTAATGTAAACCACGGGGTTGGTCGGCATACTGGTCAATCGGGTAAAGCTTAAATTGCCCGGGCCGAGATTTTGGCTGTCTAAAACCAGAGTGCCGATGGGCATCGTCGGATTCCCGGGAGCGACCGCCACGTCCAGCGTGGCGTAATCAACGACGTCATACGAGCCTCCGCTCTGGTTGGCCGTGGAAATGAGCAGTTGAACCAGGTTGGTCGCCATGGTAAAGCCGCTATAGGAATTGTTGCCGTTGAATATCACCTGGTTGCCGCCCTGGTAACCATTGGCCAGATAAACGGACGTGCCGCCCACCACCGTAACGCCGTTCGTGCCGGACATATTTCCGTTCATCGTGATTTTGCCATAGGTGTCCAGATTATTATTGTACTGATTGGCGGCGACGAACGCCACGTTAGAGAAGTTGATCGGACCGTTAAGCGTAACGGGGCCATTGTAAATGTCAGACGGAGGATGATCATAAGGTGTGCGGCGATTCAAAATCCACCCGCCATTCACCGGATCGCTTACGATGATCGGATTGTAGAAGGTCAGGCCGGCATATTGGGTCGCCGGATTCCACGTGTCAATCGTTCCGCCGTTGGTCAGAGTAATCGGTGTGGCAAGCCCCACGGCGCTCGCGTTGTCCCAGAACAGCACCCCGCCGCCGGCTATGATAAAGTTGCCCAGCGGGCTTACCGAATTTGTTCTCAAGTAGAGATAGTTCAACGTGGAGCTGCCGCCAATTTTTGTCAACGTGTAGCCGTTTCCGACGATACCCAGTCCGGTGAGGCCGATCTGCCAGTTATCGGACGCGCTGACGGTGGAATTCCCAGTCAGGGTCAGTGTCGCAATGCCGACATCGCCGCCGCCGGTGGTCAACCCGCCGGTCGTATTATCAATCGCCCCCTGGGTCGCGCTGGGCCCATTGCCGTTAACCTGGATGGCATTGGTATAGACGGAATCGAGGGCCAGGCCGTTGATGTTGAAAACGCCGGCGCCTGAAACAGAAGCCAAAGGCGTCGCGCCCGAAGGAAAACCCAATGCCTGGGCCACACCCGGCAAGTACGTGCCATTGGTAACGATGGTTCCTCCCGTGTAAGTGTTCGTCACGGAAACAGTGACGGTTCCCGGTCCGCCTATAGTCATACTGGTCGAACCGGCGATGTCCCCTGCGCCCGTAAGGGTGGTCAATGTATAGTTGCTGCTGGAATTGAAATACACACCGCCAGGATTGACGACAACATCCAGGGTAGGTTGATTGGAACCGCCCAGGTCGGTAAAGTTCACTATGTCGCCATCATAATAAACATCCGCATTGGCGCCGTTCAGCCAATTTGAGGTGGTATCAATATTCCAGACGTTGTTGGTCCCACTCACAGTGTCTCCCTGCCAAACGAGATTCGCCGCTGAACCGTTGGTGGATACCGTCAGCAAAACACGGTTTCCAATGTTGTCATAAGAGATGACATAGCTCTTAGACCGGGTGGAAAGAGCCGCAACCTTAAAATTAGCCGCGGACCCTCCCAACGTGCCCCCGACCGTTATCAAAGGATAGGTGCCCACCGCCGGGATACTGCCGAGTTGGATGGTAGTCACGCCACTGGCGGAAAAATTGCCGCCGACGGCAATTACCGAATTAGTCGCCGCAAAATAAAATTTATTCGTCGTACCATTGCTCAGGGTTACGTTGCCACTAATCGTCAATGTTCCCGCCGTCCCGTTCCCCGGGGCGACTGTGCCGCCGGCGCCGGCTGTGACCGATCCGATCACGATGCCGTTTCCGGTGAGAGTCTCGCCGCTGACCATGGACAATCCCGCGGCTGAAACATCAAGCGTCGCCCCGCTTTGGACCGAGATGGTATTCGCGGCGGAAAGAGAACCGCTGTTGCCCACGATGAAATCGCCGGCGTTTACTGCTAAAGTTCCGGTGAAACTCGCCGCGGATCCCGTGAACAGGACCGTTCCCAGGTTGGTCAATTGCAGCGTGCCCGAACCGGCCAGCGGCTCTTCATTGGTGAGGGTCGATCCCGAGGGGATGCTGAACCATCCGCCGGCCGGGCCAATGGTGACGCCGGCATTGGCATGATCCAGGGCGAAACCGGCCTGAGGCGCGAAGGTGCCGCCATTCAAATACAATTGCGCGGCGTTGAAGGCGGCCGGGTTGCCGCCCATGGCGGCTTCATTGGTGACGATGATCGTTCCACTATAGGCTGAACTGCTTATGCTGGTTATGGCGACCAGCGGTCCCGTGAAATTGATATTGTTACCGCTATAGATCACAAAGCATTCATTGGTGATGGAGCCCGTGCCGCTCAGAGTGGAAGCGATACCGATATAACGAGGAGCTGTATTGATATCACTCAAATTGATATCCCCTAGAACATTCATGTTCCCCGCGATCGAACAAATTTGGCCAATGCCCTGGTTGTTCCCATTCCCAATGCCGCTGCCGGCCAGCATAGTCAGATTTGTGATGGTAATGGTGGCTCCGCCAGTGTCCTTGCATACGACGCTCACGTTGGGGAACTGGGCGGCAGCCGCGTTGGAACAGGTCAGGGAGGCGCCCAGAAAAATATGATTGTTCCCATCGGTAGGCGTTCGCAACGAAAAACCCAGGGTGAAGTTCGTGGTATTGGGGCCGGGCGCCTCGTTCGGACTCCAATTTTGCGCGTTAAGGAAAGAATCTTGTCCGGAGGTATCAGACGCCGTCAAAACACAATAGTCAGCTCTGGAATTCGACGTAACCGCCAGGAGCCCGAAACAGACAGCCAGCGCCGGAACCAGTCGTCCGCATTGATTCGCATGGGCAGAGCGATATGTCTTGGCAGATAGATCTTTGTGACAGGTTTCTGATTTCATAGGTTGGAATTTTCGGTTGTTCTATTCTCTGGTCTTTCCTGCAATGGCGGCAGGGCAGCCCGCCTTGAAACGGCCGGCTGTGACAATGGCTGACAAAAACCCTATTCCCCGCGGGCCACGGGGTTTTGACTCGACGTTTCGCTGGGACATTGCCCATACCATGTCAAAATCCCGGAAGTTCTTCCATCCGACAAATGTCGTATATTGATAGCAGGAACATGGTAGAGACGAAGATTATACGATAAATGTCGTATTGTTCGAGACCGAGGGGTAACTAAACTGTTTAAAATTTCGTAAATGTTGGAGCCTCAAAACTGGTTAACACCGTTGAAACATGCCGTCTCAAAGTAAACTTAGCCGCCACGAGCTCCCGATGTTTCTGAATTTGATGGAAAAATGCATTCCTTCCTCAACCTCGCTAAGCCCAAAATGAATCACCATCGCCACGCGCCAAAGGGAAAAGGCCTTCTTTCCTGCCTGGTGATTCCATTGCTTGGCTTCGCGATTGCCGGCGGCGCGCAGACTCCCGGCGGCGCGGTCGTCACCGGAAACTATCGGGACCTGTTTGCCGAAGTGGGCCACGCGCCGCCCGAGATCAAGCAGAAAATAGACTCCGCCTTTGAGCAATTATTCCATGGCGACGCGGCGAGCCAGGCCGTTTATTTTCCCGCCGGCGCCAATGCCAACGGCCCGCTCGCCTACATCTTTGACGTGGCCAGCCACGACGTGCGTTCCGAAGGCGTGTCCTACGGCATGATGATTGCCGTCCAATTGGACCGGAAGGCGGAATTTGACGCTTTGTGGAATTGGGCGAACGCCTACATGTATCACGGCGCGACAAATCATCCGGCGTTTGGCTATTTTTCCTGGTCGGTCCAAACCAATGGCGAGCCCAATGACGAAATGCCGGCGCCTGACGGCGAGGAATATTTCGTCACGTCGCTATTCTTCGCGTCCGGCCGCTGGGGTGATGGCAACGGCATTTACAATTACCAGGCGGAAGCGGAGCGCCTGCTCTCCAACCTGAAGCATCGCAGGCAAATCACCGGAAAAACGGTTCGCGGAACGAGAACCGCCGTGGCGCTGTTTGACGCGGACCAAAAAATGGTTCGTTTCACGGCCGACGTTGAGAACGACAACTATACGGACCCATCTTATCAACTGCCCGCGTTTTATGAATTGTGGTCGCAGTGGGGACCCGCGCCGGACCGTGCGTTCTGGCACGATGCCGCGCTCGCCAGCCGTAATTTCTTCCAGCGCGCAACGTATCCGGCCACCGGGTTGGCGCCGGACTACGCGAATTTCGACGGCCAGCCGCGGGCGTCACCGCAGCACCCCGGCTCGGCGGATTTCCGCTTCGACGCCTGGCGCGTAGCCATGAATTGGTCGGTGGACTGGTCGTGGTGGCAGGCGGACACGCGCGAACAGGAGTTGAGCGATACGTTGCTGGCGTTTTTCGACCGGAATTTTCCACAGTATGGGAATCAATTCACGCTGGATGGCTGGCGTCTTTCCCGTGATCATTCGCCGGGACTGATTGCGATGAATTCCGTGGCCGCCCTCGCTGCCACGCGGCCAAATGCCAATAAATATGTTGAGGAACTTTGGAAGACTCCGGTACCTTCCGGAAAATACCGCTACTACGACGGTCTTTTGTACATGATGGGACTTTTACATTGCGGAGGCGAGTTTCGCGTCTGGCCGCCTCATCCACGGGTGGCGGCGCAGCCGTAATTTATGACCTGCCGCAAGGAATTGTGGAGAATTTTGCCGCTCCTGCTTGTGGCCGCGCTCGCAAGCCGCGCTTACGCGCTCGGAGAACCCCAATATGTCATGACCTCGGCGCAAAAAGGCGCGTTCCCGCTTTGCCGGAATAAATCCGTCGCCGCGATTTGCGTGGATTCAAATGATTTTGCCGGCGTGGTGATTGCCGCGAACGAATTGCGAACGGATCTTTCACGCGTGACCGGCATCGCGCCGGCGGTAATGAGCGGCGAACCCATTTCCGGCGCAAACGTCATTCTCATAGGCACGCTGGGGCAAAGCAAAATCATAGACCGGCTCGTTCAGGCAAAAAAAATTGACCCTGTGGACATCGCCGGCAAGTGGGAATCGTTTTTCCTTCAGGTTGTGCCGCAGCCTTTGCCGGGAATTACAAATGCCCTCGTTATTTGCGGCAGCGACCAGCGCGGGACGATTTATGGCATTTATGATCTGTCCGACCAAATCGGCGTTTCGCCCTGGTATTTTTGGGCCGACGTTCCGCCCGAACATCACCGCCGGATATTCGTGAAAGCCGGCAAATTTATTCAAGGACCTCCATCTGTGAAGTATCGCGGCATTTTTCTCAATGACGAAGCCCCGGATTTATCGAACTGGGTTCGCGACCGATACGGCTCGGTTGCCGGAATGCCCGATGTGGCCAATTATGGCCGCGGCTTTTACACAAATCTTTTTGAATTGATGCTCCGCCTCCGGGCTAATTATCTCTGGCCGGCCATGTGGAACAATGCCTTTAACGAGGACGACCCGGAGAATCCGCGCCTGGCCGACGAATATGGCATTGTGATGGGCACGTCCCACCAGGAGCCCATGCTGCGCGCGCAAAAGGAATGGGATCGCGGTCCCGGAATGAAATACGGTGATTGGAATTATAACGACACAAACCAGCAACCGGTGCTGCGGCAATTCTGGCGGGAGGGAATCCGGCGCAACAAAAACTTCGAGAGCATCATCACGCTCGGCCTGCGCGCCGAAAACGACAGCGGCCTCCCAATTGGAAAGGATTTGACCGAGCAAATTGTCGGTCTTCAGAGAAAAATTCTTTCGGAGGAAATGAATCCCGATTTGACCAAAATTCCCCAGGCGTGGTGCCTCTATAAAGAAGTGCAGAATTTTTATGACGAAGGCTTGCGCGTGCCGGACGATGTGACCCTGTTATGGGCCGATGACAATTGGGGCGATTTGCGCCGTGTGCCCGCCGCGGACGAGCGTCGGCGTGGCGGCGGCGCCGGAATCTATTACCATTTTGATTATCACGGCGGCCCGCGCAATTACCAGTGGGTCAATGCCAATCCCATTCCCAAAATCCGGGACCAGCTTTCATTGGCCAAACAATACGGCGCGGACCGGATTTGGATCGTCAACGTCGGCCATCTCAAAGGCTACGAATTGCCCCTGGAGTTTTTTTTGGACTTCGCCTGGGACCCCTCGCGTTGGACGAATGAAAATTTGGACAAATACACGCAGATGTGGGCGGAACGCCAATTTGGGCCGAAATACGCGGATGAAATTGCCGCGATGATTTCGGCCTATACTAAATTCAACGGCCGCCGCAAACCGGAGTTGCTGGATGCGAACACTTACAGCCTCGTGAATTACGGGGAGTTTGACAAGGTGGCGGATTCTTACGAAGCTCTCGCGGCAAAAGCGGAGGCTTTGGAAGACAAACTGCCGGCAAAAGACCGCGACGCCTATTACGAACTGGTTTTGTTTCCCGTGAAAGCCTGCGCGCAATTGAACGCCATGTACCTCGCGGCCGCAAAGAACCATCTATATGCCAAACAAGGCCGCGCCAGCGCAGACGCTTTCGCGATCAAGACTCGCGAATTGTTTGCCGCTGAAACGAACCTGGTGAATGATTTCAACACGCGCCTGGCCGGCGGCAAATGGAACCATTTCATGGACCAGCCGTTTATCGGTTACACCGGTTGGAACGAGCCGCCACGAAACAATTTGGATGCCATCCACCTGGCCGAAGTCAAAGTGCCGGATGTCGCGGCGATGGGTGTGGTCGTGGAAAATTCGGACCTGGCGGTGACCCATGGACAGGTTTCGTTGCCGCAGTTTGATTCCTTCGGGCGCCAGCGCCGCTTCATTGACGTCTTCAACAAGGGCAAAACGCCATTTAAATTTTCCGCGACAAGGCGCGCGCCCTGGATTGTTTTAAGTCAAATGAGAGCCAAAGTTAAAACCGACCAGCGTATTTGGGTGAGCGTGAACTGGGCTAAAATCCCGTACGGTACCAGCAGTGGTGAAATAAAAATCTCCGGCGCGGGCAGTGACGTTACCGTGGAAATTACTGCCTTCAATCCATCCGAACCCACGCGCGATTCGTTGCAGGGTTTTGCCGAAAGCGATGGCTGGGTTTCCATCGAGGCGGAACATTTCACAAAAAATTTCGATTCCGGCGATAATCGCTGGATCAAAATTCCCGGTTATGGCAACACGCTTTCTGCGATGCGCGCGGACGGGCCGGATTATGTTGAAGCGACGCCTCAAAAAAATTCACCGTGCCTCGAATACAAAATGTATCTGTTCCATTCCGGCATCATCGAAGTCGGCGCCACGGTAGGGCCGACGTTGAATTTCATTCCCCATCGTCCGTTGCGTTATGCCGTTTCCTTCGACGACGAAGCGCCGCAGGTCGTGACGATTGTCCCGGCGGATTTCCAGGCGAAAAATGGCAATCGCGATTGGGAGGAATCGGTAGAAAACAATTGCCGTTGCGTCCAATCCACCGATACGCTCGCTGTGCCGGGATATCACACGCTCAAAATCTGGATGGTTGATCCGGGCGTCGTGCTTGAAAAAATTGTAGTCAACACGGGCGGTGTCAGGCCCAGTTATTTTGGGCCTCCGGAAAGTTTTCATCGTGAGGGCGCGCCGCTGGTTTCCTCGCAGTAATTAATGTATGAAAAAAGCGTTTGAAGTAACAAATCCTGACTTCAACTTGAGTCCGTTGACCGGAATGACCCGGCAACATTACATTGATTGCGCCAAATATGTTTTGGAGCGGGCGTTCCGCCATGTGAAATCGTTTGATTCGCCGATTGTGTTCCCGTTGGTTCCCGGCAAATCGTATCCGCAGCCGAATGATCCGCCCTGGCGCCACCGCTCGCACGAGTTTGAAGCCCTGGAACGCACCTTTAATTTGGCCGCGCCGCTCATGCATGTGGACCCGGAAATCAGCGTCCGCGGTATCAAACTGCGCGACTACTACTGCCGTCACTTTTACCATGGGCTGACACCGGGACACGCGAACAGCCTGCCACTGCCGGAGGATTTGCCGGACGCCACCTATCAATTCACCTGTGAATTTGGCGGCTGGACCAAGACCATGCTCGTGATGCCGGATGTGTTATGGCCGCATCTTGAGAAAAGGCAGCGTGACGAAATGGCCGTGACTATTTCCAAATGGGCGCATCACCGGACCACCCAGAACAATTGGCGGCTGTTCAACATTTGCGCGCTCTCCTTCCTGAAAAAAAACGGATATCCCATTGATGATGAATTGCTGAAAAGCCATCTGCTCTGGATTGCTTCCTATCACGCGGGCAATGGCTGGTATTTGGAGCAAAGCTATAATTATTACACGATCAGCCTGTTTGTGGTCTATGGCACGATTTGGAATCGCGCGTTTGGCCACCGGTATTATCCCGAAATCGCCGCCGTGCTGGAGAAGAGTTTCCACGACTTGTTCAAAACCTACGCAAATTTCTTCGGCCGCAACGGGTTTATCAACATGTGGGCGCGCAGCATTTGTTATCGCCTTTGGATTTCCGGCGGCTTTCCCGCCTCCTTCATGCTCAATTCCGAACCGCCCATGGACCCCGGATGGGCCAGGCGGCTGTGCTCGGGTTCCATCCTGCAGTTTACCGCCCGGGAAGATTTTTATGAAAATGATATTCCGAGCCTGGGTTTCTACGGCCACCGCGAATTTGCCATTCAAAATTACAGTTGTCCCGCCAGCCCGTTCATCATGTTTCTGCCGTTTATCGCGCTGGCCCTGCCGCCCCATTCACCGTTTTGGACCGCGAAAGAAAACGATGGTTCGTGGACCGCGCTCGGAAAAAATTCCCGGCGCATCGTTCTGGAAAAACCGGGCCTCGTCCTGGTGAGTCACGGGAGCAGCGGCGCTTCAGAAATCATTTCCGGCAAAGTGTATGACGATGATCACAATTATTCCAAGCTGGTGTTCAATACCCACTTTCCCTGGGAGGACCACAATCCTCAGGGCGGCACCGCCCAGGAATATTGTTTTCGCAGCCTGGATCCGCGCGACCTGCGCGGCGCGGACATCAACTTTTACCTGACGGGCCGCGCCGTGGATAATGCCGCCTCAAAAAACACGGCTTATACGACTTCACAAAGCATCCTCTTCAACGGCGTGCGCGAAGGTGTGCTGTACCGCCAGTTGTTAATGCGCAAGCCGCCAAATAACGGAGTGGGATATATCATTGACCTGGCCGAAATCACAATTCCAGGCGGGGTCATTCGCGTTGACCGTTCCCGGCTGGCCTTTGAACACGAATTGACCCTGGGCCACTTTGGCCTGCCGCACGTTGAGGGCCAAAGGGCCGCCGTGCGGTATTTTGAAGAGGGAACACGAAAAGTTCTCATCGCCTCGATTCCGGGGCGAAAGCTCGCGCTGATTGCCTATCACGGCTGGGATGGTGTGCAATCCAAAGTGCATCGCGGTTTCAACGCGGAAGCTGACGACAGCACCGTCCTGTTCGCTTATTGCAAACGAACGGCCAAAAATCCGGCGATGGAATTGAGGATTACCGTGATGTTGCACAAGACTGACGATACTGATTGGACAAAAGAGGAATTGGATCCATTGAAGGATATTCAGTTGCGGGACGTCATGCCCTCCGGTTCGGTGGCCGGAGCGGAAATCACCCTGGCCGATGGCGCGAAATACGTCATTGATTTCAAGGATGTTGATGGCTACAAATCCTGCTGACGCCGGATGGGCCCTCGGGCGTGACGCGGCAATTGCGCGAACATCGGATTCCGGTGCCCGGTCAAAGGTCAGGGCTCAGAAAATGACAAGACGCATGCTGCCCAGACAAATATTCAAGAATTTGCGCGGTGTCGCAATCGCAGGCACTTTCCTCTTTGCGACTCAGGCTTTTGCATACAGCCAATCGATTATACCGGACGTGAGTTGGGGCGGGAAGGAGCTGCCGGCAAGTATTCCGAGAATCGTCGATACGAACGGAAATATTTTATTTCTAGATCCTGGGTTTACGAGTATCCAATACCAGAGGTGTGTGCTCGATTCTTTGTTGAAAGAGGCAAACGAGGTGGCCTTGGATTTGAACTTGAAGGAAAATATTCCCATTACAGCATCGAATCTGGTTCGGGCGTACATTTCTCCATTTGGATTTGCGTATTCTGAGGGATCTTTGGGCAATGTCTCAACCGCTAATTACGTCTATGGGGCTGAAAGAGATCTGAAGTTTAGCGACATTACGGTGACTAAAATTGATGACCGATGCCGTGGCTACGCGGAGCAGTATGAATGGCCTCTTAGCTTATTTGATACAAACGCGGCATATCAACTGGCGACGCAGTGGCTGGACGCCGTCCACATGGATGTTGCAGGGCTCAATCGTGATTATGAAGCCGCCGTTGCTGTGGACCCCTATTGGAATAACGTGCGGATAGGCGAGTTGCCGAAACACACTTTTACACCAATTTACTACGTCTCTTGGTTGGTCAAAGGAAAGCCGCCCTACTCAGCAGGCGGCGGAGCCTCAGTTGAATTGTTCCTTCCTACGAAGACGCTTCTCAGTTTGAAGGTCGACGATTCCAGGCACATTCTTCGGGAACCAATAGCTTTCACTAATCTGGCCGCTCTTTTTCCTGGCAAAGCGAATGTGGTAACGAATTTTCATGTTAAACATGTAACTATAGACGCTCCGGGTTCTTAGTAATGCGCCGCGCTTGATTCCTCCCGCGACGTATTTGCCGCCACCTTTTGGGACTGCGCGATTTTCAAAACGGCTTCAAACGCCGGTTTGCCTTTGCCTGCGCGGTCAAAGAGCAAAGGGTAGTCCGTGCGCCCTCGAATCGGATAGGTATTGAGCCACGAATCCCCGTCTGTGACGCCCCAAAAGGTCACGCGACTGATGCATTCGCGATGTTTCAAAAAAACTGAAAATAAATCCGCGTACCGCCGCGCCAGTTGCCGCTGCACAGGATCCGGCAGGCCGTTGGTGTAGGGATCCCATTTAGGGCTGGACTGAAAGTTTCTCGAGACCTCCGCGTCCAATCGCTTCGTCGGCGAGGGCAAGACATTCACGTCCAATTCGGTAATCATCACTTTGAGCCCAAGCTTCTCAAACGTCGAAATGGTTTGGTCCACGCGACGTGAGGATGGCTGCTTCAAGGTATCGTGTTCCTGCAAACCAACGCCGGTGATTTTTACGCCTTGCGCCTGTAATTGTTTAATCAAGGCAATCGCACCTTTCTGCTTGCGCCGCGATTCGAGGTCGAAGTCATTGTAGTAGAGCTGCGCTTGCGGATCGGCCTCGTGGGCAAATTCATACGCTTTGGCAATATAATCATCGCCAATGATTTTACGCCACGGCGAGTCGCGCAACTCGCCGTTCTCGTCCACCGCTTCGTTGACCACGTCCCATCCGTTGATTTTCCCCCGGTAACGGCCTGCGACCGTGAAAATATGGTCGCGCATTCGGCCCAGGAGCGTGTTGCGATCAACAAAGTTTCCACTATTGTCGCGGAACACCCAATCCGGCGTTTGGTGATGCCAGATCAGATTATGACCCACAATGAACATTTTGTTGGCCAGGCCGAACTGCACATAACGGTCCGCGGCTTGAAAATCATAAATCCCCGGTTCCGGATGAACCGATTCCCATTTCAAAACGTTTTCCGGCGAGATGGAATTGAATTGCCGTTTCACCAGGGCAACTTCGGCGGCGTTTTTTTCCCAAATAACGGATGCGTTGATGGCTGCGCCAATAACGAAATCATTTTGGAAAGCCTCCTTCAAGGTTATTGGCGGCAGGTTGGTCTGGGATTTGGCCGCGTAGCCGGTCAACAGCACCAGCGGCAAAATCAGTGGCGCGGAAAAAATCTTCATGATGTCAGGGCAGGGGCGGTAATGACTGTCTTGCGGCGTTCGGCGAGTTCGTCCGCCATTTGAATCGTCAAGCGGCGGTTAAGCGAGTAACAAGCCAGCAAAATCGTGCAGATGCCAAACAGAATCCCCACGCCAATGCCGCTGCACACACGGTAGCCGGCTACCGCTTCCGGCGCGTTCGGCAGTTTTGTGTCGTAATGGAAAAAGCCGGCCATAATCCAAAGGAACGATGCCGAGCCGAGGGCGAGCCCGGATTTTAACGCGAACCCAATCGTTGCAAATACCATGCCGGTAAAGCGGCGGCCGACTTTCCATTCGGAATAATCCGCCACGTCGGCGAAAATCGCCCATGTGAGCGGAATGGTCGGCGCATAGACAATCGAGCCGAAAGCCGTCAAAGCAATCATCCCTCCCACATTGGACGGTGACAAAAAGTAAAAAGCCAGGGCGCTCAACGTGGAAAAGAAAAATCCGGCCACGGCCACGGCCTTCTTGCCGAATTGCTTCGCCAGGGGCGGCGAAATCAAAATCACCAAAATGGTGATGCCGGTGCTCAGCATGTTGATGAGGCTGTTGAAAACGTCGGCGACATTGGACGATGTTTGGTCGCCGCGAACGAGATAGCCGAACGTATCCAGCAGACTGCCCGGCCAGCCGGAAACCGTCCCGCCCGCCGCAACGACGAGGCCCAATTTTTGCGCAACATGAAACATCGCGGTTTTATCGGCGTAGTGGTGGTAGTAATTGTAAAGCGCGCCGCCGCGAAACGAGAGAATCGCAAAATGCGCCAGCGTCCAGCACCACATCACCTTCCACGGATTATTTTTTAGCAAATCGCGGAAGTCCTGCCCCGGCGGCGATTTTTCCGTGGTCACCTGCTGAATCCGTTCGCGCGTCGTGGCGAAGGTAATGAGAAACAGGACCAGGCAAAGCACTGCCCAAACCGTCATGGTCAAGTGCCAGCCATATTGACGGTCGGCCAGGGTCACCGGCTGGTTTCCAGCGTGGCCGGCGGCAATTTTCGCCACGAGCGGCAGGGTGAATCCGCCCACGATGAATTGCGCGGCGTTCACGGCCATGAACCGGAACGAATTGAGTTTCGCCCGTTCCTGAATGTCTCCGGTCATCACGCCGCCGAGCGCGCCGTAAGGCATATTGTTCATCGAGTAAATGGACATCAGCAACGTGTTCGTCACCGCCGCGTAGGCGATGAGCGCGCCCATGCTCCAGCCTTTGGGCGTCGTGTAAGCCAAAATCATGATGACGGCCCACGGAACGGCGGTGAACAAAATCCACGGGCGGAATTTGCCCCACCGGGTGTTGGTTCGGTCGGCCAGAATGCCCACCACCGGGTCGGCCACGGCGTCCCAAAGCCGCGGCCACAACAGAATCGCCGCGGCCGCCGTCGCCGTCAGGCCGAAGACGTCCGTGTAAAAATTCGTCTGGAACAGAATCATCGTCATGAAGACGAAATTCGCGGCGGCGTCCGCGGCGGAATAGCCGGCCTTTTCACCAAAGGAAAGTTTTTGCGGCGCCAAGTTCATGCTTTTTATTCGGCAAACCAAAGGAATTTCCCGGCATTTCAAATCACCGTCAGGATCGTTTTCTGCAAATCTGTGTCGCGCGAGGAATTGCCCAACTGAATGGCAAATTCGCCCGGCTCGACGGTGTATTTCATATGGATGTCGTAAAAAGCGAGCGATTCGGGTGTGATCTCGAGGGCGACCGTTTTGGTCTCGCCGGTTTCGAGGAAAATCTTTTGAAAACCTTTAAGCTCCTTCACCGGCCGGGTCACCGAACTGACCAGATCGCGGATATAAAGCTGAACCGTCTCCGTCCCGGCGCGCTGGCCGGCGTTCGTGACCTCTACTAAAACCTTTGTCCGCTCGTTGCGTTTGATTTTTTTCTTCGCGAGCCGGAGGTTTTTAAATTCGAATCGGGTGTAACTCAGGCCGAAACCAAACGGAAACAACGGCGAAACCTCGTCGAACAAATAGCCGCGCCGTGCCGATGGTTTGTAGTTGTAATACGCGGGCAGATGACCGGCCGAGCGCGGAATCGTAATGGGCAACTTGCCGCCCGGGTTAAAGTCGCCGAATAAAAGGTCGGCGACCGCGCGGCCGCACTCCTGTCCCAGATACCAGCACTCGAATATCGCTGGAGCATTTTCCGCGAGAAAATGGATGGCCAGCGGCCGCCCGTTAAAAAGCAAAACGATCACCGGTTTCCCCGTCGCAATCATCGTCCGCGCCAGTGCATTTTGCGCCCCGAGCAACTCGAGACTGGCGCGGTCGCCCATGTGTTTGAGCGACCAGGCTTCGCGCGACGTCTGCTCATTGCCGCCCAGGCATAATATGATTACGTCCGCGTCTTTCGCGACGATGGTCGCTTCGCGAATTTGCTCGCGGTCTTCGGCCGGATCGCTCAAAAAAACTTCATCCCGCTGCCATGAGCCGCCATCCCGCGTGATTTTGCAGCCTTCACTGAAAGTCACCTTCACGCGACCGCTCACTTTTGCGCGGATGCCATCCAGCACCGTCATGTTGTGTTTCGGAACGCCGCTATAACCGCCGAGCAGTACCCGATTGGCGTTGGGGCCAATCACGGCGATGGTTTTCATTTTCGCCGCATCGAGCGGCAGCAGCCCGTTTTCGTTTTTGAGCAGCGTGATGGTTTCGCGCGCTGCCTGGAGAGCCAGTTCGCGATTCGGTTCCGACCCGGCAAAGTTTTCGGCTTCCCCGGGGTCCACGAACGGGTCGTCAAATAAACCCATCTGAAATTTCCAAAACAGCATCGGCGCTACGAGTTCATTCAGGTCCGATTCACGAAGAATATTTTTGCGGACCAGTTCAACGAGGTGTAGATAACAATCCGGCTCGGGAAATTCGATGTTCACGCCGGCTTTGACCGCGAGAGCGCACGCCTCGCGTTTGTCTTTGGCGACAAAATGCCCGTGCGTGTCCGGGCGCTCATGCAGTTCCCAAATGGAATAGTAATCCGAAACGACAAAGCCTCTGAAACCCCATTCCTTCCGCAACACGTCGTGGAGGAGCCAGCGGTTGGCGTGCGAAGGCACGCCGTCAATTTCGTTATAGCTGGCCATGACGCTGACCGCGCCGGCTTTTTGGATGCAATCGCGGAAGGGACGCAAAAACGTTTCGCGCAGTACGCGCTCGGAGATATTCACCGGCGCGCAATTCATGCCCGATTCGGGCTGGCCGTGCGCGGCGAAATGTTTCAGCGTGGCGATGACGCGGTCTTTATTTTTGAATTGGCCGTCGCCTTGAAACCCGCGCACCGCGGCCATGGCCAGTTGCGTGTTGAGGAACGGATCTTCCCCGTAGGTTTCTTCGACGCGCCCCCAGCGTGGGTCGCGTGCCACGTCCACCACCGGCGTGAGCGCCTGGTGCGCGCCGCGCAGGCGCGTTTCCCGGGCCGTCATGGTGAACAATTTTTCGACCAGCTCGGGATTGAACGTCGCTGCCAGCCCAATCGGCTGCGGGAAACTGGTGCCATCCCTGGCCGCGTGGCCGTGAAGGCATTCTTCGTGAAAAAAAACCGGGATTCCCAGCCGCGTATTCTCCAGAAAAAATTTTTGGATGGCGTTGGTCAATTCCGCCATGCCGCGCGCCGTTTTGCCGTCCGCCGGTGTGGCGGGATTCGCCCCCGCGTCGCTGGGGCGGCCCACTTGCCCAATCCCGTGGCCGTCTTTGAACGCGGCCCGGGCCCTGGCAAAATCAAAATGACCCCGCGCGTCCAAAAGCTTTTCGGACTTCTGCTGCCAAACGCACCTCATCTGCGCCGCCTTTTCCTCCAGCGTCATCCGTGCCAGCAAATCCGCGACGCGGCGGGCCGCCGGAGCGGCGCGGTTCTTGTATAGCGGAAGAGGGTCTGCGTGGTTAATTTTTTTCTTAGGCATAAATTTGCCGGCGTCGGCCAGGCCACGCGAGCATAATGAACCAGCCTTTATTGACGAATACCACTGCGTATCACAATCAGTCAAACGTCGTATTGCGAACGACTGCCATTATCGGAGCGCCACTGGGTCCCGTCTGCGGGACCAGTCGCAGCACTGACATGCCGAAACGCCGGGGAGCCATGGGGGAATAGCGCGAATCCGCTATCGGGCCAATTGGGCAAACCTCGCTCTCGGACTTCCCCCCGGAAACGGTCGCGCATTTAATTCAGGAACCATCCAGGCAGCTCGACCTATCGAGCTGCCGGGCGACTATTCTCCCTCTCCCAACGGGAGAGGGCAGGGGAGAATTGTGCGAATAACGACGATGATCGATCCAAACAATTATTGGCCGAATCCTAACTTGCGTCTTTTCAACCTTCGCGCTTTTGCGCTAAGCCGCGCTCCCTCAATTTCTCCCAAATTTTTGATTTCAATTTTTGCAAGGAACCGGCATTTTGGTTTTTCCAACAGCCAACGTTATGGGCAATCGCCGTGAATTTCTCAAATCCGCCGCCGCCATGGGCGTTGCGGGCGTCGCCGGAATGGGGTCAATTGCTTCCCTCGCGCAAACCACGGCGCTGCCGGCCGCCACAACTTCCGATCGCGCGTATTGGCTGGCCGTCATGCAAAAGCTTGCCGGGCCCGTATTGGAAAATCTGTCGCGACGGCAACTCAAAAAAACGATGCCGGTCGAAGCCACCAATCCCGCCCGCCGAAAGCCCTATACGCATCTCGAAGCCTTTGGCCGGCTGACGGCGGGGCTTGCACCTTGGTTGGTGGCAACCGGTCTGGATGACGACGAAAGAGAACTGCAGGCCAAATTTGCGCAACTTGCCTGTGTTTCGCTGGATGCTGCCACCGACCGGCACTCGCCTGATTTTATGAATTTCGATCATGGCGGGCAGCCGCTCGTGGATGCGGCGTTTTTGGCCCAGGGCATTTTGCGCGCCCCGGCCGCGCTCTGGCAATCGTGCGAGCCGCGCATCCAGGGCCAGGTCGTCGCGGCGCTCAAATCGTCGCGAAAAATTCGCACGCCGGAGAGCAACAATTGGGTCATGTTCGCCGCCACGGTTGAAGCCGCCCTGCACACCATGGGCGAAACGACGGTGAAAGAGCGTTACGAAGATTGCGTCGCTCACATGCTCTCTTGGTACAAAGGCGACGGGGCGTATGGCGACGGAGAATATTTTCATTGGGATTACTACAACAGCTTTGTCATTCACCCCATGCTGTTGGATGTGTTGAATATTCTGAAGGAACAGGACAAAGATTTTGAGCCGACATACCAAACTGAGTTGGTGCGGGCGCGGCGGTATGCGGAAATTCAGGAGCGGTTCATTGCGCCGGACGGCACCTTTCCATCCGTCGGACGTTCAACGACGTATCGGTTTGGAGCGTTCCATCTGCTCGCGCAAATTGCGCTCATGGGGGAATTGCCGCCGCGCGTCAAGCCGGAACAAGTCCGGTGCGCTCTCACTGCGGTGATTCGAAAAATGATGGATGCGCCCGGAACCTTTGACGAAAAGGGCTGGCTGCAAATTGGATTTTGCGGCCATCAACCGTCGCTGGCGGAAGAGTATATTTCGACCGGCAGCCTCTATCTTTGCGCAACCGCGTTATTGCCCCTGGGATTGCCTCCTGCGGACCAGTTCTGGAGCGCCCCGCCGGCGCCCTGGACTTCCCAACAAATCTGGCACGGCGACCCCCTCCCGCCCGACCACGCCATAACGGATCGCCCTGCGTAGGAGTTGACGTAAGGACGCTCTGACTACCCATCCATCTCCCGTTGCCGTAACCATGCGGTTAAGTTTCTCACGCCAAGGCCGCAAAGGCCGCAAAGAGAAATACGTTGCGCCCATTGCGCCCTTTGCGTGAGGCGTTTATGGTTTCTCCGAAATGGCATCAATAATCCCCTGGTCCTGAACAATGGACCAATTGGGGTCCGGATTATATTCCTTCATGTGGGCGCCGATGCGCGTCGATTTTTTTCCAAAATCCTGCTGAAACACCTGGCCTTCCTGGTTGACGATAAAAGTCATAATGCCGGACTCGCCCCATTTTTCCGGGTAAGCCACCAGGGCAAAGCCTCCGCTTAAATCGTCCCCGTTCAAGTAATCCTTTTTTCCGCCGGGCGCGGCGGCGCCCTGCCGGGTCAATATCCTGAAATAGTAGCCGTGGAACGGATGCGGCCCGGCGCCGTGATGGTGACCGTAGCCCTCCGCTTGCGCCTCTGCGACCAAAGCCCCAAACGGACTGGGCGTTTCGCCGTCGGCTGCCGGCCAATAGAGTCCGTCCTTTTTGCCAGGGCTGCTCTTGAATTTTTGCGCATACATACCGCCATTCATGGCCGCATATTGCCGTTGCGCCTCCACGTAGGCCCGGCAAACGCCAATGGCCGTCAGTTCGTCCCGGCCAACGTGCCGATCTATGATTTCCTCTTTCCCTTCCGCCGTATCAAAAAACCATTGCCCATTGGTTTCAACCAGCGGGACCGGCATTGGCCAATCGTTGGTTCCCACATCCACAATCACGCGATTATCGCTTTCCCTTTCGAGGGTGCAGCTTTCGGACATTGCGAGGGCGAAGTGGCGGGTATTGTTGGCGTCCTGCACTTTGTCGCCCGTCTTCAGCGATTTATAATCCGGTCCGAAGATTTGGGCCAATGCGTCCTGGTCCCCGGCCTCCACGGCGGCGCGCAAGGCATTGACAGCCTCATTCGGCGAGCTAAACGTTTTCTGGTCCGCCGCCGGCGCGCCGGCCGAATCATCTGCGCGCAGATTCAAGGACAAAGTACAAAGGGCAAGGGCCACCAGGGCCTGGAAGTAAGTGGAAGATTTCATAGGATGCTTCATTCGCCTTGTTTAATGATGGTGACGGCTCTCATAACCCCGGTGACTCCAGCCACGGACGTCGTGGCCATGGCCATAATCGCCGCCAAAAATCACGGGACCTGGCGGCCCTACGACAACGGCTCCGCCGCCGCCATCAACGTAGCCGACACAACTGGTAAGTAATGAAATAAGGGTGATACATGAAATGCTCACGCCGATACCGAAAACCAACCTCCTTTTATTCATGCACAAACATAATCTAAAAAGCAAATTTGGCAAATCAATGACAATGAGTGCAGAAAGCCGGCCCATGAATCGGCGAGCACATCCTGCGCCGCCGCTAACTGAGTTCTCCTGCCAATCCGTCCTCCGTTGTCCCGCTCTGTGGCGGGACAGAGGATGGACGGGGGGAGGGTAGGGTCACGGAGATCGTCGAGCCAAAGCCCCGCCGGTTCATGGGGAGCGTGTCGCCCGTGTTTTAGCCCGCCTTCCGCCCGTAAAATTCCGCGATCGTATTGCAAACGGCATCCGCCGCTTCCAATGTCATTTCCCCATGAATTGGCAGTGACAGGATTTCTTTGACGGCCTGTTCGGTGCGCGGCAATTTCGGGACGTAGGGGAACAAGCCGGCCACGGCGGGTTGCAAATGGTTCGGTTTGGGATAATGGATGCCGGTTTCGATGTTTTTCTCTTTGAGAAATTTTTGCAGGTCATCGCGCTTTTCGGCGCGCACCACGTACATGTGATAGACGGGCGTCGCCCATTCCCGCCTGGGCGGCGTCTGAACAATGCCTTTGAGGCGGGTATCGTAATGCGCGGCGATCTTGCGGCGGACTTCGTTGAATCCATCCAGGTGTTTCAGCATCACCCGACCGATGGCGGCGTTGATTTCATTGAAGCGCACGTTGTAGCCGGCAAATTCGTGGTCATATTTGCCCTGGCGGCCATGGTTGCGGAGCATGCGAAGGCGATCGGCCATTTGTGTGTTGTTCGTGCAGATGCAGCCGCCGTCGCCCAGCACGGTGAGATTTTTGGAGGGGAAAAAGCTGAACGCCCCAAAATTGCCCATGCTCCCAACGGTTTTGCCCTTGTATTTGGCGCCTTGCGCCTGGGCGCAATCTTCGATCACCCACAGGTTGTGCTTTTTTGCGATCGCGAGGAGCCGATCATTATCAATGGGATGGCCGTAAAGATGCACGCCAATGATTCCGACCGTGCGGGGTGTAATGAGCGATTCCACGTGCGCCAGGTCCATGACATAGGTGTCGTCAATGTCGGCAAAGACGGGCCTCGCGCCCAGGTGCATGAGCGGTTCCATGCTGGGAAAAGCGGTGTGGCTGGGAACAAGAATTTCGTCACCTGGACCAACGCCCTGGAGTTGGTGCAGAAGATAGACAATCATCGTCCAGGAACTGCCGAGCACCGCCGTGGCCGTGCCGGTATGCGCGGCCAATTCGGCTTCGAACGCCTGCGATTCTTTGCCGAGGATGTACTGGCCGGACCGAATCGCGCGCAGCGCGGCTTCCTCCACTTCCGGGTTTATGAAACATTTTGACAACGGGATTTTTTGCATAAATTTTTAATTTCCAATTCGGGCTAATTCGCGTAATTCGCGGATTATCCGTCTGTCGTCTCAACTGCCTTGCCGGTTTTAGCGGATTCCAGCGCCGCATTCAGGACACGCACAGAATCGAAGCCGGCCCATGCGTCAGCGAGCGGCGTGGCGCGGGTTTTGATGGAATTGAGAAACGCGCGCAGTTCTGCCAGTAATGGTTCTTCGGGAGGCGTTTCGATCTGGCTGACCACGCCCTCGGTGGCTTTGACGTCGTTGCCGGCCAGTTCGTGGCGATTTGCATACGTCTTGATCTTATATTGCGCGACATTGTAATCGCAAACCGCGCTCAATTTGTCACCGCAAACGACCACTTCGCGGAATTTGCCGGGAATGAAATAATCGTTTTCCACTGTGGCCCAGGTTTTGCCGTGCGGCGTGTCGTATTCCAGTGAGACGAAGGAGACGTCCTCCATGCCGCGGCCCATGAAATCGTGATGAATCGCCAGGACGCTTTTGGGCATGGCGCCAAGGATGAAATTGAACAAATCCATGAAATGCACGCCGTCGGCGAACATAACGCCGCCATCATTGCGCGGGCGTTTGAACCCGCCAAAATGTCCGCGGATCATATTGACCCGGCCGAAATCGCCGTTCTTGACGGCGTCACGCAGCCAGAGGGACGCGGGATCAAAACGCAAAATGTGGCCAACCTGCAAAATGCGTTTGTGTTTGTCCGCCAGTTCCGCCAGTTGCTTTGACTCGTCATTGGCGACCGTGAGCGGTTTTTCCACGAAAACGTCCTTGCCCGCCTCTATAAATTCCTTGCCCAACGCAAAATGCGTTTGCGCCGGCGTCACAATGACCACGCCATCCACCTTGTCGGCAAAATCTTTGTAATGAGTGGTAAGTCTTTCGGCCGGTATGCCCAATTTGCGGGCGGGTTCAAGTTGCTTTTCGCCAATTTCCGCGACAAACAATTCAATCGGGAGTGAATGGAGATTGCGCAGATGATTGACACCCCACCTGCCGAGCCCGATTAATAAGATTCTCATATCTGAAAGAGGAATTATTTCAGTAATACTGTCTTGGTTCAAGTGAAAATCCTATTTGGAATACACTGTCCATTTGCCGGATTGGGCCAGCCGGCGGAGTGAAATGTCGCCGTGCTTTTTTTCAAAATTGTCAATCGCGCTTCCAAAACCCACGATGAGGTCGCCATGATTTTCATGAAGTAGTTTCGCAAGAGCGTTGTCATCCGGCAGATAAAGGCTGCCGAGGCGTTCGAGATTTCCGGGAAATTCGAACGGCACCTGTTTTAGATCCATGGCTCCAAAATAAGGCCGTTTGGTTTCGGAGATTAAGCCGGTGGCATAGAACGGCAGTCCCTGGGGCAGGCGGCCCCAACAAATAATCTCATCGCCCGGTGCAAAATTCTTTCGCAAGGCCAACCCGATTTGGTCGAGTGTCTGGTTGGCCTTCAGATTGATCGGAAACAGCGGAAGTTCGGCGAAAATGACGTAAAACCCCGCCAATGCCAGCCCGACGGTAAAACCGGCGATTCGTTGGCGGTCCCATTTTTGCGACGAGATGAAGATCAAAATGAGGAATGCGGCGGCCAGCGGTCCCTGGCAAATCAGCCACAGCGGCGGTTTATCGTGCAGGATGAAACAGACAATCAAGGGAAAAATGGCCGGTGACAGAAACGAAATGGCCAGGCTGATTCGCCAAACCCTTAGTGGGGCAGACATCTTGCCTGCCAGGTCCGGACTGCCAAAGAATCGCCAGGCCAGCAAAACAGCGAGAGCGGGAAAGATTGGCAGGACATAAGCGGGCAATTTGGCGTGGGAGCAGGAAAACAGCGTAAACGTAAAAATGGCCCAGACGTTGAGCAACAGCCAGGCCTCTTTTGCTTTTGGATCCAAAGTGCGCCAATGCGCCCGCCGCCAGAGCCAGCCCAGGAGAAGGGTCCATGGCAGCAACTCGCCGGCAAGCACGGGAAAATAGTAACCCGGAATTCCGGTTCGGTTCTTAATGGTTGTGCCAAGCAAATGTCCCGCCGCTTGTCCCAAAATCATGTAGTGCGCTGATTGTGGCACCCGCTGGAACACAACCAGGAACCAGGGCGCGGCAACCGCCAGAAACAGAGCCAGACCGGCGATGATCCCGGCAAATAAAACGCCGGGTATTTCCTTTCGCCGAAAAATAATGAGGGCCAGGAGCGACACCACCGGAATTGCCAGGGCAATCGGACCCTTCGTCAAAAAAGCCAGCGCCACCGCAATCCAGCCGGCGAAGTGCCAGGCGAAAAACCGAATCATCCGTCCAACTCCCGGGGATGCACTTGTGTCCTCACCGGATGTCGAACGGTCGTCCACGCTTTCAAATTGTCGGAGGATCATTCTCCCCCTCCCGGCGGGAGAGGGCCGGGGTGAGGGAGAGCCGTCCGAGAGGGAGCCAGGCGCGAATTCCTGTTCGACGGGCAAATCTTTCATGGGAAGGTCCCTCAGGGTCCGCCAGCTCCTCCAGAGAAAGTAAATCGCCCAGGCGGTGAATTGCGTCAAAAGCATGTCCGTGGTGAGCATTCGCCCCATGATGAAATAGAAAGCCGTGCTCATCAGAATCAGCGCGCTCCAAATTCCGACGCGACGCGCGCCCAAAGCGCATCCGAGCAGGTACGCCGCCCAGACGCCGCTGATGCCCGCCAGGGCAACCGGCAGGCGCGCCGACCATTCGCTTTGGCCGAAAATCTTCATCGAAATCGCAACCAGCCAATAGGTCATGGGCGGTTTGTCCAGGTGCGGCAGATACCAGAAATGCGGCACGAGCCAGTTCCCGGTTTCGATCATTTCACGCGCGATTTCCGTGTAGCGTCCCTCGTCAGGTTCATTCAGAGGGCGGTTTCCGAGCAAAAAAAAGAACGTGAAAATGACGAGTGCCGGCAATCCAAGTTTGAGCAAAATCGGTTTCACATATCACTCAAATAAAGCGCGCGATTGCGCCAGAGATAAATGCCGCCGGAAGTCGCCGTTAGAATGACGGACAGCCAAAGCATGATTTCAGCCAATGGCGGCAGCCATTTTTGAATAAAGTGTTCCGACGCGACCGGCCATTCCTGGCACGCGTCGAGCAGGAGCAGGGCGTTGATCGCGGCGAGTTGCGATACGGTCTTGTGCTTGCCGAAATTTTCGGCGGCCAAAACAATGCTCTTGGACGCGGCGATCAGCCGCAAACCCGTGATGGCAAATTCCCGCGCGACGATGACGATGACCATCCACGCAGCGACCTTCACCGGAGCCGTGGGATTGACATTGGTGCTCTGCACAAATGCGATGAAGGCCGAGCAAGTCAAAATCTTGTCAGCCAGCGAATCCATCAGGATGCCGAAGTTGGTGATGAGGCCGCGGCTGCGGGCGATTTTGCCATCGAGAAAATCCGTCAGGCCGGCGACATTGAACAGCACCAGGGCCAGCGTGCTGTGAAATGTCACGGGCGTGAACAGCGCCCAGATGAAGAGCACTGTCAAACCGAAGCGCGCGGAAGTGAGCTTGTTGGGTAAATTCAATTTAAAGAAATCAGGCTCCGAATTTATCGAACATTCTCGCGTTGGCCTGCATGAGGCGAATCAGGAATTTGGCTTCAAAAACTCCGAGTGAACCGAGATTGGCGCCGGTTTCAGTAAAACGATCCAGTTTGTCCCATCCGCTCAATGCCGAATGGAGCAGGACGGGCTGCGGGTGCCACGAATGGCCTTTGAGCGCCACGGGCGTGGAATGATCGCCGGTGATGGCGAGCACATCCGGTTTCTTTTTCAAAAGGATCGGCAGGGCCGCGTCAAAGTCTTCGATGGCCTTTTTCTTGGCCGCAAAATTCCCGTCCTCACCGGCTTTGTCCGTGTATTTGTAATGGATGAAGAAGAAGTCGAAATTTTCGTATTCCTCAACGTATCTCTGGAATTGTTCGGCGATGGTCTGTGGGCCTTCGATTTTTTTCATTCCGACCAGTTGGGCCAGGCCCTTATACATGGGATAGACGGCCAGGCAGGCGGGCTTGAGTTGATAACGCTCCTCGAACAGGGGGATGTGGGGTTGATGAGCGATGCCGCGCATGAGAAAGCCGTTTGCGGGTTTTTCCTTTTCCAGGACCGGGAGGGCAACCTTGTAAAAATCCGCGATCAGCCCGGCCATTTTGATCTGGCCGGAGTTGCCTTCATCGCGCGGATGAACGGTCGGAATCGCAAAACCTTCGCGGTTGGGATCCGCGTCGGTCAACGGCCCCTCCAGGCCCTTGCCGCGAAAGACAACCACAAAGCGGTGCTCTTTTCCGGCCTTGATAATGACTTCGGTGTCGCCGATTTTTTTTACCTTCGCCGCCAGTTTGGCGCAAAGCTTTTCGCAAACCTCCGTGGCAATGCGGCCCGCCCGGCGATCGGTAACGATGCCTTTCTTGTCCAACGTGCAAAAATTGGCGCGTGCGGCAACGTCGCCGGATTTCAATTCCAAACCCAGGCCGAGGGCCTCGATGACGCCTCGACCGACCTGGTATTCCAGCGGGTCATAACCAAAAAGCCCCAGATGTCCCGGTCCGCTTCCTGGGGTAATGCCGGGCGCAACCGGGATCATGCGGCCTTGCGCGGAATTTTTGGCGAGTGCGTCGAGATTTGGCGTTTTCGCCGCCTCCAACGGGGTAAGATAGTTTTGTTCTTTTGTGGCCAGGTCGCCCAGGCCATCCATGACCAGGAGGGCGATTTTGGCGTTGGACTTGATGGTCAATTCGGAATAAAGCGCGTCTAATTTCATCCGGATAATTTTGCTGGCAAAGGGGTCATTTCGCAATGGATTTCCGGGACCACTTGAAATTTTCTGATTTTGGCGGAAATTGTCCTCGTCATGGACAAGGTGGTGGCATGTGGGACCTGCGGGCTGGTGCAGGAGGTGGATGGCGAAGTGCCGCTCGGGGCAGTCGTTAAATGCGCCCGGTGTAATTTCCAAATTTTTCACCGTCGCGTGGACAGCGGTTCGCGGACCCTCGCGTTTTCCCTCGCGGCGGGCATTCTCTATTTTCCATCCAATCTTTATCCCATTGTCACGGCCGAATACCAGGGGCAATCCGTGCAAACGACCATTTTTCAAGGCATTAGCTCTCTTTGGCACGACGGGCAGTATTTTATTGGCGGGCTGGTGTTCTGCACCAGTCTCTTTACACCCGCCCTGAAAATCCTGGGATTGATTTTCATCACGCTCACTCTGAATTGGCCGAGGTTCAAAAAGACGCGCGCCTGGATTTATAAAATAATTCGCATCATTGATCCCTGGAACATGCTGGAGGTGTTTTTATTGGCTATTTGCGTTTCCATGGTGGAAATGGGTGAAGTGGCAACCGTGCATCCTGGCCGCGGCGTCTTTTCCTTTGCGGCCGTGGTCGTGCTGACGTTGTGCGGCACGCTGACCTTCGATTCGAGGCTGCTCTGGGATTCCGCGGCAGAACGAAAAAAATATGAGTGACCAATCGCATTCTTTGCCCAGGGCAAAAATCCAAAAAGACGCGCTCTCGTTGTTTTTTTGGGCGCTCCCCGTCGCCGCCGCCATCATGTGCGGATGGTTTCTTTTGCACGATTTTGTCCTCGCCGGACCTTCGATCACGATTTATTTTAAAGATGCCCAGGGATTGCAGGTGCAAAATTCCATGGTCAAATATCGCGGGGTGGAGATTGGGACTGTCGAGTCGCTTGAATTGGCTCACCACGGCCAGGATGTCGCGGTGCGCGCCAGTTTGCATCGTTCGGCCGCCGATGTCGCGCGCCAGGGGTCTATCTTTTGGATTGTCCGGCCTGAACTCAAAGTCGGCGCCATCAGCGGCCTGCAAACTATCGTTTCCGGAAGTTATGTGGCCGTGCAACCGGGCGCCGGCGGTCCCACCAATGTGTTTAACGGCTCGACGGAAGAGCCTCCGCCTCCGATCCCGGGTATCAGCATCACCCTCTTGAGCGATGACCTTGGCGCAATCGAACCGCAGTCGGATATTTTATATCGCGGCCTCAAGGTGGGCAGCGTGCTTAATTACCGGTTGGACGACAACGCGCGTTACATCGTCGTCAATGCGCGTATCATGCAGGAATACGCTCCTTTGGTGCGCGTGGATTCAGAATTTTGGAATGCCGGCGGCATTAACGCGCATCTGGGCCTCTTTAGCGGCCTGAACATTACTGCTGAATCCGCCCAAACCCTCGTCGCCGGCGGCCTTGCGTTTGCCACTCCGGAAAAATACGGCGCGCCGGCCACAAATGGCGCCGTCTTTTTCATCAATAACAAAGAAGACAAGACCTGGGACGATTGGAACCCCATCATCCCCCTCAACACCCAGCCCGAATCAAAAAAAACTAAGAATGAATGGCCGCAATTAAACGCTCAATAACTTGGCGCGGAAATTGCTTATTTTCAATTGGTTGCATTGGAAAGACTGCCTTTTTCCAGGGGGACTCGACACAAAATGGGCGTATCGAAAAGATACAGAGTCATACCATGGCTGCCAGTCGCCGCTTCAGCGGCGCTCATGGCCATGGTCGCGCTTTTGGCCGTTGCCGATGCCAGGAATCTGAAAAAAGCGATTCTTTGGCGCAGGCACAGCACGCAGGTAATCCTGGCCATCCAGTCTTTTCAAGCCGACTTGGTGGATATCCAGCAGAATATGCGGGGTTATGTCACGCTGGGAAATTCCAACGACCTCAGTTCATACCACAAAAGCGTCACGCTTGAAAAACAGGAATTCAATCGCCTCGTCACCCTGACCGCGGACAATCCTCAGCAACAACAGCGGCTGACCTTATTGGCCTCGGCGGTCAACGCCGTCGTGTCCTACGATGATCGTGCCGTTGCCGTTTACCGGCAGCAAGGATACGCCGGAATTGCGAAGTTAACCGCCACGGACGAGGGCAGAACTCTTTTCGGCAGAGTGCGGGCCATTTTGGAGCGCTTTTCGGCCGAGGAGGAAAAGTTATCGGAAGTTCGCGATGTTTCGGAACAAAATCAATATCGCTATACCGGACATTGGCTCGTCATCGGCAGCCTCCTGGCCGCCGCGCTCCTGCTGTATGCGACAGTTTTGGCCGGCCACGAATTGTCGTTTCGCCAGCGCGCCGAGGCGAAATTGAAAGAAACCTTGCTCTTGCAGAATGCCATTCTTGCTTCCGCCGATTATGGCATCGTCGCCACCGATCCCACGGGAGTGGTTCAAACGTTCAACCATGCAGCCGAGCGGTTGCTGGGATATTCTGCGGCCGAGGTTGTCGGCAAGGCTACCCCCGTGTTGTGGCGCGATCCGGACGAAATTTCGGCCTATGCAACATCATTGTCCGAAAAACTCGGCACTCCGATTGCCCCGACATTTGAAGCGATCGTAAAAAAGGCCCAATCTGGTGAGGTTGACGAAGGCGAGGGGACGTTTATTCGCAAGGACGGCGGTCGCTTTCCCTGTCTCATTGTGGTGACGCAATTGGCTGACGAAAAGGGCCGCGCCGCCGGTTATTTGGGAATTTTCCGCGACATCAGCATTCGCAAGAAAATTGAAGCCGAGCGCGAGAGCCTGATTATCCAGCTCCAAAAGACGCTGGCGGAAATCAAAACCCTGTCCGGACTTATCCCGATTTGTGCCTGGTGCAAAAACGTCCGTTCCGACAGCGGCTATTGGCAAACCGTCGAGCAATACGTCCGCAGTCATTCCGATGCGAGCTTTTCCCATGGCGTTTGCCCGAATTGCGCCGCCAAATTCAAGGATGATATCCTGCGCGCGAATCAAAAAGCGGGAGATGCGGTCTCGTTGTGAACACCGGACCGAACAGGACCATGAACTGTTCGATTGGTGCTTGCGCTCTTGATTGCGCAGGAGCCGACGTAAGGAGGCTCTGACAAAACTAATCCGGGTCGCCCATCCGGACCACAGACCATCTTCTGTCGCGTCTGTCCCTTGCGTCACTGCCAAGGGTTCTTGGAAACCGAGAATCACCCGAATTGCTGGAATTCTCATGTGCGAATCGTATATCGTAAACTCCAGATGAAAAACTCACTGGCACTCCACGAATTTCACCACCGCTTCGGCGCGCGTTTTTCCGAGCTCAACGGCGCCGAAATCATCGCCGACTATGGTGACTGGCTGGCGGAATACAAGGCTCTGCGCGAAACCGCCGGTGTGCTCGATTTCAGCTTTCGCGGGCGTATCTGCCTGCTGGGAAACGATCGGGCCCGCTTCCTGCACGGCCAAATTACCAACGATGTAAAACGACTTGGGCTCGGTGAAGGATGCTACGCCGCCGTCACCACCGCCAAAGGCAAAATGGAAAGCGACCTGAACGTCTTCAATTTGCCGGATGAATTGCTTTTGGATTTTGAACCCGGGTTGATGGAAAAGATTTCGGAACGGCTCGAAAAGTTTATCGTGGCGGACGATGTACAGATCGCCGATGCCGCGCCCCATTACGGCCTCTTAACCGTGCAGGGACCCAAGGCCGCGGAAGTAATCGGCGCTGTTGGATTGGGGGAAGCGGATGGAACATTCTCCCTCTCCCAGCCTGCCGCGCCTTCGTCCCGCTCCGAGCGGGACGAAGGCGGGCGGGAGAGGGCAGGGGTGAGGGAGAATCGTCCATTTCCGGCGCCGGCTCATGATGAAGGGGGTCTGTTTCGAAAAAAGAGGATGGTTTTGAAAATCCCCGATCCGACCTGGGGCGAAATCTATCTGGCGAATCAGCCGCGGCTTCTTTCCGGCGGCTTTGACATTTTCGTTCCTAATCAATCTCTGGGCGCCTTCGCCGATAAATTGATTGCCGCGGCAAAAAATCTTGGCGGGCGGGCGTGTGGCTGGACGGCATTCGAAACCGTCCGCATTGAATCGGGGATCCCGCGTTTTGGCGCGGATATGGACGCAAATAATTTGCCGATGGAATGCGGCCTTGAAGCCGGCGCGATGAGCTTCAACAAAGGCTGTTACATCGGCCAGGAAGTCTTAAATCGCGTTCACACCATCGGCCATGTGACCAAAGAATTGCGCGGCCTGCGCTTGGCCGATGATTTGCCGGCGCTGCCGCGTCACGGAGATAAACTTTTTCACAATGGCAAGGAAGTCGGCTATCTCACAAGCGCGGTCAAATCCCCCGCGCTAAACGCCAACCTCGCCCTCGGCTGCGTCCGCCGCGAAGCCAACCAAATCGGAACGCAATTGACCTTGCGTACCGCGGAAGGCGAAAGCCGCTGTCAAATCGCTGAATTGCCGTTTGTGAAATAGGCCGAAACTACTCCACACATGGCCGCGGCTCGCACGATTGTGCCTGAATATAAATCGTCGCAGGCTTCAAACCGTCTGCCGTCGCTTTCAAGACAATCTCCCCGGGGATCTTCGACGATTGCACGATAATTTGCGCCAGGCCGTTGAACACGCTGCGCTGCCAGCCTGATTGCGTCGGATATTGGTCCGGTTCGTGGCAGCTCGGGTCGCCATTGCCGACCCCGATGATTTTTCCGGGCCCCTGGATTTCAAAATGAACCAGGTTCGATGCCGTGGGTACCACGCGCCCTGGTTCATCACGGACCGAAACCGTAATAATGCTCAAATCTTCGCCATCGGCCGCGATGGTATTGCGGTCCGGTTTAAGGTCCACAAAATCCGGGGCGCCGGTGGTTTCCACTTCCGTGCTGGAAACAACGGTGCCCGCTTCGTCATAACCCTTGGCGCTCAGCGTTCCGGGCGAGTAGGGGACCTGCCATTCGAGATGCAGGTTGCGCGGCATGGCTTTTCGGCCGAGGCTTTGGCCGTTTAAAAATAATTCCACCTGCGCGCAGTTCGCGTAGCACCATACGTCAATATTTTGGCCCTCTTTGCCGGGCCAATTCCAGTGCGGCAGCAGATGCAGCACCGGTTTGTCCGTCCAGGACGCCTGGTAATACCAAAAGTTGTCCTTCGGAAAACCGCAGGTGTCGAGAATGCCGAAATGCGAATTGATGCACGGCCACTTGTAGGGCGTGGGCTCGCCGCGATAATCAAAACCCGTCCAATAAAATCCGCCCGAAAGCCATGGGCGGTCCGCGAAGTAGCTCCACCACCGTTCCGAGGTGTCCGCCCAATGCGGAAAATTGGAGTCATAGGCGCTCACGTATCCCCGCGCCTTGTCGTTCACATAAATGCCGCGCGTCCCCACGGTGCTGCCTTGTTCGGTGCCGATTTCAGGTTGTTGCGGATGTTCATGGTGATAATTGTCCATGTCCTGGCCTATGTGATAATTCCAGCCGCGCACTTCCAGTGTGCTCATTAAACCGGAATAAACATCACCGACGCTTTCCGCGGCGGTCACCTCGCGAGTCGGGTCCAGTCGGTTCACAAAATTCTGCATGGTCGCGCCCACGCGCCCGCCGTCCGGATCGCTCTGGCGCGATTCCTCGTTGCAGATGCTCCAGATAAAGACGCTGGGATGGTTGCGGTCGCGCAAAATTTCCTGTTTGAACAGGGCCAGGTTCGCGGGATCGCTGCCGAGCAGGCGATTTTCATCCATGACCAGCATTCCCAGCCGGTCGCAGGCGTCCAGCAATTCCGCGGTTGGTTCATTGTGCGAGGTGCGATACGCGTTGCAGCCCATTTCTTTGAGTTTTGCGATCCGAAAATATTGCAATCGGTCGGGCAAGGCCGATCCGACGCCCGCGTGGTCCTGGTGATTGCACGTGCCCTTGATCTCGTAATGCTTGCCGTTCAGCAGAAATCCCTTGTCCGGGTCAAACGCAATGGTGCGAACCCCGAACGGCGTTTCCTCCCGGTCCAGCGTTTGTCCGCCGCTTTCCACGGTCGTGACGAGTTTGTAGAGCGCCGGCGATTCCGGCGACCACAACTCCGGTTTGGAAATGCGGGTCAGGTCGGCAACTTCACAGTCGGAATTGCCGCCGAGTACGGCGGTTTTATGGACCTCGGCCACTTCCTGTCCTTCGGGCGAAAAGATCTCCCATTTGACCGTTGCCGTCGCTGCATTGGTCTCTGTGTTGAGCAATTCTGCCTGGACATGAATTTCCGGGCGGCCTTTGGGAACATTGTTTTTGAAATGGCTCCAAACAAAAATTCCATCCGGCGCGATGGCCAGCGGGGCGGTCTTGATAAGCCACACGTGGCGATAAATGCCCGCGCCCTGGTAAAACCACCCTTCAAATTTTGAAGCATCCACCCGCACCGCCACCACATTGTGGCCGCCGCAGTTCGCCACATCCGTGATGTCATAGCGAAAGCCATTGTAACCGCCCTCGTGATGTCCGACGCGCCAGCCGTTGACAAAAACATTCGCGTCGCGAAACACGCCGTCGAATTGGATCCAAATCCGTTTGCCGGCGTCCTCGGCCGGCAAATCAAAGGTGCGGCGATACCACGCGATGCTATTGGACGGAAAACCCGGGCCCACCGGCTTGTAACCCTGATTGTAACTGGCCGTGCGGTCAAACGGCAATGTCACCACCCAATCATGCGGCAAATTGATGGTTTGCCATTGGCTATCGTCAAATCGGCGCCCGGCCGGTCCTTTGCTGGCGCCGGCTTTTTCAAGATTTTCCGCGTCCGGCCAATCATCACCCAAATGAAATTTCCAGCCGAAATCAAACAGCAGCGTTTCCCGTGGCGCCGGCCCGGCAGCCCGGGCGTTCGAGGACAAAATGACAAACGCCGCGGCGCTTAGAAAAAAGAAATAAATCCCGGTTTTCATAGCCGGAAGTCTGAAAAACCCCGCCGCCCTGCGCAATGACAAATTCACGCTCCGTTTCCCTGGCGCCGGCGTATCCGGCCATAGGCCGCCTTCTGTCCCTTACGTCCCTTGCGTCCTTTTCTCTGTACCTCTGTGCCTATGTTGGCCAACCCGCCCCCAAAATTGCCGCATGACGAAACCGCCGGATTTTGATACGCTCCAGGCAATGATTGAGACGCGCGATTTGCGAAAGAAATTCAAAAGCCAGATCGTCCTGGATGGCGTGAATATTCGAATCGAAGATGGCGAATCCGTTGCGATTGTCGGGCGCAGCGGCGGCGGCAAAAGTGTGCTCCTCAAACATCTCATCGGCCTGATGATGCCCGATTCGGGCGATGTGCTCATTGATGGTGAAAACATTGTGGGAATGAACGAAAGGCAGTTGCTTCGGGTGCGCCGCAAATTTGGAATGCTGTTCCAGGGGTCAGCGCTGTTCGATTCAATGTCGGTGGCCGAAAACGTGGCCTTCGGCCTGCGCCGTCACGAGGGCTTGACGGAAGCCGAAATCGCAAAGAAAGTCGCTTATGCGCTGGAAGTGGTGGATCTGCCCGGCATTCAAAATAAACAGCCCGCGGAATTGTCCGGCGGTATGAAAAAACGCGTCGGCCTCGCCCGGGCGATTGTCTATGAGCCCCAAATCGTCCTGTACGACGAGCCGACCACCGGCCTGGATCCCATCGTATCGGACAGCATTGACGAATTGATGATGGCCGTGCGCGACCGCTTGAAGGTGACGTCCGTCGTCGTCACCCACGACATGCGCACCGCGCGGCGCCTGGGCCAGCATGTGATCATGTTGCACCGGGGGAAGATTTACGCGAACGGACCGCCCGACGAGATTTTCAATTCGAAAGACCCGATCATCCGCCAATTCGTGGATGGCATTGCCGACCCGAAGGAAAATCTTGTGATTCAGGCCCAACATCCGCCCGCTGTTTCCCGCAAACTCGAATAAAAATTGTCTCGCAATTTCCAGTAAGAAGGTTAATAATTCATCGCAGTTATCAAAAAGCGGCCACTGAATGGAATGGAATGAACACATGCAGTTGGCAAATTCGCTTCGGGCAATGGCCTGCGCGTTTGCCGCATATCTTATCGGCTGCTTCACCACCGGTTACTATCTCATGCGCCTGCGTACCGGGCAGGACATTCGCGAAATGGGAAGTGGCAGCGCCGGGGCGCGAAACGTCGGGCGTTTTCTTGGCAAATCCGCTTTTTTCCTTACCGTTCTGGGCGATTTCGCCAAGGGCGCCCTGGCCGTCTGGCTCGCGCGCGAGTATTTCAATGCTGGCTTCTCCGCCGCCTTGGCTGTCCCCGCCGTCGTCGCCGGGCACCTCTGGCCGGCGCAACTGAGATTCCACGGGGGCAAAGGCATTGCCACCTCCCTCGGGGCATTGCTCGTCTTTGACTTTCACCTGGCCTTTACCATCGCCGCCCTGTTTGCCGTCCTTTTTATTTTTGCCCGCAAAACGCTTTTGCCCGCCATGTTCGCCTTTGTTTGTCTCCCCGCCGTCTGCTGGTTTTTTGCCCAAAGCAATTTTACCATTGGCGCCATGACGGTATTGGCCGCGGCGATTTTGTTTGCGCACCGGCGGAATTTAGGGGAAGAATTGAGTGCGCTGAAATCTGAGCCGCCAAAGTTATGAACCAGGAACCATTGACGTTCAAAGTTGCGACCGACGACTGGGAATTTGAGCAAATTCACCGCCTCAATTACAAAACGTTCGTCGAAGAAATCCCGCAGCACCAGCCTTCGGCTTCGCAGCGGCTGGTGGACAAGTTTCACCCCGAGAACACCTACCTCATCAGTCTGCAAAATCAAAAACTCGTCGGCATGCTTGCGGTCCGGGGCAACCGCCCCTTTTCTCTCGATCAAAAATTGCCGGAACTGGATTCCTACCTCCCGCCGGGCCGGATCATTTGTGAGATTCGTCTGCTGGCCATCGAGAAAAAATTTCGCGGAGCGCGCGGCGGCCAGGTCTTGCAGGGCATCCTGGCCTTGCTCTGGCAGCACGGCGTTGAAAAAAATTATGGTCTGGCGATCATTTCGGGAACGACCCGCCAGGCCAAATTGTACCAACATCTTGGTTTCGTTCCTTTTGGGCCGCTGGTCGGAACCGGGGATGCGCAATTCCAGCCCATGTATGTGACGCTCGAAACGTTTGAAGTGACCGCGCGGGAATTTTTGCGTTCCTCGCCGGCGCGTTCGTTTCATCCCAACGCCGTCAATTTTTTGCCCGGACCCGTCACCGTCCGACGAGAAGTTCGCCGGGCTTTTGAACAGGCGCCCGAGTCGCACCGGGGCGAAAGTTTTAAGAGAGATTTTCAGTCCGCCAAACAGGTTCTCTGCGACCTGGTTCGCGCCAAAAACATGGAGCTCTTCATGGGCTCGGGCACCCTGGCCAATGACATTGTGGCCGCGCAATTGTCATTGCTCGGCGGACGGGGCCTGATTTTGAGCAACGGCGAATTTGGCGAACGCTTGATTGACCATGCCCGGCGAATGAACCTGGATTTTGAGACGTTGCAATCGGAATGGGGCGAGCCGGTGGACGTCTCCGCGGTTTTGGAAAAGTTTCGCGCGCGTGGAAAACCGTCTTATGCCTGGCTCTGGTGCGCGCATTGTGAAACCTCCAGCGGGCTTTTGGTCGAACTGGATTCGTTGAAACAGTTGTGTGCCGAAACCCAGTGCCGGTTGTGCCTGGACTGCATCAGCACGGCGGGCACAGTGCCGGTGGATTTGACCGGCGTTTATCTGGCCTCATGCTCCAGCGGCAAAGGACTGCGCGCCTACCCGGGGCTTTCGATGATTTTTTATCACCATCCCACCGCGTCCGCGGGAAGGTTGCCCCGTTATTTGGACCTGGATTATTATGCCCGCCAGGAGGGAATCCCCTTTACCTTTTCCTCGAACTTGCTCCATGCGTTGCGCGCCGCCGTCCGGCATGTGAACTGGGAAAAACGATTTGCCGAAACGGCGGCCATGTCCGCGTGGCTGCGCGAGCGCCTCGTTGAATCCGGCTTTCATCTGGTTGGCAATGGCGCGGCGGTTTCGCCCGCGGTCATTACCATTCAACTTCCGCCCGAATTGGACTCGGCCAAAACCGGCGCCGCCATGCAGGAAGCAGGCTATCTTTTAAGCTGCAATAGCGAGTACCTGCGGCGCAAGAACTGGATGCAAATCTGTTTGATGGGCGAATGCACCCGCGAAAAAGTCGTCGCCCTGACCAACGCCTTGAACCGCGTCTGCTTTAAGCGGCGCGCCGACCAGCGTCCTCAGGCCGAAATGGCTTGATTCCCGGATTGACCCTTCGCGTCAAAATCGGTTTACTGGACGCATGAAATCGTGTTTGTCTCTCTATGCTTTGCTGGCCGGTGTGATTGTTTCAGGCTGTGCCCATCACCGTTCGCAGGTTCCGAAATCCGGCCCCGGACAGACTTCTTCCGTTTCCGCGCCCCAGCCGATTATCACGCCCGATACGTCGCTCTCGGCCAAAGTCGTGCGGTATAATCCCCCGGGCCGTTTTGTCGTGTTGAGTTTTCCCGTCGGCCAAATGCCTCAAACCGGCCAGACGCTGTTTCTGTATCGTGCCGGCATGAAAGTCGGGGAAGTAAGAATCACGGGACCCCAACGTGACAACGATACCGTGGCGGATTTAACCGCCGGAGAAGCGCAGCCAGGGGACGACGTTCGCGAGCAGTAAGGCCCAACTCAGTTCTTAACCTTAAACTCGTTGACCGTCTTGGGCAGCGCGTTCTTTTGGTACGGCGAATGGAGGTTAAAATAGATGCCGCACATTGGCCGCTCCTCATCGCTTTGGCTGAGAATGATCGTGACGAATTTGTCGAGCGCAATGCCGTGCCGCATGCCCGGCCCGCGATTTTCGTACGCCGCGATGGCCTTCTTCGTCAGCGATTGCAGAGAAACCTCAAAATCCTGGGGCGTTTTTTCCACGCAAATGACATATTTGTCGTATGCCTTCACCGCTGCCGCAATTTCCCGTTTGAATGTCTCAATCGTCACACTCCAATAGTAAAAATAAGTCAAAGAAAAGAAAACATCTTTTTTTGCTTCTTTAAACCGCCGGTCAAACGGGCCGGGCCTTGCGGGGGCCGAACAAAGCAGTCCCAATCCGGACGATCGTCGCTCCTTCTTGGATCGCAATTTCAAAATCTCCGCTCATTCCCATGCTCAAATGGGGCAGGGGAGTTTGCAGAACGTCTTCGCATTGCGATTTTAATTCCCGCAATCGCCGGAAAAATAGGCGCGACTTTTCCGGATCTGCCGCAAAGGGCGGAATGGTCATGAGTCCCTGGACAGACAGTCGCGGTAACGAAGCCAGTTCCCTCAGCTCTGACCGCAGCAACTCCGGCTGATAGCCAAATTTGCTCGACTCACCCGCCGCGTTCACTTCCAAAAGGACCGGCATTGATTTGGCCGCCTGGTCGCACCGCTTTGAAAGTTCCCGCGCCAGGCTCAGGCTGTCCACGCTTTGGATCATTTCAAACAGTTCCACGGCTTCGCGCGCTTTGTTGGATTGCAGATGGCCGATGAAATGCCAGCGCGCCTTGCCTGGAGCAGAGGGAATTTTTGCCTTCGCTTCCTGCACTTTGTTCTCGCCGAAAAAAATCTGTCCGATCTGCACAGCTTGTCCAATGGCCTCCGGCGGCTGGGTTTTGGAGACGGCCAGGAGCATGATTGATTGGGCATCGCGTCCGGCGCGGGCGCACGCGGCGTGAATCCGTTGTTGAATTGAGGCGAGATTATCGGCAAAACTCATGGCGCCATCGTAAATGGCAAAGCCTAAATCGTAAATGAACTACTGGATCGCCAAATCTGAACCGCAAGCCTATGGCTGGGCGCAATTTCTGAAGGACGGTCGAACCGCCTGGACCGGCGTGCGCAATTTCGCGGCGCGAAACCACCTGCGTGCCATGAAAAAAGGCGATTTCGTTCTCTTCTATCACAGTGGCGAGGAGAAATCTGTCGTCGGCCTGGCCCGCGTGGAAAAAGAGCCTTATCCGGACCCAACTGCCACCGAGGGCGATTGGTCCTGCGTGGACCTGGTTCCGGTCAGGAGCCTGGCCAAACCCGTCACCCTCTCTCAGATGAAAGCCGACACAGTCCTGCGCGAAATGCCCCTGGTGAAGCAATCACGCCTGTCGGTGTCGCCACTTACAAAGGAACAATTCAAGAGGCTGATGGAATTGGTTTCCTAATTTCTGTCACCGAAGCCCACTTTATTGCGTCTATAAGCAGCAGGCCCATATTCGCCGGACAACTTTTATTCGCGCCCTGGGGTCCGTCATGATATTGTATGCTGAGAATGGCTGAAACGGCAGATGATTTTAAGAACAATGAGGTTCAGGTGGGCCAGGAACAGTTTGGCCGCTTTTATCTTCAGGAATTGCTCAATAGCGGAGGCATGGCTGAAATCTGGCTGGCGATTGACGGTCGCGGCAAGCCATACGCCGTTCGGAGGCTGAAAAAAGAGTTAAGATTCAATCTCCTTGCCCGGCGGCGCTTTTTGCGCGGCTGCGAGGTTTTGTCGAAATTGAACCAAAGCGATTATATCGTCGGCTATGTTGAGCATGGCAAGGCCGACGGCAGCCTCTATATGGCGATGGACTACGTGGAGGCGGCTAATTTGAAAGAATTGTTTGCCCGTCACGACCCTGTTCTGACCGAGAACGTTGCTCAAATCCTCATTGATATGGCTCTTGCGTTGGGCGACGTCCACGAAAGCGGCTACATACACCTTGATTTCAAGCCGGAAAATGTCCTGGTCACCCGCAATGGCAGCGTGCGGCTCATAGATTTTGACATGGCGCAACCCATCCCGGACAAGCCGAAAAAGTTCTCAAAAAACCCCGGCACGCCCGGTTATATGGCGCCCGAACAATTGCAACGGCGGCCCATTGATGCCCGTGTTGACATTTTTGCGTATGGCGTTTCCGCCTACGAACTTTTGACGAACCAAAAGCCGTTCCCCGGCGAAAACCCCGCTGAAATCCTTGCGCGCCAGCTCGATCCTGCGGGACCTCTGCCTCCGACCGGGCACAATCCGGACCTCCCGCTTGCGCTTGAAAAAGTCGTCCTCAAATGCATCGCCCGTGACCCCGACCACCGCTATCTCTTCACCAGCGTCCTGATCCACGATCTCCAAAACGCGCTCTACGTGTAGTTTGCCAGTTCCCAGTTGCAAAAAGACCAGAATGGAGTAAGGGGTTCTTGGAGTGCTTATGCGATGGTCTTTTCGCCTCATGACGGTGGCCGGCATCGGGTTATATATCCATGTCACGTTCTTTATTTTGCTGATTTGGATCGGGGCCATGTACTATTTGCCCCGCCACAGCGTGACCGACACGCTGGACGGCCTCGCCTTTGTCATCGCGCTTTTTATCATCATTGTTCTGCACGAACTTGGCCACGCCCTCACCGCGCGGCGTTTTGGCATTCGAACGCGGGACATTACCCTCCTGCCCATCGGCGGTGTGGCCCGGCTCGAACGAATGCCTGAAGATCCCCGCCAGGAACTCGCCGTCGCCCTTGCGGGTCCGGCGGTCAATATGGTGCTCGCTCTCATTTTCTTCGCGGCCCTTTTGCTCATGGCGCAGCCGCTTTTTCCCCTCGACCTGGGAGATCTTTCGGTCACGAGCGTTAACTTCCTGCGGCGCCTGATGTGGGTGAATGTGATCCTCGCCGCCTTCAACATGTTGCCGGCATTCCCCATGGATGGCGGCCGCGTGTTGCGCGCCTTTTTAGCGATGAAAATGGATTACGTTCACGCAACGCACGTTGCCGCGAACATCGGGCAGGTCATGGCGTTCATTTTTGGTTTTATCGGATTGTTCACCAATCCTTTCCTGGTATTCATCGCCCTGTTTGTCTGGATGGGCGCGCACGCCGAGTCCAGTCTGGTCCAAATGAAAGCCGGGCTGGGCGGCATCCCGGTCAGCCGAATCATGATCACAGATTTCAAGACATTAAAACCGGAGGACTCCCTGGCGAGTGTTGTGGATCACTTGTTGGCCGGCTATCAGCAGGACTTTCCCGTGGTGGACGGCGATGAGAAGGTTCTTGGCCTGCTGACCCGCACCGCGTTGGTGAATGGCCTGGCCAAAACGGGCCAGGCGACTCCGGTTGAGCAGATCATGGACACAAAATTCGTGGTCGCGCATCCCTCCGAAATGGCCGAGGCCGCCTTCATCCGCTTGCAGCACTCCAATTGCCATTCCATGCCAGTCTTGCGCGATGGCAAACTCCTCGGCATGGTCACTAGCGAAAACGTCGGTGAATTCTTGATGATTCAAGCCGCCCTGCACGGCGAACCGCAGGCTCGCCCCATTTGAATGGAAACATTGGACGCGCGTCAACGCCATAAGTCATCGCTGCCGCGCTTGCGCTCTTAATTGCGTGGGAGCCGACGTAAGGAGGCTCTGACTAAACCCGTTCATGGTACGCCATAACGGCCCCGCTCGAAAACCGTCGCGTCAGTTGCCGATCGCAAATTCCAATCACGGCGAAAACGCTACAATGCTCAAAGGCGGCAGATAAATCTCCGTCGAATAATTCTGGTTATGCCACTTATGTTCGTGCGCAAAAACTTCGCCGAAATTTCCGCCGTTGCCGCCGCCGTAACCTGCTGCGTCACTGTTCAATACTTCACGCCAACGCCCGGGCCGGGGCAGCCCAATGCGATACCGGTCCCGGGGCACGGGCGTCAGGTTGAGAATGATCGCCACTGGGTCCGCGCCGTCGCTCTTTTGGCGGACGAATGACAAAACACTGTTCTCGTGGTCGGCGCAATCCAGCCAGTAAAATCCGCTGTGATCATAGTCGGCCTGCCAGAGCGAAGGTGTGGACGTATAAAGTTTATTCAGGTCCTCGACAAACGATTGCAGGCCGCGATGATAGGGCCCGGCGTCCAGAAGCCACCAATCAAGCTGGCCGTTCTCATTCCATTCGTTGCTTTGGCCAAATTCGCCGCCCATGAACAGCAGCTTTTTGCCGGGGAACAGCCACTGGTACCCCAGCAGCGTCCGCAGGTTCGCAAATCTTTGCCAGTCATTGCCCGGCATCCGGCGATGCAGCGAGCCTTTGCCATGCACCACTTCATCGTGCGACAAAGGCAGGATGAAATTTTCGTGATGATGATAAATCATCGCGAAGGTCAGATCATTTTGGTGGAATTTCCGATACACCGGGTCCAGGCTGAAGTAGTTCAACGTATCGTGCATCCAACCCATGTTCCATTTGAAGGAAAAGCCCAGCCCCCCGATGTAGGGCGGCCGGGTCACCTGCGGCCAGGCCGTGGATTCTTCCGCAATGGTCATGATGCCGGGAAATTCCACGTGGGCGATGTGGTTGACCTTCCGCAAAAAATCAATCGCTTCCAGATTTTCGCGCCCGCCATATTGGTTGGGCAGCCATTCGCCTGCCTTGCGCGAGTAATCCAAATAAAGCATGGATGCAACCGCGTCCACGCGCAGGCCGTCAATGTGGAAGCGGTCGCACCAATAGAGTGCGTTGGCCATGAGAAAATTGGAGACTTCATGGCGGCCGTAGTTGAAAATCAATGTGCCCCAGTCCTGGTGCGCCCCGCGCCGGGGGTCCTCGTGCTCGAACAATGCGGTCCCGTCAAACTGGGCCAGCGCCCAATCGTCCCTCGGAAAATGCGCCGGCACCCAATCAATAATCACGCCAATGCCCGCTTCATGCAGCGCGTTGACCAGAAATTGAAAATCATCCGGCGTCCCAAAACGGCTTGTCGGCGCAAAAAATCCCGTCACTTGGTAGCCCCAGGATGGATAAAACGCGTGCTCCGCCACCGGCAAAAATTCAACGTGCGTAAATCCCAGCCTTTTGACGTAGAGCACCAGCGGTTCGGCCAGCTCCCGGTAACTCCAGGATTCCGTCGCCGTTTTCTTTTTCCATGATCCCACGTGGACTTCGTAAATGCTCATGGGCGAACGCAGGACATCGCGGTCCTGGCGTTTCTTCAGCCAGGCCGTATCATTCCATTTGAACTTCCGGGTGTCCCAAACAATCGCGGCGTTTTTGGGCGGGACCTCAAAGAAAAATCCGAAAGGATCGGTCTTGAGCTTGATCTGGCCATGGGCATCGCGAATTTCGAACTTGTAATGCGAACCTTCACCCGCGCCAGGCACGAAAATTTCCCAGACCCCGGAGCCGCCCAGCAACCGCATCGGGTGGTACCGGCCGTCCCATTGATTGAAATCGCCCACTACGCTGACCCGTTGTGCATTGGGCGCCCAGACGGCAAAACTCGTTCCGTGGATGCCGTCCATGACCCGCAGTTGCGCGCCCAGCTTTTCGTAAATTTTTCGTTCGTCGCCTTTGCCGAATAAATACAAGTCCGATTCGCCGAGAGTGGGTAGAAATGAAAATGCGTCCCGTGTGCGCCGCTTGCGGCCGTCCTTCGTGGTAACGACCAGATCATAGGCATACACTGTATTGGCCGCTTTGGTGACGCCTTCAAACAGGTCCGTGTTCGGGATGCGTTCCAGGGCGAATACGGGTTTGTTCTTCTCATGCACCGGTTGTAATTCCACCTGGGCCGCATCGGGCAAAAGGGCGCGGGTCACCAGCCCCGATTTATCGCCGAGGATATGCATTCCCAAAAGAGTATGCGGCGATTGATGTTTTAATTCGACCAAACTCCTTAATTCTTCAGTCGTCAGAATCATGCAATTGGATTCTAGCACGAATTTTCCCAAACGCACTCTTTTGTTTTCCGTAGTGGAGCAGGCATCCTGCCTGTTTTTTTCTGTCAGGGGACTCCGCATCCGTCGTCTCCGTCCTATCGGTCCCATTCCCTCCTTGAACGATTCCTCTCCGGGGTGGGAAGGGCTGCCTGTCCGTCATCGCTGGATGATGTCCGTCGAACGCGAGCTTTATAACAGCCGAGTCTGCGAGGCGCTAACTGAAACCCTGTAAGGGTGACATATAGTAGCCCAGGGCAGAGCGCGAGTCTGCGAGCGCGCCGCCCTGGGTTAAAAGCCCCTAAGATTAAGCCGCTATTTGCGAAGCCGCGCGATAGCGCGATTTTGCTATGCGGCCAACCTGAAATAGAATCATATAAGCTCCTCTGGGTTTGGCTCTGCCGGCAGCGGCAATGGTGCATCCTGCAAAAGATGAAAAGCGTTGTGATACTCATGGCCAAGAGCCTCCTTTGACCTTCCGTCCGTGGAAATGACAATCGCTTCGTCGTCAGGGCGAATGTTGCCGACCCACCTGTGAACCCCGTCCAGAAAATCATGGCTAAAAAAATCTCTGAGATTTTTGAAGGGGAGAACGAACGCGTCATTGAATTTGGTTGAACCGTTGATAACTAAGCAAAAATCATTACCGTAAGAATCGATATAACCTCGAAGCCTGCCCTCATAAAAATTGAAGAACATCGTCTTTGTAGTAGCGTCAGTGACGTAATGCCGCTCTCCAAGTCTCGCGCGGTGATGTGTGACGTACGATTGCGGGCTCCGCCAATTTTCTCTGGGTTTCATAGCCGAATTTTACGATTTTAGGTAACCTGTCAACACTCTTTCTTTGAACATGCGGGGAGGGTCTTCCTAAAGAACGGGGACGAAATTGTCTTGATTTTCAAGCATTTTGTTTGAACTCCGAACCTTCGATTTGTCATGATGCCTCATGCTGGACACGATCCTCCGCCCCATTCTCTTTTTAAGTCTCTTGGCTCTATTCCTTTCCCTGAACGCCGGTTGTGTTGCCAATCGTTCCACCACCGGTGTGACTTACACCAATCCCGTTTTCGCCGCGGATATGCCCGATCCCTCAGTCAAAAAGTTCGGCCGATATTATTACGCCTTTGGCACCACGGACCAGAGGCGGCTGCCGGACGGACGCATTTTTACCCTGCTGCGCTCCCGTGACCTTGTGCATTGGGAAAAACTCGGTGGCGCCCTGGCGCCCCCGTTCACCAATGCCGATTACGCGTATTGGGCCCCGGAAATCACCCGGAATCGCGGTGGGTATTATTTGTATTACGCCATGGGCGACGAACAGGCGGAACATTTTGTCATTCGTGTTGGTCTCAGTGACAGGCCGGAGGGTCCTTATACGGACAGCGGAGCGGTATTGGCCGATTGCCAGTCGAATCGTTTCACCATTGATCCCTTTCCTTTTCGCGATGATGACGGCCGGTGGTATCTGTTTTATGCCTCCGATTTTCCGTTCGACTCACCCGGGTACCACGCCGGCACCGGCATCAAAGTCGAGCCTTTACTCAACATGACTACGCCGGCGGACGATTGCCGCGTTGTCGTCCGGCCGGCCTTTGATTGGACTCTCTATGAAGCCAATCGCCGCATGGATGTGTTTCATCAGACATTTGCCGCCTGGCACACCATCGAAGGTCCGTGCGTGGTGAAACACGATGGAGAATACTATTGCTTCTACAGCGGTGCAAACTGGCGCACCGCGCGCTACGGCGTGGACTACGTTGTGGCGGACAACCCGATGGGGCCGTATTCCGGAGCCGGGGACCATGCGCGCGTTTTGCACAGTGTGCCTGGCAAAACATTTGGTCCGGGCGGAATCTCGATCGTGACCGGCCCCGATGGAAAAACGCAATACATTGTCTATCACGCGTGGAACCGGCAAAGAACCGAACGCCAGATGTGTATTGATAAACTGGAATGGGCCCCTGACGGCCCCCGTTGCGTACCGACCGTTACCCCACAGACGATCGCGCCTTAATAATGGTAGGGACATCGCGCTGAACCTCCAAATGAATCCGGCGCAGCCGCTAACTGAGCGCCCTGGAAGGGCACTGGATATTAGCCGGGGGTAAGCGAATCCGTGAGCGCAACCCCCGGTGACCGTCCATACAAGTTCCAGCCGCTAATTGCGAAGCCGCGCGACAACGCGAGTCTTTTATGCGGCCAAATCCACAAACCCGGTCCGGCGCATTTTCACTTCCCCGCATTCGCTCCCCTGACCGCCATCCGAATCGAATAAAGCGATTTACTGGCCGTGATAAAAAGCGTTTTGTGGTCCGGTCCCCCAAAACACAGGTTGCCCGTCCACGCTTCCGGCACGTTAATATGTCGGATCTGCGTTCCCTTTGAATCATAGATAAAAACGCCATGGCCGGTCACATAAACGTCTCCCGCCTCATCCATCGTCATGCCGTCCGAACCTTTGGCGCAGAATAGCGTTTTATTGGTCAGCGAACCGTCCGGCAAAATGTCATAGCGCCAGGTCTGCCCCGCGCCCAGATCGGAAATAAACAATGTCTTCCCATCCGGCGCGCCGGTGATTCCATTGGGCGTCTTTAAATCATCCGTCACTCGTCTCAAATTGTGGTGGCCGGGCGGCAGGTAATAAACCTCCTGGTTCGGCAAGTCCATCTTCGTGTGGTCCCACCAGGTCCGGCGATAAAACGGATCGGTGAGGTACATGCCGCCATTGGGCGCGATCCAAACATCATTCGGCCCATTGAGATATTTCCCATTATAATTCGTCACCAGAACCGTCACCGTTTTGTCCGGCGCAATCGCCCACAGCTCGTTATGTTCATCCGCGCAGGCAATGAGATTTCCCCGGGCGTCAAATTCCATGCCGTTCGCGTGGCCGGAAGGTTGCATGAAAACCGAGAGCTTGCCGTCCGTGCTCCATTCCATAATGCGATTATCGGGCTGGTCCACGAAAAACACATTTCCACTTTCGTCGCAAGTCGCCCCTTCCGTGTAGGCAAATCCCCCGGCCAGTTTTTGCAACGTCGCCCCCGGCGCGATGACGTCCCGCGCCTGCGATGAAAAAGCAAAAAAGGACATCATGAGAGCCAGACGGGATATTTTCATATGCACAAAGTGCCTTGGGATGTGGGAGGGAATCCATAAAAAAGAGAAAGCGGCAATGGGGCCGGGGCCTCACCAGGAGACAGCCGTTTTTGAAACCCCTATGCCCCGTGCCACTTGATGTCTTATTTGTGTATCAACTTGTCCCAAATTGACCTTTCGAGACAGCCCTCACTTCAGGGTATGCTGCGCCGACGTAAATACCTACGCCAGCTTAGGTTCTGTCTGCGGTTTTCAACGACTCCGGGCGGGTGAGAGCTATTCGGGCTGTTTCAATATAATTTCAGCCGGGGAACAACAAACAACAAACAACAAACGACAAGAGTAAAAATAAACAACGCCAAAAATGAAAAAACAGATTGTAATAACAGTAACGGCACTGGCTGCATTGGCCGTGATGCCGGTCCTCACGAGCGCGCAAGTGATAGTCGAAACAGTAACCTCGGGCCAACAAAGTGTCACTTCTTTGGGGAGTTCCTCCGGCACATTGAACCTGACAGGTAGCCAATTCAACCCGGCGCTCGGCGTGTTAAACAGCGTCACTCTTTCCCTTACGGCCGACTTGAGCGGAACTGAGGTTGGAGGATTTAGGACGGGACCTCCAGATAATGATTCCTGGCCCGTCGAATGGAACTACAGCGGAAACGTATCGCTTTTGGGTATGTCCAGCGCCTGGAGCGGTACTGGCACGACGGACGTCAATCCAACCGCCGAATTTCTCCCAGAGTATGTTTCGCTCAACCTAAGCGCACCCAGCGACAGTATTGTACTTTCATCTGGTTTAGCCCAATTCGTGGGGAGCGGGTCGTTCGACTTAATTGCGGCGCTAAATACCGTCGCAAGCTGGGGAAGCACGCCGAATAATGCCAACGAATATGCAAATTTCGACCCTTATGCAGGAGCGACGTTGACGGTTACCTATGACTACACTCCGGCTCCAGTTCCCGAACCTGCGACGATCCTCTCTGGCGCGTTATTGCTGCTGCCGTTTGGCATCGGCAGTGTCCGCGCCCTCCGCCGAAAACTGGCGAATGCCTGATCGGCGCCAGATTTACAAACCCGCAAAGCATTGTGCTTCGCGGGTTTTTCTATGCCAAATGGAAATGCGCCACCTTGGCTATTCCGTCCCTGCGATTTGCCCCCGCGTTACCCCGAGTTGGTTCAATAATTTCAATTCCCGCCATAATTGCTGCCCGGTGATTTCCCCGTGCAACAGTTGCCGATAACGCGAAACCGTCGTTCGGATTTGTTCCGGCGTTTCATTCAGAAATTCGATGCGGAAATGACGGGCGCCCAGGGCCATCATATGCGGAACATAATCCGCGCCGGTCTGGGCCAGGGCATTGAAAACCGTGTTACGGCAACCGGCATCGGCTTTGAGCGGATGCAGTGCGCCCACGCGATCCCGCAATTGTGCGTCGTGCTTGTCGCACGGACGGCCGCAGTTCGTATAATCCGTGCCGTTCGAGAGGAAAGCGCAAAAGACGCAATGCTCCATGTGAAACATGGGGATATGCTGATGAATCGTGATTTCAAACCATTCCGGCGGCGCGCCGCGCAGTAATGCCTCCAACTGCCCAAAATTCAGGTCGTATGACGCCGTGACCCGTTCAAGCCCGAATTTGTTCTTGAAATAATCAGCGGACAGACTGTTGGCAACATTCAGCGAATAATCGCCAATGCACCGGTCCGATGCGAAAAATCGAAGATGATCATAGTTGCGAACCAAATAACCGTCCGCCTCGCACGAGAGCACCTGCTTGAGGACCCACTCTTCACCCGTCTTAAATATGCGCGGCGGCGCGACGAAAATGGATCGCTCTTTCGCTTTTTCCCGAAACAACCGGACCGCATCCCGGTATTTTTTCGGATCTTCAAATTCGCAATACACAGTTTCCACGCCGCATTCAATGGCCGCCTCAAGCTGAAGCATTGAGCGCACGAGAACAATCAACTGTGGTTGGTCCATCGCTTGCATGGTAGGGACGGCGCGCTGCGCCGTCCGCGCCGCGTCCAGCGGCGCAACGCTCACAGGATTAAGCGTCCATCGTCGCGACCGTCCGCGCCGCGCCAGCAATTCCTCCACGGCCTCCCGTCGCAGGCGATTGAGTTCGCTAAGCGGCAACATTACATCGCCCTCAAGCCGGTTGTCCAATGCGCCCAACGTGAACGGCGTGCCGCCGAACCGCCCCAATTGGGCGCGCAATCGTTCCGTCGTCAGCGGTTGCTTGTCCGCGCGGGCCAGGGTCATCGTGGATTTAAGGCAAACGTCATAGCCAAATTCATCGCGGACGAGCAGAGTCAATGGCTGTCCGGCGGCTCCGTGAAGTTCCATGGAGAGCGGCCGTTGAAATTTTGGAGAGTCACCGGCAAAGGTCTGGCGCAGCCGCCGGTCCAATTCCGGGTCGCTGGTTTTCCAAAGCTTATCGCCCTTGCGAATGCGGTTAAAATCAATGTCCCCTTGTCCAAAACTCAGCCAGGCGTCCGCGCCCCGTTTCTCGACGGTATAGACTCGCCCGCCTTCCTCCATTTCCTCGGGATGACCCGCGTCGAACACCACTCCGTCGCCGGCCTTCAGCGGCCCTTGCAACATCAGCCGAACGCGGCGTCCCTCGATGGCCGCGACTTCACCCAGATACACCCCGCGTTTTTTCCCAAAGCGCCCGTGAACGAGCTCTTGATTGTTAACCCCGCGAAACCACCCCGTGTAAAGCCCCCGCGAAAACGCCATCTCCATGTCATACCGCGAATTCGAGGACGAGGAAACACGTTGAGATTCCTCAATAATTGGACGCACGCCGGATCCTTGAATAGGAGCGCGGCCTTCAGGCCGCTTCAACGTCCGATGCGAAAGGAACGTAGAAGCCATATAAGCGCCTGATGCCGATTCGTCGAGAGAGCTTTTCAATTCATCCAGCGCCCCGCGATAAACCCGCGTGATATTGGCGACATACTCCGGCGATTTCAGCCGGCCTTCAATTTTAAGCGATGCCACACCCGCCCGCGCCAAGTCCGGCAACAATTCCAAACCGGCAAGGTCTTGCGGGCTTAGCAAATATTTGCGGTCGCCCAACGGTACCAATTCGCCGTCCGAAATTAATTCATAAGGCAGGCGGCAGGCCTGCGCGCAAACGCCTCGATTCGCCGAACGCCCGCCCAGCGACTCACTCGTCAGGCATTGTCCCGAATAAGCCACGCACAGCGCGCCATGTACGAAAACCTCCAATGGAAGTGTTGCGTCCGGCGCCCCGGCCACGATGCCTTCAATTTCCTTGAGCGAACATTCACGCGCCAGCACCACCAGCTGGCAGCCCAGCTCCCGGGCGAATTCCACGCCCGCCGTGCTCGTGACCGTCATTTGGGTCGAGACATGGATCGGAATATCCGGCGAGAGCCGCCGAATCATCCGGCAAACGCCAACGTCCTGGACAATGGCCGCGTCCACTCCCGCGGCAATCATGGCGCGCAGGCATTCCTCCGCCGCCGCCATTTCATTTTCAAATACCAGGGTGTTAAAAGTGACGTAACCTTTGACTCCGCGTTTGTGAAGAAACTCCATCAGCGGCGGCAAATCCTTCTGGCTGAAATTATGGGCGCGCATCCGCGCATTGAACTTTTCCAGTCCGAAATAGATGGCATCCGCGCCATTCTCGACCGCCGCGCGGGCGCATTCCCAGTCTCCCGCTGGCGCCAGCAACTCCGGCACGCGCAACGGGGCTTTCGTGCGCGCCGTTTCGGGAATGGTTGTATCAAGGCTGTTCATCGGCAAACTACCTCGAAATGTAAATTAAAAATGAAAAAGAAAAAGAAAAAAGGGGGAGTGTGCTGCGTGATTGTGCAGTGTGCACTGCTATGTATCGTGACCATGAACCAAAGCATCATCCGGCGCAGCCGCTGACTGAGTGCCCTGAAGTGGGCACAGGATAGTAGCCCCGTAAGCGAGTCTTCGCCCGTCGCGCCGTAGCCGAGCGGAGGCGGAAGCGCCACCCCGGGTTGGGCGCACCCCAAATTAACCGCTCATTGCGAAGGCGCGCGTTAGCGCGAATCTGATATGCGGCTCAATCCGATCGCCGATGTGAGTGAAGGATTGACACCCCCTGTATAATTGCCGAACCAAGCAGTTTATCGTCCGAAAGGCCGAAGGCACAAACACCCTAAAATAAAGAAAATCCGCATGAAAACGATTCGCTCGATTAATATCCCCTCGTTTCTGATTGCCATGGCGCTGGCATTATTCACCGGCGCGAACTGGGCCGCGGCCCAGGGCACCGCATTCACTTATCAGGGCCAGCTCCAGAACAATGGCAGTCCGGCCAACGGGAGCTACAATCTGCAATTCACCCTCTACACCAATTCGGACGGCGGCACGGCGGTGGCCGGGCCGATTACGAACAACGCCGTGGCCATCACCAACGGGCTGTTCATCGTGACGCTCGATTTTGGTCCCGGCCCGTGGAACGGCCAAAGCAACTGGTTGCAAGCCGCCGTCGAAACCAACTCCGACGCCGCCACCTTCACCATCCTCACTCCCCTTCAGCCAATCATGCCCGTTCCTTACGCGCTCTATGCGGAATCCGGCGGCACAGCGACGGCATTGGCCAGTGGCACGGCCCTGGGTTCGGGTTCGGGCAACAACATTGCAAATGGTGTGACCGGTGCTTTCATCGGTGGCGGGGCGGACAATAGTATCCAAATCGGCGCAGGTTATGCCGTAATCGCCGGTGGCAATTATAACACCAATGAGGGTGAATTTGATACTGTGGGCGGTGGGGTGGGCAACACCGCGAGTGGCTATATTGCGACCGTCAGCGGCGGCAGCGCCAACGCTGCCAGCGGACCATGGGCGACGGTGGGGGGTGGCCTGAGTGACACTGCCAGCGGTGTCTATTCGACATTGAGCGGCGGGGCTGAAAATACCAGCAGTGCCGACAGCGCAACGGTGGGCGGCGGTGTAAATAACACTGCCAGCGGCCAGTTCGCCACGGTGGCCGGTGGCGGCGGCAATACCGCCAGCAATGACGTTGCAACTGTGGCCGGTGGCCAGTTGAACACTGCGGGCGGCCAGGCGGCCGCCGTGGGCGGCGGCAACGGCAACATCGCCAGTGGCGCAAATGCAACGGTCAGTGGCGGCTATCAAAACATTGCCGGCGGTTACAATGCGACTGTGAGCGGCGGCCAGGCGGACGCCGCTACGGGCGATTTCTCGACTGTAGGCGGCGGCAACGGCAACACCGCCAGCGGCATTGGTTCCTTCATTGGCGGCGGCGGATATGATGACAATACCTTTGATGGAAATAATAACGCAGGCAATGCCGCCGTCATTGTCGGCGGATTGGGCAACCTCATCCAAACAAACGCCAATTGGGCTTTCATCGGAGCCGGCGATCAGAATACTAATTGCGGCCAATATGCGGCGGTGGTCGGTGGCCAATTCAACACCGCAGGCAGTAATTACGCCACGGTATTCGGCGGCTACGGCAACGTTGCCGGCGGCGTCGCTTCTTTCATTGGTGCCGGAGGTTATGACGGGGTCAACTCTGACGGAAATGCAAATCAAGGCAACGCCGCCGCACTTGTCGGCGGAATGGGGAATATCGTTCAGAGCGGGGCCGATTACTCTTTCATTGGCGATGGCGTCGGCAACAGTGCGAACGGTCAATATTCCTCGGTAGTCGGTGGCTCATACAACACAGCTAGTGGCGATTATTCGATGGTGGGCGGCGGCAGCGACAATGTTGCCGGCGGGCTTGGTTCCTTCGTTGGCGGAGGCGGCGACGCCGGGTTCGACAGGTTCGTTATTAGTGGAAACACCTGTCAAGGCGACGAAGCTGCCATCGTTGGCGGGTTGGACAACTTTATACAAGCCGGCGCGAATTACGCGTTCCTTGGCGCCGGCGCTTTTAATACCGCCAGTGGCTATGCCTCTGCTGTGCCTGGTGGGCAATACAACATCGCTTCCGGCAATACCAGTTTTGCCGCGGGTGACAACGCTCAGGCCACCAACGATTACACCTTCGTCTGGAGCGACGGCAGCACCAACACCGGTTCGACCGGCATCAGTCAATTTGTCGCCCGCGCCAGCGGCGGATTCTATTTTTACACCAGCAGCGGTTCCGTCGGCGCGGAATTGCCCGCCAACAGCGGTTCATGGAGTTCGATGAGCGATCGCAATGCCAAGGATGATTTTACCACGGTCAACCCCGAAACCGTGCTGGCCGCCGTGGCGGCGTTGCCCATGACCACCTGGAGTTACAAAACCGAGCATGGCGTCCGGCATATCGGGCCTATGGCCCAGGATTTTTACGCTGCTTTCAACGTGGGCGAAGACAACCGCCATATCGCCGACGTGGACGAAGGTGGCGTGGCCCTGGCCGCCATACAAGGACTGAATGAAAAGTTGGAGCGGAAAGCAGTAATCCAGATTGACGAACTCAAAACCGAAAACACGAAACTGCAGGCACAAGTCGAAGATTTGCAATCCCAACTCGCCACCCTGCAAAAAGACGTCGCCCAACTCGCCGGCCAGTCCGCCAGAAACCGCGCAATGATGACTCAACCGCAACGCGCTCCATAATTCGGAGCGCGGCTGTGTGCGACAGCACCAACCGCAGCAGTTAGGCATACCTCCGACGAGCAAAAGCCTTGCGACGATCTAATTTTTCCGCGCTGCGACTGGTCCCGCAGACGGGACACAGTCGCGCTCCGGGAGCGCGTTTCCATCTTCCATTTTCAATCCTCCATCCTCTTTAGCCGCAGCTAACCTCTCAGCGGCAACCGAATGGTAAACGTCGCACCCCGCCCGGGTCCTTCGCTGTGCGCCTGGATCGAGCCTTCATGCATGCGGATGAGCGTTTGGCTGATCGCCAGGCCCAGGCCAAGCCCGCCAAATTGGTGTGACCCGGAATTGGTTGCGTGGCCGCCCTGGACAAACGCTTCGAAAACGCTTTGCGTTTCGTCGCGGGTCATTCCGATTCCAGTGTCGGAGATCGTGACGGTCCAATGTTTCCGGTCGGATGTGATCGAGGTGTTGACGGTCACTCTGCCGTTTTCCGGCGTGAATTTCGCGGCGTTTTTGAGGACATTCCAGAAAACCTGCTGCAGCCGGAT
>JASHPN010000235.1 GCA_030038175.1 Verrucomicrobiia bacterium
CCGACCGGGCCGCCATGACCTGCGGATTTGACGCTTTGGCTGTCCAGCACCGCAGCGGTAGGTTGACTGCGTTTGCCTTGGTCCTTTCGGGCCAGGATGCGCAAGGCGTCATTGAGAGCGGCCCACAGATGATCGCCCTTCCAGCGCCGGAAGAGGCCATAGACGGTCTGCCAGGGCGGAAAACCCGCGGGCAGATACCGCCAGGGGATACCCCCTTTAACGACATAGAAGATCGCGTCCAAGACTTGACGCAAATCGGTTGGGGGACGTCCCCGTTTGGCGGGCTTAGGCAGCATCGGCTTGAGATATTCCCATTGGGCGTCGGTAAGATCAGATCCGTATTTGGCGTTTTTCATCGCCTCAACAGAGGCTTCGCCTAAAAATGGCCAAACCAAACCAACACCAATGTCAATCACCTATTTCATTTTTCATCGCTTTTTTGTGGAGCTATCCAATCAAATCCAAAATAAAACTAAAGCATTTCCGATTTTTAAAACAGTCTCTTACAGATCCCTGAAGGATATGCTCGTCGCTCTCGCCTCGCCTGCGCCAAAAATGTCTTGCCGCGAACGTCATCGTATTTACGCTCCAAACCACTAAGCAGCCAGCAATTCCCGGCTCTTTCGTAAAATTCCGGCCTGCCGTTTGTTTTGCAAAGCAGCGGCCGCGGTTTTTTCCTCGAACAGCGCCGGAAAAACGAGCAAGGGAAAGGATGTCGTCCAGGCCAGCGCGGCCGCCTCGTTGGCCGCGTTATGCAACGAGGCGTCCGATTTTAATCCGGCTGCGCGCAGGCTTTTGGCCAGCAATTTGCGCTTAAGCCGCTGGAACTCCGCTTCATTCGTTTGGCGAAACGGCGCCACGGGCAGCAATTCGAAGCGCGTTTCCACGCCAAATACAGCCGGTAGAGCGATTTTATTTGTGTTCATATTTTTCGTTGCTTGTCTTAAAAACAAAAACCCGCGATTGACTGGCAATCGCGGGTTTCTGGTAAAATTCGTCAATAGTTCAAAATTTCAATCCCACGATGCACGATGGCCGGGAGCTGCGCCCGGAAATGGCGATCCAGCCATTCATCGGCGCATACATCAGTTTGACAATCGTGCTTTGCATCATTTAACTTGGTTAAACCAATTTAAGCGTATAGGAAACACCAACTCGGGCCGTTTGTCAAAAATAATTTCGTGCAAATTGCCTTTGACCGATTGTGCCTGTAAGTTTAATTGAGATTATGAGCGATAAACCGTTGAAAATGGTCAAGTGCGGGTGGTGCGAAAACACCATGTTTATCCCGGGCGATCTGCCTCCCCTGGCGACGGAAGCGTGCAGTAAATGCGGACACGCGGTCATGATGCCGATGCAGTTGCGGCAGTTTGAGTTGCGCAGCCTTTTGGGGTCGGGCGGCAACGGCAACGTTTATCGGGCGTGGGACACCACGCTGGACCGGTTCGTGGCGGTAAAGCTGATGAAGAAGGAGCTGATGGAAGACGCCAAGGCCATGGAAGCTTTTTACCGCGAGGCGCGGGCCTGCGCCAGGCTCAATCATACCAATATTATCCACATTTACACCTTCGACGAATGGGAGGGACACCAATACCTGGTGATGGAGCTCGCTGACCGCGGCAGCCTGGACGCCCGCATTGACAAGTTGCGCGTGCTGTCGGAGCTGGATGTGCTGGATATCGGCATCAAAATCGCCTCGGCCCTGGACATGGCGCTTAAATACAATCTGCTGCACCGGGACATCAAACCGGGCAACATCCTCTTCAACGCGGACCATGAACCCAAGCTGGTGGACTTTGGCCTGGCCCGCAACCTGGAAGCAGAAGTCGAATCCTCGGACGTTACCGAAGGGACGCCTTATTACGTAGCGCCGGAAAAGATCAAACGCGAACCGGAGACTTTCCTGTCCGACATGTACAGTTTAGGGGCGACCCTGTATCACGCCGTGACCGGTCACGTGCCTTTTGACGCACCCACGGTCGAAGAGCTGGTCGCCGCGCAAGTGCAAACGCCCCTGACGCCGCCCAATTTAGTCGTCCCGGAAATTACCCAGCCGACCAGTGATGCCCTGGTGCGGGCGCTGGCGAAAAATCCGGCGGACCGTTTTATGAGCTACGACGAGTTTATCATGACGTTCGAAGTGGCCCGCGGGGCGTTGTTGCGGGCGCAATCCCAAATGCCACAGCAAAAACCGAAGGCTCTTACCAGTTGGTGGCGCCGGCAATAAATCTATACCCGGCCGAAAACTTCCTCGACGACGCGCTTGAAATTATTGTCACCGACTTGAATGATTTTCATTTCGCGCTGCGCATTTTCCGCCGAGTCGCTCGCGTGGGCGGCGTTGACCATAATGGTTGAGCCAAATTCACGGCGAATGGAGCCCGGAGGGGCCTTGGAAGGGTCCGTGGGGCCCAGGACATCGCGAATCTTGCGGACGGCATTGACCCCCTCATAAACCAGGGCGACGCATTTTTCAGTGCCTGGCCGGGCCATCTCCTTTTCATCCGCGCAGTCGGACGGGGCCCGTCCGGACATGAAACGAACGATATTGTCGAACTGGTAATCGCCAAAGATCGGCCCCAGGGCGTCGCCGATCACTTTCTGTTGGGGCGGAGGAATCTTGAAACCCATTTCTTTTTCCAATGCCTCTTTGGCCCGCGCCCCGATCGTGTCGTTGAGCCGGGTGCGGAGGAATTCACGCACCGGCCCGTAAAACTCCGTGGCCTGGGCGGTGCTCATGTGCAGGACCTTTGCCCCGACAATGTAGAGTCCGGTGCGCGAGAAAAAGTCAATCACGTTGCCGGGCCGGCCGGTGGGAAACCGAAAATTGTCCGGTTTAATCAGCACGAGCGTCCGTTCGGGCGTTTCGTTGGGCGGATAGGTGATGATGTTTTCGAGGACTCCACCGTCACTGTCGGAATGCCGCGCCCATAATTTAAGCTTGGTTTCAGCTTCGTTGTCATTCGGCGAGGCCAGGACGGCGGGCTCGAAATAGCGGAACTGGCCGGTTTCGTCGTCCGTGATCAAATCGCCATAGGTGCCGCGAATGGTTTCGCCGCCAATCCGGCGCTCAGGACTGAGGTTGCCGACCACGGCGCGCACTTTCCGGACGGCATCATCGCCCCGAAAAAGCATCATCAGGACGCGCCGCCGCCGGCCGGTCTTCGCCTCAGGCATGAAATTGTGAAGGATGTACTCCTTAAGCAATTCCTGGATTTTTCGGTCCTGGGGATCGTGAGCAGAAATAATGTTTTCCGCATATTCGCGCGTGAGCGCTTCGCTGGGGGCGAACATCCGCAAGGCGCACAAATCCAGGCCGGTGCGGGAAATCAGGCGGCTTAACACCCCGCCCGTGCGCGATTTATATAGCGAATAGGGCGTGATAATGACATAAGCGAGCTGTGATGGAACCATATTACCCTGTGGCCGGCGGATTTTCTTTGGTTGCGGGCGGTGCGTCGGTCTGGGTCTCAGTTCGTCGCGGTTCGGCTGAGGCCGTTTTGCCCAAAATCTTAAACATGACCGTGCCGCAGGTCGGACACTTGCCTTTAATAGCTTTGCGCCCGTTTTTCATTGTTTCTTCAACGCCATTGGCGATTTCTTTTTTGGCTTTGCACTTAACGCAATATCCTTCGGCCATAAAAATTTCACCATCCGCGCCTCATGCCCGAATGGTGCTGATAGGTTAACGAACGGTAATGCAAAGCGCAATCTGGAAAAGGATTCATGTAAAACATTGAAAATAAGCGCTTTTTGGGTCGGTTTGAAGGAAAGTCAATTCAGCCGTTGCCGGGTCTTTTGGCGCCTCGATTTCCGGTCCGTTTTGGAGCCAATGGCGGTTCCGACTATTTGCTGCCCGGTTTAACCGCCGGAATGGCCTTTAAATCCATAGGGATTTTGTCAGGTTCAAAGGCCTCGACGTTTAATGCCAGCAAACTGATAAAAGGGACGCCGAATTTGACGGCCCCATTTGAGCGGTCCACGATCGCGGCCACGCCCGCTACGTAACCGCCATTGGTATGAACGATCCCGATCGTCTCCTGGACGCGGCCGCCTTTGGTCACAACGTCTTCGACGACGAGAATCTTCTCGCCGCGCTCGATCTTAAAGCCGCGCCGCAAAACCAGCTTGCCCTCCTCTTTTTCGGCGAAAATGAACCGCAGCCGCAACTGGCGGGCCACTTCCTGGCCGATGACCAGGCCGCCAATGGCCGGAGCGATGACGGTAACGGCTTCCAACTTTGCGGCCTTCTTCGCCAGGGCCTTGCCCAGCCGTTCCACGGTCGGCATCTCCTGGAGAGCCAGGGCGCATTGGAAAAATTGACGGCTGTGCAGTCCACTGCGCAAAACATAATGTCCTTCGAGCAGCGCGCCGGTGTCCCGAAAAATGTGGAGAACTTCGTCTTGAGTCACGCGGCCAGATTAGGGGCTAAAGTAAAAGTCCAAAAGCGGAAAGTTTTCGATTATTCTCTCGCGCGTGCTCAAGTGGTTCAAATTTTTCATCGCGGTTTTGCTGATCCCGGCCTGCGCCGGCATGGCGATCGCGCTCGGCAATGTGCTGAGTGTCTGCGGCGGGGCGGACCTTACCTGGATTCCGTTCCTGGCGGGGGTCGCATGCTGGTGCGTCATTTTTTTCCTGCTGCCCAAACCGATGTGGATTTATGTGTTCGGCCACGAATTAACGCACGCGCTTTGGGCGTGGCTGTTTGGCGGAAAAATCAAAAAAATGAAAGTCGCGTCGAGCGGCGGCCACGTCATCGTGACCAAAAACAATTTTTTGATTACCCTGGCGCCCTATTTTTTCCCGCTTTACGCGGTCGTGCTCATCGCCATTTTTTTCGTCGGACAGTGGCTTTGGGCGTGGCGTCCATTTCTGGTTTATTTTGATTTGCTGTTGGGCGCGGCGTACGCGTTTCACGTGACGTTGACATTTCACACCCTTCAAACCCGCCAAAGTGACATTACCTCGCAGGGTTATTTGTTTTCCGGGGTGGTCATTTTTCTCGGAAATGCGGCCATTTTGTTGTTTGGCATTCCTTTGTTGTCTCAAAAGGCGACTTGCTGGGAGGCGTCAAAGTTTTGGCTGACGGACACAATAACTGTGTTACACTGGCTGAACCAATGGATATAAACCGGCTCGCGCAAGACGCTGTCAATAATTCTGTCTTGAATTGCGGGCGGTTTCGGTCCAAAACTGGAACAGCACGATATGGACTTGGCTGACATTTTGACGAAGGCGCAAATCGTCCCTGAATTGCGCGCAACCAATCGCTGGGAAGCCATTGACGAGTTGATTGATAATCTCGTCCTGACCGGCAAGATCCAGCCCGCGGACCGTGATGCCGTGACGGCGGCGGTGAAAAAGCGGGAAACCTCCATGAGCACGGGCATTGGTTTTGGCATCGGGATACCCCACGCTTCCACGGATTTGATTTACGAGGTCGTTGGTTCCCTGGGCCGGTCCAACAAAGGCGTGAACTTCGACGCCCTGGACAACCAGCCGGTGAAACTGGTCATGCTCTTTCTGGTTCCCCAGGGGCAATTTCAAAAACATCTTCATACCCTGGCCAATATCGCCAAACTTCTGCATAAGGCCGAGTTTCGCCAGGCTCTGGAAAAGGCGCCGGATGCCGAGTCCATGCTCGCGGCCATCCGCGAGTTTGGGAAGAAATAACCAACACGCACGCCGAGACACACGCCAACGCTTCCCGTCTTTCGTGCGTGTTTTTTGCGCGTTTAAAGGTTAATTTCGTCCGGTGTTGCCTGATAAACAAATCCTAAGGCGGCTTCAGCAGGCGGTGAGCGCTGTCCTGCCCGAGGCGGATCTTTCCATGGTCATGGTCCGGCCCTGCCCCGATCCCAAATTCGGAGATTACCAAAGCAACGCGCTAATATCTTTGGCGAAAGCACGAAAGATGAATCCGCGCCAGCTCGCCGAAAACGTTCTGGGCAAATTGGATCTTTCCAACATTTGCGAAAAAGTGGAAATCGCCGGCCCGGGCTTCCTGAATTTCCGGCTCAAACCGGCGGCGTTGGCTGAAACGTTGACCGCGGCCGCCCGGGGAGAACACCTCTCTTTTGACCAGTCCTCGCCGCCGCGAACGGTGGTGCTTGATTTCAGCTCGCCCAACGTCGCCAAGCCCATGCACGTCGGCCACATTCGCTCTACCATCCTCGGCGATTGCCTCGCGCGGACGTTGCGATTACTGGGCAACAAGGTGATCACCGACAACCACATTGGGGACTGGGGCACGCAATTCGGCAAATTAATCGTCGGTTGGAAAAAGCATCTGAACGCCGGCGCTTTGGCCGCCGACCCGATCTCCGAAATGGAACGGCTCTATAAACTCGTTAACGCTGCCGGCGAATCGGATCCCCGGATATTGGACGAAGCGCGCCAGGAGTTGGTGAAGCTTCAAAGCGGCGATGGGGAGAACCTTAAGATTTGGCGCGAGATGCTCGCGTTGTCACAAAAGCAGTTCGATGAAATCTACGCCCGCCTGGGCATCAAATTCGATTTTTCCCTTGGCGAAAGCTTTTACAACGATCGCCTGAAATCGCTGGTGGATGAACTGGTGGGGAAGAATGTCGCCCGCGAAAGCGAAGGAGCGATCGCGGTTTTTCTTGAGGACCAACCCCAGCTCAAGGATAAACCCGCATTGATCCGCAAAAGCGACGGCGGATTCAATTATGCGACGACGGATTTGGCGACCCTGGAACATCGGCTGAAGACCTGGCATCCGGATGAAATCATTTATGTGACCGATGGCCGGCAGCAATTGCATTTCCAGCAGGTTTTCGGGGCGTTTAAAAAATGGCACGCCGAATCACAGACCAGGCTTGCTCACGTTTGGTTTGGATCCATTCTGGGCGAAGACGGCAAACCCTTCAAAACCCGCGCCGGCGAAACTGTGAAGCTTGCGGACCTGCTCGACGAAGCGGAAGAACGCGCGTTTAACATTGTTTCGGAAAAGAACCCATCCCTGCCGGAAGCCGAACGGCGTGAGATTGCCCGCGTGGTGGGTATCGGCGCCGTTAAATACGCCGACCTGCTGCCGAACCGGCAGAGTGATTATGTTTTTAGCTGGGACAAGATGCTCGCGCTCAACGGCAACACCGCGCCGTATTTGTTATACGCGTACACGCGCATCCGAAGCATTTTTAGAAAGCTGGAGGCCGAACGGCAGAAAATGGAATTGAACCCGGCCGCGCCGGAAGAAATTTCCCTGGCTAAACATTTGTTAAATTTTGGCCTGACGCTCGAGGCCGTCGCCGGGGAATATCGCCCCAATTTTCTGTGCAATTATCTCTATGACCTGGCTGGCAAATTCACGGCCTTTTACGAAAACTGCCCGGTGCTCAAGGCGGATAAAGCCATGCGCGATTCACGCCTGGTTCTTTGCGATCTGACTGCGCGTGTTTTGAAGAAAGGCCTCGATACCCTCGGCATTGAAGTTGTGGATCAGATGTGAGCCTTCGCATCAAAATCCGGGCACAATCAATTTAACCTTCGGAAAATAGGTTTTTATCCGTTTGGGATCGCGGGTCACCAACTTCATATTCTCCGCTTCTGCGTGCGCGCCGATTAAAAAATCAGGCTGGGGGACCCTGGAAATCGCTGGATGTGCCTTCTCACGAAGGACGAGATGGCGAGCGAAGGCTTTGGCGGCCGGCGCCGCCGCGGAAACGGGGAGGGGCAGTAACTCCATACCCCAACTTTGCAATATTCCGCCTACCGTCTCGGCCTTTTCTACGCCTACACTGACCTCCGCCAACACGACTGCGTTAACGCCAGCGCCCTCACCCGATCCGAAATACTTGATCTGCTCCACGGCCCACCCATGCCATGGCGAATTTTTGTCGCTTGCGTCTATTATTACCGACGAGTCAAAGAGCGTCATGGCTCGCGAGTGAGTTTGCGCAACTCATCGTAACTAAAGGTGGATTCGATCCGATGTTTCTCGATGGCCCTTCCGATTTCCTCCGGCGTCTTTTTCTTCTTGGGTTTAGGCGGTTCGACGCGGCGCAGCACGATCAAATCACGTGTCATTGTTTCCGGATGATAAATGTCTCGCGGATGCACCGCCGGAACCCGGATCCGTTTTTTTTCATCGGCCACAATCATTTGTGGGAATTTCCCACATTGAACCCGTCGCGTCAAGTTCTTTATTAACTCAACCGCATCGGCATCACCACGTAAAGGAAGGGACCATTGATTTTAAGAACCCCGGGGCTCAGTTCGTCAATCAACTCAAAGAAAACTTCTTCCTCAGTCAGCGCGGCCAGCGCGTCAATCAAGTAACGAGGATTGAACGCGATGGCCATTTCCTTTCCTTTGTAGTTTATGGCAAGTGATTCACGCGCCTCTCCTACTTCCGGCGAATTGGCCGTGATCGCCAGGTTGTTTTTCCCAAAGCTCATTTTCACCGAAGTGGCCTTGTCGCTTGTCATGATTTCAGCCCGGCGCAACGCCTGCACAAATTCCTCCCGCACCAGCGCGATGCGTTCCTTGGTTTCCGCCGGGATGACCTGCTTGTAATTGGGATACGTGCCTTCAATCAATTTCGTGATGAGCAGGACGGTAAATTCGTTTTCATCTTTAAGGGCAAAAGACGCCTGATTTTCGCCAAATTTAATTTCTACTTCTCCCTTTTCCTGCAGCAGGCGGTTTAATTCGCCAACCGCCTTGGCCGGCACGATAAACTCGCCGCTGCTCTTTTCCGCGATGTCCGCCTCTTCGTCAGCCAGCGCCAGGCGCCGACCATCCGTGGCGACCATGGTCATTTTGTGGTCTTTCAGGCTCAGAAAAATGCCATTCAGCACATAGCGCGACTCGTCGGTGGACACCGCGAACG
>JASHPN010000236.1 GCA_030038175.1 Verrucomicrobiia bacterium
CGGTGCGCAAATTTTGGCGGGAAAAACTAACCAACGACCAGGACGAGGCTACGCGAATGTGGCATGATAAATTTGGCCAGGACTGGGCCATGGCCGTCAATTCCGCCGATTTCTGGGAAAAAATGGCCGATCCCTCGTTTGTCTCGGACGAGGAATTGTGGGCCTTGCGTTACCGGCTGCGGCGCGAAATGATCGAGTTCGTCCGCCGCCGCTCGCTTTACATGACCTCGCGCGTCTCGGCCGGGGATTTTATCCGCTTCGACCATCTTTTGAACGCGGACGCCCTCACCATCGGCTTCGCGCGCCGTTTTGCCACCTACAAGCGCGCGCCCCTGATCTTCCAGCAATTTGAAAACATCGTCAAACTCTGCCACGACAAACAGCGTCCCATTCAATTCATTTTTGCCGGCAAAGCGCATCCGCGCGACGACGACGGCAAGCGCTTCATCCAGCAGATCATCCATCTCAGCAAACACAGCCCGCTCTCGGATTATTTGGTCTTTGTCGAGAACTACGACGTTCACGTGGCCCGGCAGATGGTCAGCGGCTGCGATATTTGGCTGAACAACCCGCGCCGTCCGCTGGAAGCCAGCGGAACCAGTGGAATGAAAGCCGGCTGTCACGGATGTCTGAACCTCAGCATCCTCGATGGCTGGTGGCGCGAAGGCTATGACGGAACAAATGGTTTTGCCATCGGCGAAGATTCGCAACCCGAGAGCGTGGCCGAACAGGACCGCCTGGACAGCGCCAACCTTTACCAGGTGCTCACCGAACAGATCATCCCGATGTTTTTTGACCGTGACGCCAACGGCATTCCCCGCAAATGGATCCAGCGCATCCGCCGCGCCATGGTCACTTTGGTCCCGCGATTTACCACCGACCGCATGGTCAAGGAATACGCGCGGAACTATTATTTGGCAAAATAGATTTACGGAGCGCACCTGGGTTCCGTCTGCGGAACCAGTCGCAGCGCGTCCGCAACACGATGAGTCGTCGCCATACGCAAGACCTCCGGCTGGCCATGTGCTGGAGCTGGTGCTGCGCACCCAGCCGCGCTCCGGATGTTTTGCGCCAAAATATGTTTTCAACGCGGAAATTTGCTGGCAGACTTTCTTAAACAAACGTTTGACCCAATGACTTATTTGCAAAAACTTGCCTCCGATACGGCCCAACATTTTTTAAAGACCTACGGACGTTCTCCCCGCTGGATTGTGGCCGCGCCGGGCCGCGTCAATGTCATTGGCGAACACACCGACTATAACGATGGTTTTGTCCTGCCGACCGCGATTGAACGCTACGCGGTCATGGCCGCTGACAAGGCGCCCGGAACGGCCATCCAAATCCGCGATGTCTCGGGCGTTGAACCGGCGGTCATTGACCTTTCGGCGCCGGTCAAACCGGGAACCCCCAAATGGTCGAATTATCCGCGCGGCGTCATCGCCGGCATGTTGGAACGAGGCATGACGCCGGGGGGCCTGGATGTTCTGCTCAATTCCACGGTGCCCCTGGGCGGCGGCCTTTCCAGCAGCGCTTCGCTCGAAGTCTGCACGGCCACCTTGATCGAAGCCGTCACGGGCAGGACCCTGGTACCCGTGGAAAAAGCGCTGCTTTGCCAGAAGGCGGAGCATGAATTTGCGGGCGTTCCCTGCGGTATCATGGACCAGTTTATTTCGGTGATGGGACGGCAAAACAATCTGTTGCTGTTGGATTGCCGCTCGCGAGAGACTCAACTGGTGCCCATGAATGACCCGGCCGTCTCGTTGCTCATTGCCAATTCGAACGTGAAACACGAACTGGCGAACGGCGAATATGCCCGGCGCCGCGCCCAATGCGAAACCGCCGCAAAAATTCTCGGGGTATCGTCGCTGCGCGATGCCTCCCCCGAAGCTCTTGAGAACGCCCGGGGCCGGATGGACGATGTCGTCTTTCGCCGCGCCCGGCATGTCATTGGGGAAATCGAACGGACGATCCACGCCGCGGAGGGCATCCGCGCATCCAATTGGCCGGCGGTGGGACAACTCATGTACGCGAGCCACCGCTCCCTGCGGGACGATTACGAAGTCAGTTGCAAGGAGTTGGATGCGATGGTTGAAATTGCCGAACAGATCGGAATTAAAGGAGGGGTGTTCGGCTGCCGCATGACCGGCGGCGGTTTTGGCGGCTGCACCGTCGCCCTCGTCCAAACCGAGGTCATCGAAAGCATCTCGGAACAGCTTGCCGCTGCTTACAAAAAGAAAACCGGAATCGAAGCCACGATTTTCACAACGCGGCCGGCGGCCGGCGCCACCATAGTCAAGGGACAAGGGAGTCCATCCGGAAGCCCGGGCGCCCCCATCGCGCCGGCCGGCCGGGCCGGCCAGAATTCCTTTGCTACCTTGGAGGCATTGGACCGTGAATATAACGGTCGGCCCACTTCAGGAAGGCCGGCCAATTCGGAGCGTCGGTGTGGCCGCCATCGTGTTGCCGCCAGGCAAGGTCTCCGCTATCCAAGGTCGTATTCAAAGGCGGCATCGGGTCAGTAAGGTAATTCCCAGGAGTGCCAAGGTCGCGTTTGCCCAGCAACCGATACACCGGCCCGGCAGCCACCACCGCCATAAAGCTGCCGTGTTGGTCCAGCCATGGACCTTCGGCGCCCGGTTTGCCCCATGTGGCGCCATAGCTGATGAATACCGGTCGAGGCGCGCACAAGGCGATCAGTTCATGCGCGTCCACGGGCAAGTCTCCGGGCGTCAGCGGCCCGGCGTATTTCAGGAAATTCCCGGCCATCCAGTGGTATTCGCCGGAAGCGGCAAGATTCTCAACCAACTCGCCAAAATTGCGGCGCGAAAGTTTCGCGCCGCCCTCGCCGGAGGAACCAATCAGGGCAATGGCAAAACGCGGGTCGTAAGCCATCGTGACCAATGCGGCCTTGCCATATCGCGAAAGTCCTTCGATCCCCACCTGCCTGGCATCTACCGCCGGGTCCGTTTCGAAATAATCCAGCGCCCGGCTTGCGCCCCACGCCCAGGCCCGCAAGGCGCCCCAATCATCGGGCTTGCGCGGCTGGCCTTTGTTGCACAAGCCAATAATCCCGCGCGTCAACCCCGCTCCATTATCCGCTTGATAGCTGACGGGAACAATGACGGCATAACCCCATCCATTCGACAAAACCAATTGGCGCCAATCAGGCCCATAGCGATACATGCCAAAGCGCGACGGCCGGTTGGTTCCCTCAAGGCGATTGATCCGGCGCTGCAAAAAAGGAGGAAACCCGAATTCAAGCATCACGGGAACCGGTCCGGGCGCCTCGGCAGGCGTTGTCAACGTCAATTGAATGTTGACCGTAATGGCCGGGCACTCCGTGTTGTCAACCTGGCCAACCAGCTCTTTGGTTATAACGGGAATCGCGCCATTATTTGTCCGGACAACGGCGGTCACGTCCCAGGTTACTTTGGGAACATTTTTGGGAACCCGGCCATACATTTCCCGATCGAATTCTTCGACAATTTCGGGCCGTCGTTGATTCCACCACATTGCCGGACTGGTGACTTTTTCGCCGTTATTTAGCCTGAGCGGGTCAGGCAAGTTGGGATAGGGATTGGCTTTGGCTTCATTGGTGTTCTGATAATGGGGCGAGCCGGGACGCGCATCCGCCCCCGGGCGAAGGGATTTGATGCCCAGTTGTTCCATCATGTTCTGATGGTCTTGCTCGGCCGTCCAATTCATCGGCGCCGGCGCATTAGTCGCCGATTGGCCCATGACCCGGGACGCGATGCCAACACCGATGACCGCCAGGGAAGCCGAAAAGAAGACTAAAAAATTTCTTTGACGCATAGAATTGGAGAAGTCTATTAAGGCAGAAGTAAATCACGCCCGCGTCACCCTGTCCAACCTGTAAGTTAATTCAACACCGCCGATAAACCCGGCTCGAATGTCGCGACGGATTCGCCGCGAAAGCGCCGCGCGCGGAATTTGCAATGGCAAGCTGCCGAGAGCGCTTCACAAAATGCCAAGTGTTTTTGTTGAATTCCGTAAAGTTCAAACGGTTCGTTTGCCCTGGCCCAATTCCAACAATCCGCCTGCCAGCCCTTCGTCCGGGTCGTCGTCGAATTAATAATCCTGTGCATCGTAATAATTTAATTTCGATATCCCCCTTTAAAAAATTGGATTGGCATTTGGGAATTTTGTTCAATCTGCGCAAATTCTTAAGAAACACTTACGCAGGGGCTTAGCTGCGCATGAACCTTTGCCACCGCGCTTGCGTTTTTTGCTGTGTAGGAGCCGACGCCTGCCGCGCCCTAGCGCAGCGAAGGCGGGTAAGCAGGCTCTAATCAATCCCCCAAACACGTCCCAACTTTCCTGGCGGCTTCCACCCACGGATGATCCGGCGGAACAATCTTTCGTTTGCCCGCGACTTTTTCCAGGGCGACCGGCTCGGTTCCCTCCCCGCGGGCCGCCACCATCACACCGAAGATCCCTTCATGGATCAGGTCCGCGCACGCCGCTCCCAGGCGCGAAGCCAGGAGCCGGTCGGCCGGCGATGGCGTCCCGCCGCGCTGAACGTAACCGAGAATCGTGACCCGCGATTCCAGATGCGTCAGCTCCTCCAATTGCCGCGCCAGGCGCAAGGTATTTCCCGTATGCCGCTGTTCCAGGGCGGCCAATTCCGATTTGGCCTCCTTTTTATCGTGCAGGGTCCGGGCCCGTTCGCGTTTGTTTTCCACCAGCTTGAACGCCTGCGCGTCTTCCTCGCTCATTGCCCCTTCGGCCACGGCCACAATGCTGAAATTCGTGCCGCGCCCGCTCCGCCGCTTGATCGCTTCAGCGATCCTTTGAACGTTGTACGGAATTTCCGGTATCAAAATGACATCCGCTCCCCCGGCGATTCCAGCTCCCAACGTGAGCCATCCGGCGCGATGTCCCATGACCTCAGCAACGATGATCCGATGGTGGCTGTGAGCGGTGCTGTGCAAACGGTCAACCGCCTCGGTCGCAATGTCCAGCGCGGTGGCGAAACCGAAGGTCGAGTCCGTCAGGGCCACGTCATTGTCAATCGTCTTGGGCAGCGTAATGATATTCAACCCCGCTTCGGCAAGGTGCATGGCGCTCTTTTGCGTGCCGCCGCCGCCCAGGCAGACCAAGGCGTCCAGGCCGAGCTTTTTGTAATTCTCCTTGATCGTCTGGGTCATGTCCCGCGTCCGGCCGTCAATCAACATCCGATGCGGCTTGTCCCGGCTCGTGCCCAGGATCGTGCCGCCAACCGTGAGAATCCCCGCCAGGGTGGATTTATCGAGCTTGAGCCGGCGATCTTCTACGATGCCGCGAAAGCCATCGCGGAACCCAATGATGTCCATGCCGTAAAATCCCAGGGCGGTCTTGCCCACCCCGCGGATGGCCGCGTTTAACCCGGGGCTGTCGCCGCCGGCCGTTAAAATTCCGATGCGTTTGCTTTTTCCCATGTTTCCGCTCTATTTGAATTTCAGAAAAAAACTTTGTCCAGTTAAAATCACGGATAAATATTCACAGCGGCGGGCCTCACTTGTTGAGAAGGCCGCGTCGCGAAGCGACATCGAATACATTCCGGCGCAGCCGCTAATCGAAAGCCCCATGGGGGCGGCATATATTAGCCCAGGGCAAGCGCGACTCCGTGAGCGCGCCGCCCTGGCTATCCGTGCCCCAAAAACAAGCCGCAGATTGCGAAGCCGCGCGATAGCGCGAATCTAATTTGCGGCCCTATTTCACAAATGCCGTCCGATACATCGAAATCTCAACGGTTTCGGAATCGCACAACGTTGTACCGCCGGCCAATTTGAAAATCGGCGCTACATCATTCCGGCTTTCGGAACCGGATGCAGCCAGGGAGGCAGGCAAGCCACGCGGCAATCGAAATGATTGCCCCGGTTTCAAACGCGGCATCCTTATAGACCAACTCGATGGCGTGTTTCCCCGAGGGAACCTGCACCGCCTGAAAGCCGTAATTGGCGCGGAGAATTGGAACCGGCCGTCCATCCACGCGCGCCGACCACTCGTCATAATACGTCTGTGCGATCACGACGAGCGATGGCATGGCGGCGTCAACCTCAATTCCAACCCGGCTGGCTTCAAATTTCGAATCCACCACGCGCGCTTCGGTTTGGTTCGTAACCATGACGAATTTTTTTGCCTCGGGCGGTAAAATCACAGTTTTGCTCCCATCAAAATTGCGGTTGGCCAGGGCGGCCAGAGCGTCCGCATCATCCAAAAAAACCGGTTTCTGGCCGGCAGTCAGCAGCGGAAGAAACGTTTTGCGGGATCGCCAATGATACATTTCGTCCGGCGCCGTAATGTGAGAAACGCCCATAAAATCTTCAAGCTGTGGAAATTCGTTGGTTGCGCCGTAGAGCAATGAAAACAAATTGTTATTTTCCCGCGTGGTCAGGGAAAAGAAGCCATCCACTTTCGGCACGTTATCCAGCAAATTGCAGTCACCGCAATAGCCCAGGCGCTTGGCCAAATAATTATCTTTTGGATCACGCAGGCCCATGTGAATAAAATCCATATACGCTTTGGGCGAAACCATGGCGCGCGACCCGCCGAGTTCCGGCTGTGGCTGCATCGCCAATTCCGCCCGCGCCAGGCCCGGCTGATACACATTGGGCGCCACAGTCGGATTTTGGGCCGGCTCATGGGTCAAAACATCCAGCCAGGCAATGAAAATAAGCGCAAACATCCCGGCTTTGAACCATTCGGATTTTGATCCTCTGGCCAGCATGATTAGAATGATTCCCGTCAAGATCAGAAAGACGGCGCGGGAACCGGCATTCACCAGGAGCGCATGGTTGTCGCCGGGCTGGTCCGGATGCCTGGACGCCCAAGCGAATGCCGCGCCCAGCAACAAAAACAGGATCGTTCCAATGACCGCGATCGGTCTGCGATTATTTTGCGGTTGCAGCCGCGACAGCGAAGATGCCGCCAGCAGCGGCGCGATGAAAGTTACAATCAAAAGATATTTGACCGGATATGTCACGAAACCCAATTGGGGAAAGTGCCGCCGAATCGCCGGAAGAATCGGCGTGTGGCCTCCCAGGGCAAAGATCACCGCCACCGCGGCGAGCGCCGCCAGCAGATAAACCCGGCGATGGCGCGCGCTCCAGACCGCGAGCAACGCGAGCCACAGTGTCCCCATGCCAAGGTAATAGGAAGATGTCCAAAACTGGTCATTTTGAAAAAAGATCCCCTCGCCCCGCACAGTGCCAAAGGCCATCGGGAGCAGAAAATTTGTCCAACCCGTTCCCGGCATTGACCAGCGCAAATCCGCATAGCCGGCCTGACGCTGGGAATCAGCGGCCAAATGAAGAAACGGGAGCAATTGGGCCGCCGCCAGCGCGACAACGAGGCCCACGATGACCGGAAACCGCCAAAATGCGCGCCACGGAAACCCGTTCTTTAAAAGTTGTTGAATCCACAGAACGAGCAATATGAGCCACGTGAAAAAAATAATTTCCGGCCCGCCGGCGAGCATCTGAAACGCTCCGGCCATCGCCGCCATTGCCAATGACGTGTAGCGGCGGGCGTCCCCGCCTGCCGTCGAGGGCGGGTTTCCAGCCGCCCGGAAAATGCCTCCTTGCCGATCGCGGGTCCGGCCATGCGCCTCTTGCCCGTCTCCTTGCACCGTCACGCGACCTCCCCACGCATTTTCAACCAACAACACAACCCACGGCATCCAGCTCCAGGTCGCCGTATGGCTCGGCCACATCAGCAAATTCAGCGTCAAACCGCTGAAACAAAAGACCGTCCCCGCGAATGCCCCCGCAAAATCGTTGCCCGTCCATTTTCGCGCCAGAAAATACATCCCCCATCCGCCAAACCACAAATGCAGCAGGCAAAAGAAACTCAATGACCACGTCAGCGGCAACAGCAGATATATCAAGGACGGCGGATAGAGCGGCATGGTGTTCCATTGCGCCAGGAACGGAACGCCGCAATTATTATAAGGGTCCCAAAATGGCAATTCACCGCGCCAAAAGCATTCTTTTTGAAAGTGCGCGAGCGGATACGCGAAAAAGCCGTAGTCGCGCGCCACGAACGTTTGCAAGCCAAGGATCACCTGCGGAAATGCCGCGAAAATGAGAAGGGCCAGCAGGATGCCAAAACGCCAGGGCGTAAACCAAATGAAGGTACGGTTTGCGGCGGTATCGCTCATGAATTGTCCGCGGCAATCTTATTCATGAATTGAAACCGGCGGCAAGTATTCCCCAACGAATTCCCGTTTCCACCAGGCGCCGCTCGCGCGGCGTTCTGCGAAATTCGTGAATTCATAGTTATAAACTTCCGCCCGAATGTACCGCGGCGGCTTTTGCGGGAACGGATTTTTGGCCAGCAACGCCAAAACACGGGGTGAACCCTGCAATAATCTCACGCAAAAGTTCTCAAACCACGGGTTATTCTGGTAATCGCCCAGCGCCGCAAACCACATCTGCCAGTCCAAACGGGGCATGAAAGGCGCGACAAATTTTGGGCGAATTTTTACATCGCCGGGCTTGTATTTAAACTCGTAATCGCGCCAATGAACGCCGTCATCGCTGCCTTGCACGATAATCTCGTGGCGCTGCGTCGTCATGACGGCAAAGAGGCCGTAATTGTTGACCGTCCGAAAAGGCGAAATCCAGACCGCGACATTCGTGACCGGGCCAAACCACGCCGCCGGCACGCCAAAAATGACCACGATTTGAAGAACCGAAACCGCGATAAAAACCACCGCCACCGGCGCAATCAACCACCACGGCCATCTCATCCGCAGCGCCTTGTCTGAATGAACCCATGAACCTCTCTGATCACTCGACGTTCCAAACCATCGGCCGATCATTCCCCCTCTCCCGGGGGAGAGGGAGGGCTTAATTCCCGTAGGAGCCGAGGTAACGAGGCTCTGACTGGACAGCTCGCATGAAGTCTCATTGGTCGCTTTCCGCCGCACGAATCTCTCCAACACAAAATCATCAAGCAACAACACGCACAGGGCGAGCGTAAGCCAATTGAAAAACCCGTAATTGCCGCTCAGCAGAATCAGGATTTGTAGAAACGCGACCGCCCCACCGCCAATCATCCGGATTCGCCGCGGCATGAAAAATAAAAACGGCGCGCCCAGCTCAATCGCGAACATGAGAACACATGACAATTTCAAAAACCACACCGGCGATTGCGCGGCATACCATCCCATCCACGTCGGCAATGGTTGCGTGTGATAATGATATTCAAGCGCGGTAAAATTCCGCCAGGCCGGATCGTGGCTCGCCAGCTTCACGCATCCCGACGAAAACATCAGCTTGAAAAGCAATATCCTCAGCAGCCAGATCGCCAGCCGCGACGGCGCCGCCTCGCAGCAGAGCCGCGACCGTGAGGGAGCGACCAGTGAGCCAGGGGTTAAATATCCCGGCCACAATTGCAACGGCGCCAGGAAGATCGAAAGAAATCCCGCCTCCAACAGCAAATTATCCCACTGAAACTCCAGAAAAACGCCGCCGATACTGGTGAGCGACAAATAAAACACCCAGAGCAAAACCAGCGCGGCAACCGGCGCAATTCCCAGGATTAAAAGGACCGAAAGCACAACGCCCGCGATACACTGAAATTGCAAAAAGCCATCGGATACATTCACCCAGCACAGCGTGGGAATGATATGAAAGCGATCCAGGCCAATGCCCTGCAAGTCGCATTGCTGCCCGGCCGAAGAAATGAATTCATCCGCCGGCATAATACCGTTGTGCCCTATCAATCCGCCAATTTGGGTCCAAAGAGAAATGAACGCGAAGAGATAAACCAGTCCCAACCCGCGCAAAAAAACCCAGCGCGTCAACGTATAATCCGGCCACTCGACATGTCGGCCCCAAAGCAGGCGCGTGAACCGCGAAAACGCCATTCGATGCCCGGCCACAAAGCGATAGGCCGCTTCCGTCGTTTTCGCAAATGCCCGCGACGAATCATAAAAATGAATCGGCCAGCCCAATTTCGGGTTCAGAGCCAGCGCCTGGAACACAGCTTCCGCGCCCGAAACAACATTACCGTCCGTGCCGATAAGTTGGACAGACGTTTCAAAATGATTGCGCGGAATTTCCGGAAAACGCGCGGCGATTTGCGGGTCCTGAAACGGCAGATAATCCACCTCCTCGCCGGTCAATTGCCGCCAGCGGCGAATCCAAAGGCCGCAGAATTTGCAATCGCCGTCAAAGACCATAAGCGGTTTGGCCGGTGGCGCGGCAACATGAACGCCGTGTTGCATTGGGAACAGGTTAAACCACGGGTGGTACGAATGACACGAACAACTTGCTTGCCAGGACACGGTAACCGAGAGACAATTCGCACGGGCTCGTCGCAGGTTACGGGAGCCAGCCAAAACGCCATTTCAGAATGAAAACCAAAACCGTCGTTATCACTGCCGCTTTAGCCGCGGCCGCGATTCTTCTTGCCTGGCCGGCGCCAGCCCAAACCTACAACACCAACAACGTCTCGGTCTCAACGTTCGCCGGTTACGGCATACCCGGTTACGTGGATGGCCAGGGCCTGCTGACGGCCTTTAACGATCCCACGTTCATCGTCTCCGACACCGCCAGCAACCTCTACGTCTGGGACAACAACAACGCCAGGATCCGAAAAATCACCCCGGATGGCGCCGTGTCCACATTTGTCGGCGGCGGCTCGTATTTGGGCGGTTACGGCACCAATGTATCCCTGGCCTGGGGCCAGGTCAGCGCCATGGCCATGGATAATCAAAACCAAATTTGGCTGGTCATGGCCGGCAGTTCCTACGGCTACAGTTCCGCCAACTACCTCGTGACCATCAACACCAACGGCTACGCTGAGATCGTCAACGGCGGTTTGACCAATTTAAATTCATCCAGCGGCATTTGTTTCGATTCCGCAAACAACCTTTACTATTCGGGGGCCAACCGGATCTACCGCTACAATTCCGACACCCAAAGCGTTGAACCTTTTGCCGGAAGCGGGATCTCGGGATATTTTGACGGACAAGGAACCCTTTTCACCGCCTTTTCCAGCCCAACGACTTTGGCCGCGGATCAGGCGGACAACATTTACGTCTGGGACTCGGGCAACGCGCGAATTCGCCGGATTGACCAGCAGGAAAACGTGACGACAGTCGCCGGTAATGGGGGCGGTTATTACTATTCCCCTTCCGATGGCGCCGGCACCAACGCCAGTTTCAACACCATCAATTCCATGTTTTTCGACCATGCCGGCAATCTGTACATGGTCTGTGGCAGCAGCGTCCGGATGATGGACGCCCAAAGCAATGTCACGACTCTGGCCGGATCCTTTTCACAGAATGGCTATAATAACGGTCCGGGCGATGGTGCGCTTTTCAACTCGGCCAGCGGCGGTTGTTTCTCGCAAGACATGGTTTTTGTCGCCGATGCCGGCAATAATCGCATCCGCAATATCTCTTTTAACGCGCAGGCCCAACCCGTGGCGCCTGCCAGCCTGCAATTGAACACCTATCCCGGGCTCGAAATAACCGGCCCGATTGGACGCACCTTCCAGATCCAGTCCTCGCCCGATATGATCAATTGGAGCACCGAGGCCACTGTTTTGCTCTCTTCCAGTCCATACCTCTGGATTGACCAAAATCCGATTGCCGGAAATAAATTCTATCGTGCCGTCACGCTGCCATAGCCCGCCGGCTATTGCGCGCCTACGCGGTAAAAGTACGGAATATTATTGGTGGCCGTTGTGTCTATGTAGCTGGTAAACGAAGCGCAAAAAATGCCTGTTTCATTGGGAAATCGCTCAAAAACTCGGTAAACGAAGTTGGTAAACAAACGGCCGGTTTCAGTAAACGAAGTTCTAACATGATCAACCGAATGGACAGGATGTTAGCCTATGCTACTGACTACTGACTACTGGCCACGGACTATCGAAAATGTTAACCATCTGTTAACGATGTGTTGACCTTTTTGTTAACCTTTAAACCCCTGATTTTAAACCATGTAAACGATGTTAACCTTTTGCCGACTTCTCACTCGTCCATCGTCGTCGTCCTCGTTCTCGCCACGCCGTAACAATGTGACGGCGGGTCATAATCGTTGAATCCGGGTTTCACGTGTTGGGTGTTCTTCGCGCCCGCCTCAGAAAAGCTCCTTCTGTGCGATTTCAATGGGCTCGATGCATTCCGGCGATTCAAAGCGCGGATTGCTCATCTCAGTTGTGACCGGGTACGCTTCAAACAATTCGGAAATGCCATGGGCCAAAATGCCGTTGGGCTGGATGATCCGTTCGAGTGGATCCGCAAGCCAGGATTCAAGTTCGGATTCAGCCAGAATCAGGGGCATACGCTCGTGAAACGAGCGAACGAGTCCGCGAGCGGCGGTGGTGAGGATAGTAAATTCGTCCTCACGCCCTAGGCCGGCCATCCAGAAAACGCCGCGGGAGGGCAGGACGAAACGATAGGGTTGCGCCGGCTTGCCTTGTTTCCATTCGTAAAATCCGTCCGTCGGCACGAGGCAGCGGCGTTCGGCGAGCGCTTCTTTAAACAGCTTTTCATGCGCCGTTTCGGCCTTGGCATTGGTCATGGGGCCGAATTTGGACGTCCAGCCCCATTTCATTTCACGGCACACCAGCTTGCCGTTTTCCACGACCACCACCTGCGCCTTCTGCGTGGGCGCAATGTTGAAGCGCTGCATGAAATAAAATTCCACGCTCCCGTATTCGCGGGTGATGATGCGCTCCTGCTTTTTGGTCAGGGAATACCGATTGCACATGCGGGAACTCTACCAAAAATTTACCGGTTTTGCTCCAAAAGCCGAAAGTATTCATCACGGGAAAGACCGGCTGTCTTTAAATTGTTTCGAATAATGAAAACGGGAACTTCCTTGTAGGCGGGAATCACAACCGGCCGTGCGATACCTTGCTTAAAATATGAACGATGGCTCCCTTCCTGCCGCACGAATCGAAAACCAGCCGCAAGAAAAATTCGTTCCATCGTTTTCCAGTCAACTGGCGCAAATTTGGGCATGCCGCTTACGCCGCGACTGGCGCCGAGTGTTTTTCAATGCAAATCCAATCCGGACTCCGCCAGCGAGTACCGTCGTTTTCATAACCCGCATCTTCCAAAACTTCGGCAAGCGTGCCGTGCTGTTCCGCAGTTTTGATGAAAAGTTTCACCGCCTCATCCAAAGCGGAGCGAGCCGCCTGCGGCGTCGCGCCGGAACTGGCCACATCCAACGGCATCGCATGGGCGATAAATTGGTTGCCTTCTCGCCAAATTTGGACGGTGTATTCAATTTCCATAAGCCCATTCTACCACGAATGGAATCAAATGGGTATGGATAATTTCTAAAGCAAATGCCCCATCTTTTCCCGCTTCACCTTAAGGTATCGCGCGTTGTGCGGGTTGGGTTTAATCCGGATTGGCACCTGCTCGGTGATTTTCAGGCCGTAACCTTCCAGGCCGACGATTTTTTTCGGGTTATTCGTCAACAGGCGAATGGTTTTGAGGCCGAGATCAACGAGAATCTGCGCGCCCAAACCATACTCGCGCAAATCCATTCCATATCCGAGTTTCTGGTTGGCTTCCACGGTGTCGTAACCCTGTTCCTGGAGCTTGTAGGCTTTGATTTTTGGCGCCAGGCCGATCCCCCGCCCTTCCTGCCGCATATAAACGATGACCCCGCAATCCGCCTCCGCCACCTGGCACATGGCCTGATGCAGTTGCGGACCGCAATCGCAGCGGCAGGAACCAAAAACGTCGCCGGTGAGGCATTCGCTGTGAACGCGCACCAGGACATTCTTTTGCCCGGCCACATTTCCCCGCACCAGCGCCACATGATGCTGGCCGTCAGTTTTGGACCGATACAAATGCAATTCGAAATCTCCATATTCCGTCGGCAAGCGGACCGTCTCGACTTTTTCCACGAGCTTTTCGCGCGTGCGCCGGAACTCAATCAAATCCGCAATCGTGCAAATTTTCAGTTTGTATTTTTTCGCAAACCGCAACAACTGCGGGAGGCGGGCCATGGTGCCGTCGTCGTTTAAAATCTCGCACAAGACGCCCACGGGCCGGCAGCCGGCCAGCCGGGCCAGGTCCACCGCGGCTTCGGTATGGCCGGCGCGCTGGAGGACCCCTCCGGGCCGCGCGCGCAGGGGGAAAACGTGGCCGGGCTGCACCAGATCATCCGGCACCGCCGTCGGCTCGGCCATGATTTGAATCGTTCTGGCACGGTCCGCGGCCGAAATGCCGGTGGTAATGCCGCGCGCCGCATCCACGCTCACCTGGAAATCCGTCCGAAAACTTTCGCGGTTTTGATGGACCATTTGTTCGATCCCCAATTGTTGGAGCCGTTCGGAAGTCGTTGGCACGCAAATCAGTCCCCGCCCGTACCGGGCCATAAAGTTTACCGCCGCCGGCGTCACGTGCTGGGCCGCCACAATCAAATCACCTTCGTTTTCCCGGTCCGCGTCGTCCACGACAATTACCGTCCGGCCCTTGCGGACATCCGTGATCACGGATTCGATGCTGTCAAAATGTGTCTTCATCCAATGCCAATAGCGTGCCTAATTGCGCGGCAAAGTCAGGTTCAAACATCAAAGCTATTTATTTGAAAATAATGAGGCAACTTGTTTTTTTAATTTGTGGGCGGCGGATGATAACGTTATTGTTCAGTTGACCATGGTTTCGAGAAAACCAGGAGTGAGCGCCGGCATTGAACAAGAAACCGCGCCGTGGGATTCGGCGGCGATTTCAGAAGGGAATTTGCAGCGGCTTGACCGGCTCGCGAATCTGGGAACCCTCTCGGCCGGCATCGCCCATGAAATCAAAAATGGCCTGGTTCCGATCAAAACGTTTGTCGAACTGATGCGCCAAAAAGGCGACGACCGGGAACTGGCGGCGACCGTCGAACGCGAGGTCAAACGCATTGATTCCCTGGTGAGCCAGATGCTCCGGTTCGCCGCGCCAAAGCCGGCCACGTTTGTAGCCGTTCAAATCCACGATGTCCTGGAAATCTCCCTCCGGCTTTTGCAGCATCAAATCGAGGCCAAAATGATTTCCGTGAACCGGGATTTTAAGGCGAAACCAGGCATCGTCCTTGGCGACGACGCCCAACTCCAACAGGTGGTGATGAATTTGCTTTTGAATGCCCTGGAGGCCATGGGAGTGAACGGCGCTTTGGCCATTTCCACTGACATCAGCCGCAAGGAAGATGGCGCCGCCTTTGTGAGCATTCAGGTTCAGGACAACGGGATTGGTATCCTGGAGGAAAACCTCGGGCGTCTCTTCGAACCTTTCTTTACGACTAAAAAGAACGGGACCGGCCTGGGCCTGGCCATTTCGCAACGTGTGGCCCACGAACACCACGGAAAAATCGAAGTCCGAAGCAAAAAGGGCCAGGGTTCCACCTTTACCGTTTTGCTGCCGACCGTGGCCTAGGCGCACTTCCTCCATCGCACAAAAAAGACCATTTGCAATTTGTCGAAGAGGGATGATAGTGCATTAGAGACACGGCACGATGGAGAAAGGAGCATTAATGAGTAAGCCAATACGGACAAGCAATCGAGGAAAAAAATTGACGGCCGCCCGACCGGTTTCTTTGCTAAAGCAGGGAAGTGTTCCCAAGGAATTTCACGAGAGTCTTTATATCCGCGAAATTCATTATCGCGCCCAGACGATCACGCCGCTTCTTGAGACGATTCTAAATTACCGTCCCAATCCGACCTGGAATCATTGAAACTGGACCTGAGACGGAACCGCGGATGCCGCCTGCCGGGATTTCTCCAGCAACGCTGGATAAACCAGTCCGTAGATTGTGGTCGCAATGAATCCGATCAATGGCAAAGTAAACGAAATTCCGACGCTGTGATAGCGATCCCAAAGCCAGCCCATCAGGACTGCTGAAATGGAGCCCGCGGCGCCAACCGCGATGACGTGAAACGAGGCGGCGATCTTGGTCTGCGGACCGAGATTTCGCACACTGATCGCAAAAATGAAGGGGTACATGATGGACATGAACAGAAAGCTGAAAGGCAAAATCATCCACGAAATCATTTTGATGTCAGCGATGGCCAGTAGAATGACGATGGAATTTGCAATGCCGTAGAGCGTCAGAAGGACGTTGGGCTTGATGAATCGCGTGAGGGGCGCGCCCGTGAAACGGCCGATCGCGTAGAGCGCCATGGCGAAGGTGACCACGAAGGCGGCAGTTTCATCGGGGGTGCTCGCGTGGGTGAGCGAGGCATACCAGGCAAAGAGCGGAGACGTTGAAATTGCCCCGGACGCATTTTTGACAATCGCATTGTTCACGATGTAATTCACGGCGAAGGCGCCGACCCCAATTTGAGAAATGATATAAAGAAACTGGGTAACAACGCCCGCCACGAAGTGCGGTTGACGCGACAGGTGCGCTCGGAAAATGGCGGCATCATTGGCATCGTCGGATTGGACCCCATCCTCGATCACCGGCAGTTTGATGACCGCAAAGGCGCCGAAAATCACGAGCACGACGCAACCCAGGACCGCGTAGGGAAGGATGAGGGTGTGAAAATCAACCGGCGCGCCGGCTTGAGTTTTGTGGCCGAAGAGCAGAACGCCGCCGATTAAAGGAGCGAGAATATAGGCCAAGGCATTGAAAGCCTGTGCCACTGACAAACGCCCCGCCGCGCCCTCTTTCGGGCCAAGGACGGTAACGTACGGATTGGCGGCGGTTTCAATACACGCAAGGCCGGTGGAGAGAATGAACAGCGCCGTGAGAAAAGCCCAAAAGGATTTAAACACCAATCCCGCGGGAATAAACAGAAACGCCCCAATTGCCAGCACCACTAACCCAACCAGGATTCCTCGTTGATAACCAATACGACGAATCATCAAAGCCGCAGGGAAGGCCAGGAGAAAATACGGCAAGAAGACGGAGGTCTCAACCAAACCCGACTGCGCCTTGCTGACGTTCAGGATGTTTTGAAAATGCTTGTTCAAGACATCCAGCATGGAATGGCAAAAACCCCAGATAAAAAACAGGGTCGCGACCATGAGGAACGCGAACAGATACGGATTGCGGTAATGTTTCATGGTGTTTGTGCGGTTAATCCGGTTCTATCTTTCACAAAAAATTGATTAACGCTTTGACAAAACATTCTTTTCGTAATTCTTCGCTTCCGCCAGCCAATTCTCGCCGGCGGGAACATTTTCGCTTTCGCAATAATAATCCCAAACCGCGCCGAACGGCAAAGTTTTGGCTTCTTCCTGCAATGCCAGCCGCGACGTAAAATCGCCGTTCGCTTCGGCGGTTTTAATTGCCGGCGGTTCGAGCAAGGCAATGAGCAGCGCGCGAATCATGTTGCGCGCGCCAATCGTCCAGGCCGCAACCCGGTTGATGCTGGCGTCAAAATAATCCAGCCCGATGTGAACACGCTTCTCAAAACCATTCCCGGCGATTTCGCGCGCGATCGCCAGCAAATCGTCGTTCAAAATAACGACATGATCGCTGTCCCAGCGGACGCCGCGGCTGACGTGCAGAAGAATTTCCGGCAGGAACAGCAGCACGCTGGAAATTTTGTCGGCGATGCCTTCCGTGGGATGATAATGCCCGGCGTCCAGCGTCAGCAGCTTTTTGCGGCTGATGGCGTAGCCTAAATAGAACTCATGCGAACCAACCACGTAACTTTCGCTGCCAATGCCGAACAGTTTAGGTTCGATGGCATCCAGATTCAGCTTCGGCGAAATCGGTTCCATGAAAACCGCATCCAGCGATTCAGCCAGCCGTTGGCGCGGCGCGACGCGGTCGGCGGGTGTGTCCTTCAGGCCGTCGGGAATCCAAACGTTGGTCACGCACGTTTTGCCGAGGGCCTTGCCCATCGCCGCGCCGATTTCGCGCGAACGCCGGCAGTGCTCAATCCAAAATCGCCGAATCCCCTGGTCGCGATGCGACAGTGTGAAACCATCTGCCGCTTTGGGATGCGAGAAACAAGTGGGGTTGAAATCCAAACCGAGTTTGTTCTTTTTCGCCCAGGCGATCCAGTTGTTGAAATGTTTTGGCTCAATCGCGTCACGATCGACTTTCCTGCCGCCGAACTCGCCGTAAAAGGCGTGCAGGTTCAGGCGATGCCGGCCGGGAATCAATGAATACGCCTTTTCCAAATCGGCGCGCAATTCTTCAGGCGTCCGCGCTTTTCCGGGATAATTACCGGTGACCGCAAGGCCGCCGCCCAATGTCCCGCCCACGCTCTCAAAGCCCCCGACATCGTCGCCTTGCCAGCAATGCAACGAGATGGGAATCGCGGCCAGGGTTTTCAGCGCGCGATCGGTATTGACATCGAGGGTTGCGTAACGTTCCCGGGCCAGTTGATAGCCTTTGGAGTTTGAATTCATAATTGTTATTTTCCGTCAAATCTTGCGGGCCGCTTATCCGCAAATGCCGCGATCCCCTCCCGCGCATCCGGCAAGGCGAGACAACGGATATAGGCCTCCGTGTCAGCATAGTATGTGACCTTGGGCAGGTTTCCATCGTTCAGGTGGATGACACGTTTGGTTTGCCGAATGGCCTCGGCGGGCAGCAACAGCATACGCTCCGCGAGTTGCCGCGCCGCATTCATCAACATTGTGCCGGGCACGAGTTCGTTGACCAATCCCCACTCCAGCGCGCGGGCAGCCGTAACCGATTCGCCCGTCAGACACAGTTCCAACGCGCGCGCCTTGCCGACCAGCGCGGTTAATTGCGCGAGGCCGAAACCCGGGGTCCAACCCCGCTTTATCTCCGGCATGGCGAATTGGGCCGCGTGTGACGCCATCCGCAAATCGCACGAATACGCCAGCGTACAGCCACCGCCGAAGGCCGGGCCGTTGACCGCCGCGATCACCGGCTGCGGCAATCGTTCCAACGCGAGGCAGATATTCGCCTGCCGCCAACTCAGCGTTCGCGCTGCTTCGAGCGATAATCCCGCAACATCCTTCAAATCAACTCCGCCACAAAAAGCGTCGTCCGCGCCGGAAAGCACCATAACCCTGACCTCCTGCGGATGCCCGGCCAGCCACGCCACCAATCGCTCCAGTTCAGCGGTCATCTGCAAATTAATGGCGTTCGCCGCGCGCGGGCGGTTCAAAATCACGGTCGCAATTCGATTCGCGACTTCCACCGTCATGGTTTCCAATTTGCCGAGATCGCCGGTGGCACGCTTGAGATTCATCACGCGATCTTCTTCTTTCAGCGTTTGCATCACATTGGCCACCAACCGGTCAAGGTGGACCATTGCGCGGCGGTGGCTGCCCCGGCCCAACTCGCGGTCGCCGGCATAGGCCCGCACCTCAAAGCCCACGCGGCGCCCGTCCATCTCGATCACTTTCGCGACGCCCCGCACGGTCGAACCCAGGCTCGCCGGGCCGGTATGCTCCACCTGGACGTCCACGCCCACGGATTCCTCCCCGTCTTCCAGGAATGGCCGCAGCGCTTCGCGCGCCGCTCGTTCCATGAGCATGATCATGCTGGGAGTTGAAAAAACCGTGGCCTGTGGCACTCCGCCCAGCGTGATGGTCATCGTCGGATCAACCACCCAGGTCAATTCACCGGCATCGCCGATTTTTAAGCCGGGTTTCATCTTAAATTCATTCCGCTGACTTCATCTGCGCCAAAATCTGGTTGGTAATGGCTTTGACGGCCGCCTCGGCATCGGGGTCGAATCCCACGGCGGTTTGCGTCGAAGTGTTTGTGGTACAGGTGATACCCGGGCGCCATTCGGCATTGTCACACAGTTCGCATTCTTTCATTCCGTAGCGCGGGTCCACGTAGCCGAGACTCTGTTTGATTTTGAGCAGGTCCTGAAGCTGGCTGGGCGTAAAGGTGTTGGGCGCCTTGCCCAGTTGCGCCGTGACCAACAAGTTGCGGCAATAAGCCTCCACAATTTCCATGCGCCAATAGGCTTCCTCAATGTTGTTATGGCTCCAGGTCACCACGCCGTGATTGGCCATCAGGATCGCATTGTGCTTGTCCACGAGTTCGGCGACGAGCTTGCCCATTTCCGGCGTGCCCGGCGTGCGATAGGGCGCGATGGCGACGCTGACAAACACTTCGTATTCGGGAATCATGCACGTCGGCGGCACAATTCCCGCAATCGCGAATCCCGTCGCATACGGCGGATGGCAGTGGCAGGTCGCAACGGCCTGGGGCTGCTTTTTCATGATTTGCAGGTGCATCAGGATTTCGCTCGTGCGCCTTTTGACGCCGCAAAGCTGGTTGCCTTCGAAATCCACCAGGCACATGTCTTCGGGTTTGAGCCAGCCTTTGCTGACGAGCGTCGGTGTGCAAATGGCGATGTCTTCGCCCACGCGAATGGCCATGTTCCCGCCATTGCCGTCCACGTAAGCCCGCTGCCAGAGACGGCGTCCCATATCACAAATCTGCTCTTTCAACTTGTGCGCGTAGGGCGAATTAAAAAACGCCTCCAGCTCCGACCGGGGCGATTTTGAAGTAAGCGCCCGGGCGGGCGGCTCGTGGCCGCCATTGCCAACCACCGATCCGGAATTATTCCCATCTGTTTTTGCCCCGCCGTTGTTGCCCAGCTCAAACAGCAAATCGCGCGCTGAGGGCGTAATGATCGCGTCAGCCGGGAGACTTTTCACGTCCTGGCCGTTCCGAATCATTTCCCGCACATCCCGAACACTGATAATCCTGTTCATATAAAATCAAAATCCCATTTACCCCTTCCATGGGCTGTAAAACATTTCATCCACCAGCGCGATGTTGATGGCGTCCACCGGCGTGGGTTGAACAAACGGCTGGGCGGCTTCGCGGCCTTCCTCATAGCCAACCACTTGCCGCACGCCGGCTCCCAGGTCATCGTAAACCACGAGACTCGGGTCTTTGCCCATCGCGGCGGGCGCGTCCAGACCGGCGGCGAACTGCTCGCGGCTGAACGGGCTGACCAGCAAAAATCTGCCGCCTTTGAGCGAGTCCACCGACCGGCTCAAAGTCACGCGGCCAATGACAGTTCCCAGTTTCATATTCTCATTCCCGGTTCTCGTTCGTCCACAATCCCAATCACCATCCAGCGCACCGGGCTGCGATCGTCGCCGACCGCCTGTCGCGCCGCCAGGCCGTCCGATGAAATGACCACCTGCTGGTGCATCCCGGCGCCGTGCGCATCAATCGCCAATTGCGGCGCTCCTTCCGGATCACCGCCGGCGCCGATGGGCTGGCAAATCACCAGCCGCCATCCGTGGAGACTGGGATGCTTCCGGGTCGCCACGACACTGCCTTCAACGCGGGCGAGCAGCATAAATCAATAGATCCTCAATTGGTCCACCATCACGCATCGGCGGACGCGCGTGAACGTGCGCGGGGTGGTCACGCCCTCGCCGGTGGGCGTCGCAATCGAGTAACTCAGGTAACCCTCGCCACCCAGGCCCAGGCCGGCCATGCACGGTCCGTTCTTTACAAAAAGCGTTGTGTCCAGCGCCCGCGCCATGGCCGTCATGTGTTCCACGTCATGCGAATGGATAATGCTCGTGTGTTTGTACCCGTGCTCGGCTTCCAGCGCGCGTTCGATGCCCTCCTCGACGCTCTTTACGCGCACAATCGGCAGGAACGGCATCATTTGTTCCTCCTCGACAAACGGGTGGCCGGCTTCCGTCTCGGCGAATAGAAGCTGCGTGCCGGATGTCAACCGGGTGCCCGCGGCCTGCGCGAGAAAGCTCGGATCTTTGCCGATGAAATCCTTATTCACGCTGGCATGGCCGCACCCTCCGCCCTGCCCTTCTTTGAAAGTGAAGGCGGCTTTGGTCAGCCGATCCAATTGCGCGGCATCCAATTTCACCGCGCCGTTTTCGGACATCTGCGCCATCAACTTATCCCCCACGGTGTCGAGTACAAAAACTTCCTTCTCGCCGATGCACAGCAAATTGTTGTCATAAGCCGCGCCCTTTATGATTGCCGTGGCCGCGCGTTTCAGGCAGCAGGTATCGTCCACCAGCACGGGCGGATTTCCCGGGCCGGCGCAAATGGCCCGCTTGCCGGTTTGCATCGCCGCTTTCACGACCGCCGGACCGCCCGTAACGAGCAGCAACCGCACGGATTCGTGCCGGCAGATCGCGTCAAAACTTTCCAATGTCGGTTTTTCGATGATGCACGCGATGTTTTCAATGCCGGTCTCCCGGTAAATGGCTTCGTTATAGACACGCACCGCATGCGCCGCGCACCGGGCCGCTCCGGGATGCGGATTGAATACGACGGCGTTCCCCGCGGCGACAATATTGACGATATTGCCGCTCAGTGTTGGAATCGAATGCGTGCTGGGAGTGACTGCACCAACGACCCCGAACGGCGTGTATTCCTCCAGCATGATGCCATGGTCGCCGCTCCGGCCCTCCGGACGAAGCCAGTCCACGCCCGGCACCAGTTTTATAATTTCCAATTTTTCGATCTTGTGGTCCAGCCGGCCGATTTTGGTTTCATCCAATTCCAGCTTGCCCCAGGGCGCCGCATTTTTCACGGCAAGTGTCTTCACGATTTCCTCAATTTTGCGGCGGGCCTCGACACCCTTTTGCTTGAGCAAAAGATAGGCTTCCTGCGCCG
>JASHPN010000237.1 GCA_030038175.1 Verrucomicrobiia bacterium
AATGACTCCCGTTTGATGCGAGCGATCATTAAATTCCGCCTTGATCGTATGGCCCGGCCCGCCCGTGCCCCAACTGTCTTCGGCCTCCGCGTTTTTGGTGAGCGGATCGCCGCCCTGGATCATGAAGCCCTTGATGATGCGATGAAAACAGGTCCCATCGTAAAAGCCTTTTTTTGCCAGCGTTTGAAAGTTCGTGACGGTGTTGGGAGCCACCTCGGGCCAAAACTCGACGACCATCGTTCCTTCGGTGGTCGTGATGACGGCGACCTCGTTTGCAGTGGTATTGCTCATGGCGGGTGTCTTTGGTTTAACTCCGGGACCCTGATTATTTGATCGAACTTTCAGGAACGATCTTGATGCTGATCACGCCCACCCGTTGGAGAGGCTTGCTGCTTTCGCCCCCCCCATTTGGGCCGCACGGAGTGTCGGCAATTTTATCGAGCACATCGCCGCCTTTGATCAAATGGCCAAACGCGGTGTAGTGATGGTCCAGAAAGGATGCGTTGCCGTCGCAAATGAAAAATTGAGACCCGGCCGAATTGGGATCAGCGCTGCGCGCCATGGAAATGACCCCGTATTGATGCGAATGATCATTGAACTCGGCGTCAATGGTATAACCCGGCCCGCCGGTGCCCCACGCGGCTTCCTGGCTGGCATCCTTCGTCAATGGATCGCCGCCCTGGATCATAAAGCCCTTGATGATGCGGTGAAAACACGTGCCGTCATAAAATCCCTGGCGCGCCAGCTTCTCGAAATTGGCCACCGTTTTAGGCGCTTCGTTGGGCCAGAACGCTATGACCATGGTTCCGTCCGTGGTATTGATGACCGCCACGTCATTCGCATCGGCGCTGGCCGGAGCGGCGGCGGGCGCATTGGTGTTGCTGCCGTCGGCAAAAATGGAGGTCGCCGCGGCGAAAATGCTAAATGCACAAATCAGATGAATTGCTTTCATGGGGCAGCAATGTTCCACGCGCCCGCAAAAAAGTCACGCCCGAATTTCTTCTTTAATTTTTTTTCAACGACTCCGTAATGAGACTCGGCGTATCACGGCGCCGCAACCGCCGCATCACGAAAAAGACCAGCAAAACCGCCACAAGCAACAATCCCGCGCCCATCGCCAGCATAGCTGCCAGGCTTATGGAAGCAGTCTCCGTTCGGTCCAATTGTATCGTTCCCACAATTGGCTGCTGCGGTGTTCGCGCCTCTGACGTAGCCAAAGGCGGAATTGGCACCGTCATCTGGACAACCGTATTTGTATTCGGAGCCGATGAAATCGAATTTCCTGTCGGCCCAGGGCTGATCATGGCGACCGCATTTGACGCCGACGGCGAACCGGTCTCAACTGAGCCGCGACCGCTTGCCGCGCCATAGTCCCGCTCCGAGCGGGACGACGGCGGGTTAGGGAGCGTCCAACGCCCTCCCGTAATCGCTTGTGCCTGAGCCTCGGCTTGAGTCGAAGGAAGGGTTGGCGCAGACGCCCGCGGTGGATTAACCGGGGGAAATTTCGCGGGCGCGGGTTGAGGAGGCGCCGCTGGCGGCACGTTGGTGCCCACGTGAGTGCCGATGATGACCAGCGGCGCTGGCGCGGGCGGGGGTGGCGCTGGCGCCGGTGTCGGCTGGGGAACAACCACGGCCGCGGGTGGCGGCGGCAACGGCGGAAATTGGGGCAATTGGATGGCGTCGGCGCTGTTGATCGTGCATCCAACATACTTGCCGAGCTGGCTGCGCAGGACAATCACGAACGGTTGCCGCGCCTTTCTCATCACCTCATCGTTTTTCCGAAAGACCGCGTTGATGGCGGCATCGTTCGGCGTCCCGCTCATCTGTCCCTCACCATCGCAGAAAATTAACGTCGTCAGCCGCTCGGAATGTCGCACCACTTCATCGAGCGTGGGCCCGATATCGTCAAAGCTGGTGGTCTTGGAATAGCGCTGGCCCTTGACGAACGTCACGATATTGGATTCCAACGCCGGCATCCGTCCCGATTCCCATTGTTCCAGGGGATATTCGCCCGTGCGCAAATTATGGCTGAAAGTCCAAACGCCGATGCTGTCACCGGTCTGAAATTGCCCGAACAACGTGTAGGAAAGCCGTTCCACCGCTTTTTCCTCGGCCGGCAGCCGGCGTTTCATATCCGACGACGTGTCGAATACCAGCAACAATCGGTTTTGCACCCGCCGTGCCGGTTGTTGCGCCCGCAGCCCCGGAACAAAAATCAACCCGGCCAGCGCCGCCAGAAAAAAATGACGTTTCATAAAATCGCACTGCATCTTCACATTTTGATATGCCGCTGGACAATCAAAATGTGGCAGGGATGCTTCCCGAAAAGTTTCGACCTCTAAAATTGGACGCGCATTGGGACCACGGACCGAATAGACGCTTTCCGCCGCAGGCGCTAACTGAGTGCCCCGGAGGGGCACTGGAGAATAGCCCGGGGTGAGCGAGTCTGCGAGCGCCACCCCGGGTAACAAACCCTGAATTTCAGCCGCTGTTTACGAAGCCGCGCGATAGTGCGAGTATGATCTCCGGCCAATTCCAAATGCAACCTCGCCCGGCGGAAAGTGACAAAGTTTTTCTGTATCTCTGTGTCCTTTGTACTGCCATGCCGAAAAGTTTTCGGGGCGTGCGCAAATTCTTTTCGAGCGCCGTGATTCTCGGACCGCGATAAGAGCGCGACTGTGTCTCCCGATTTATCGGGAGACCAGTCGCAGCACGGCCAATTGTCGATGTTTTGACCGCCTGGTACTGTCCATCTTCCATTTTCAATCATTCACTCGCGTTGGTTGCGGCTCCGTCGCTCTCTGTGGCTTCCGCGGCGCGCCATAGCGCGCCAGCGCGACGGCGGCTGTAGTTAAATCAGATCCACCTCATTTCGGCCGTTTGAACCGGCTTCGCTCCGTACGGTTGCGGCTCCGCAATTCATCCCGCAACTCCGTCAGGGCCATTTCAACCGCGCGGATGAAATTGGCGCAGCTCGAAACCGACCCGCCCATGCCCCCCACGGTGTCGCGTTCCGCGGAATCATCGGTCACCACCAGCACTTCCCCGTAACTCTGAAAACGGTGCGCCGCCCGCTCGATCAAGTCATCCGCGGTTTGCCCGGCTCTCGAGAACAGCACCTCCACTTCGCGGCTGGATTCCGGCTTGGCCGCGGATGCCGGCGCGCCGGCGCCATCAAAAAAAATCGTGATCGGTTCGCCCGTCACGTCGTGGTATTGGGTCAAGACGTGGATCAGCTCATCCCGCGCGCGCTCCGAATGCCGCGGCTGCCCCGGCGCCAGGTCAGGCCAGTTATGCAACAATGAATACCCGTCAATCAATATGCGCGCCAACGCCATGACGCAGCATAATGGCACCCTTCAATTGCGTCAATTAAGCGGGCATACGCGGCACCGCTGCAAATTCTGCCGCGTAACATCAAGCGTGAGCTTGATCTTAATAAATATATCCCGAAGGGATAAACTGGAAATAGCCCGGCATTTCAATGCCGGGACCAAAGGCAAAAGGGCCATGAGTCCGGAAGGGACGGCTGGAAACAATCTTTTGTTTGCGTAGGAGCCGACGCCTGCCGCGCCGTAGCCTGGCGAAGGCGGGTGAGGAGGCCCTGACTTTCCGCGTCCAGGCCAACCGTAACCGCAGTTGATTTTCTCACGCAAAGGCCGCCAAGGCCGCAAAGAGCAGGAGCGAAAGCAATATTTTAGCCGCCGGTCCCCGCAACCATTTGTTGAGGTGTTTTCAGAAGCCTCCTGGTGAGAAATACGTAGCGTCATTTGCGCCCTTTGCGTGAGGCCCTCATCCGGCGCAAATTCCGTAAAACCAATTTTACAAATCCGTGACAACTCATTCGGGCGCTGTATTAAAATCGCGTTGTGCATGAGCAAAGCGTCAATCTCTTCCTGCCGGTATTTTGCGCCGTTTTGTTTTGCGCCGCTTTTGCTTCGATAATTTATTATTCGTTGTGGGGGCAGGACAGCGAAAGGACGCGCTATCGCAAGCAATTCCTCGTTTTGATTGCGTGGGCTGTTTGGCTGGTAATATTTATCATCAACGCATTCCGCCCAAGAGGCCAGGATGTCCAATCCATATTTATGCCGCCGGCCCGCCAATCCACGCTGTTCCCTCGTATCGCCTGCGGATTGATCGGCATGGGCCTGGTTCTCCAATTTTTTCAGCTTCTGAAAACCAGGCAAAAACTGATCAACCAGCCCGGTTTCAAGGCAAAGTCACGGCCCTTGCCGCCGCTCTTTTGGCAGTCGCTTTTCATTCTGCTGCCGGTGGCGGGACTGGCCTGTTTTGGCCTCTATTCACTGAGACAGGATCGCGCCATGGCCGAACAACAAGCGCGGCAACAGGGTGATGTGCTGGCTCAACGACTCGCGCAGGCCATCAGCGCAGGAGCCGTTCAATCGCTGAATGATTATCGCGAGGCGAGTTTCGATTTGGACGCCAACTACCTTGCTGATATCGGCGCCTCACATTGGCAGGGAGGCGCGGCATCCGAGAGCCAGGCATGGCATGAGATCGCAATATGGAAGCAGGCAAATCCTGAAATGGATTTGGCCTCGTTTCCGTCCGCGGTAAGTGGCGGTTATGAATTGGCCCTGGCCCCAATGCCCCCGGTACCGCCGGCATGGCTGCTCACATTAAATCTCCGCCAGCAGCAACTTTGGGAAGCGGCCAGGGAATTGGAATTGACGCCAGGCAATTCCGCGTCGCTCCAATCGGCTGTCAATAAATTCATCGAATCCAATCCACCCGCCGCCGCGCGGGCCAACGCCGAATATCTTTTATTGCTGGCCAAGACGCGTGGTCTTCCAAACAAGGAAGCCGCGGCGAAATTTGCGTCAAAGTGGAATCAATCGGACTATCTCTCTGAAGCCGGCTTGCCCTTGGGCCAATTAATGTGTTATCAGGCGCTGCGATTGACGCCCGACGGAACCGGCGTGTCGGACGCTTTTCTTGAAAACATTTTTTGGGTCATCGTCTGGAAGCCCTCCTTCTTTTCCGAACGCCTGATCGCCGAAGCCGGGCGCGTCGCTAAAGGAACAAAATCCGAAAGCAACGTTGCTTCACTAAAATTATGGTGGGAGCGTGAGCAAAAATCACTGCAAGTCTTCGAGGATTTCCAAAAACAGTATCCGGAAAACGGATGGAACTCCGGGGCGTTTGATCTCGCGTCACGCCAGGGCCGGTTCGTGCTTTTTTTGGGCGGTAGGCTGCCGCCACCCGCGACCAATCACGTTCCACCTTGCCTTTACCTCATTGTTCCGCAGCCCATCATCGTCAAGGCTCTCGGAACGACCTTGAAACAATCCGGCATATTCATACCCGACTATTTCCGGCCCGTCTTTCAAATGGGATCGGAAACTATAACCCTGCCAAAAATTTTGTCAGACGGCGAAATCCTCCCGTCCGAAAACGACCTCGGATCCATGACCATTACCTCCAAAACGGCCGCGCTCCCTGACGGGTCAAAAAGAATAGTGGCGGATTTGACGGAATTGCCGACTTTCGGCCAGGCAAACGGGACGTGGCGGGATATTTGGGGATTGAACACAGCACAGACGTTTCACATCCATGTCCTTTTGGCCAGTCCGGACCTTCTCTACTCTCAGCAACGAGAACGCGCGCTGATGTTTGCGGGGCTTATTATCCTTTCCGCCATCGCCGCCGTCAGCGCCCTGTTTGCCTCCTATTGCTCGTTTCGCCGGCAGCAACAACTCAACGAAATGAAAACAAATTTCGTTTCCAGCGTTTCGCACGAGTTACGCGCGCCCATCGCCTCCGTGCGCCTGATGGCCGAAAACCTCGAACGCGGAAAAATTCCGGAAACCGCGCGGCAAAACGAATATTTCCGCTTCATCGTCCAGGAATGCCGCCGCCTTTCGTCCCTGATCGAAAACGTATTGGACTTTTCGAGAATCGAGCAGGGTCGGAAACAGTATGAGTTTGAGCCGACGAACCTCGTCTTGCTCGCACAAACCACGGTTAAACTTCTCGAACCCTATGCCGCGGAAAAGGGAGTGCGCCTCGAAATGGCACATGTGCCATCCGCCTCCGAACCGAGCCGCGCGCGTGAGCAAGCGGGTGAGTCAGCCGTAGTTTCAGCGAGGGTGGGTGGGCGAGCGTCCAACATCGAACTGGAAGTGGACGGTCGCGCAATTCAGCAGGCCCTCGTCAACCTTATAGACAATGCTGTTAAACATTCGTCCAAAGGCGAAACGGTGACGGTCGAAATTGCTAAAAATCCAGTGGCCGGGGAACGGCACGATGTCGCCGATACTGATTCAATCCGTAATCCGCAATCCGCAATCCGCGATCCACATTCCATAATCCGCATTTCCGTCGCCGACCATGGTCCCGGCATTCCGCGCGAAGAGCACGAAAAGATTTTCGAACGGTTTTACCGGCGTGGCTCCGAACTGCGTCGCGAAACGCAAGGCGTTGGCATTGGCTTGAGCGTCGTTAAGCATATCATTGAAGCGCACGGCGGCCGCGTCATCGTAGAAAGCGAACCGGGCCGCGGCAGCCGGTTCATCATCGAATTGCCAATCAAATGAATGAACGCATTTTAATCGTCGAAGACGAAACGCCCATGCGTACCGCCCTGGCGGATTTGTTTGCCGCGGAAGGCTACCGCGTCCTGACCGCCGCCGACGGCGAAAACGGCCTCAAACGCGCCCTCGCCGAAAAACCGGACGTCATTGTGCTCGACGTCATGTTGCCCCGGTTGGATGGATTCGCCTTGTGTGCTGAACTGCGCCGCGTCGCCAGCGCCGTGCCGGTGCTCATGCTCACTGCCAAGGGACAGATCGAGGACCGCGTCACCGGCCTGGACGCGGGCGCGGACGATTATCTCGTCAAACCCTTCAGCACCGTCGAACTGCTGGCCCGTGTGCGCGCGCTATTGCGGCGGGTGGAGCGCAAAACGAAATCGCCGGTAAAATTAAAATTGGGCGACGTGGAAATTGATTTGGCGCGGCAAACCGCGTTTCGCGGCCGGAAACCCATCCATTTAACGGCAAAGGAATTTGCGATCTTGCGTTTGCTGGCCGACGCCGAAGGCCAGCCCGTCTCCCGCGAGCAGTTTCTGGACGTCGTCTGGGGTTACACGGCGTTTCCCACCACGCGCACCGTGGACAACCACATCGCCGCCCTGCGCGCCAAAATTGAAAAGAACCCCGACCAACCCCGCTGGCTCAAAACCCTCCACGG
>JASHPN010000238.1 GCA_030038175.1 Verrucomicrobiia bacterium
CTGGCCTGCCAGAGCGAAAACAACATTCCGATTGTGGGCAAAGACCAGGTGTTGCGCGGGCGCGAAATGCACTGGATGCGCATTGATCGCTATTACACCAGCGATCCGAAGCGAAAATATAATCCGTCGCTCCTGGATTACAACGCCGACGAAAATCAGTCTGACGCCGAGCAACAGTTCGAAAACTGGATCGAAGACGTCCAGGCGGTGACGCAGCCGATGTTCTGCCAGATGTGCGAAGCGGCGCCCTGTGAAAACGTTTGTCCTGTCGCCGCCACGTCCCACGATGACGAAGGGCTGAACGTGATGACGTACAACCGCTGCATTGGCACGCGGTATTGCTCGAACAATTGCCCCTATAAAGTCCGCCGCTTCAATTTTTTCGATTATAGCAAGCGCGATCTGGCGGAGTTAAAAGGCCCCCTTTACCCCACGCCGATTTTGCACACGACCAACGGCAAATGGGATTTGGCGACGTGGTGGAAACATCGCGAAGCGCCCATGTACTATGAGGATGAGTGGGACCTCGTCAAAATGGTGAAGAATCCTGATGTGACCGTCCGAATGCGCGGGGTCATGGAAAAATGCACCTATTGCGTCCAGCGCATTCAACAGGCGGAAATCGCGCAAAAGGTCAAGGCCGGCCCCACCGGCAATGTCCGGTTGTCGGAAGCCGCCGGCACCGTGCCCAAGACCGCCTGCCAGCAGGCTTGTCCGGCGGGCGCCATCGTATTTGGCGACGTCAGCGACCCGAACAGCACCGTATCGCAATGGAAAATCCAACCGCGCAATTATTCGGTGCTCGGCGAATTGCTTACCAAACCGCGCACCACCTATCTGGCGCGCGTCCGCAATCCGAACCCGGCCATGCCCGATTATCACGAACCGTACAGCACGGAGGAATACGAGTCCTTCGGCGGCCAAATTCAAAAAAGTTAAATATAATTAAATGGCTGACACGTCCACATCTTTGGAATCGCTCGCGCCGCCGGCGGAACTGCGCCGCCTGCCTCCTGTGCCTCAGGACCGCAGCCTTGGCTGGTTTACGGACAAGCTCACCGCCTTCAACGAAGGGAAAACGCCGCTCTGGTGGTGGGTGGGATTCTTCATCACCGCCTTTGGCGCCACGGTCATCCTTCCGGTGACTCTGATTTACAAAATTTCCGTCGGTGTCGGCGTTTGGGGCAATAACATGCCCGTCATGTGGGGCTGGGACATTATCAATTTCGTCTGGTGGGTCGGCGTCGCCCATGCCGGAACGCTCATCTCCGCCATGCTTTTCCTTACCCGCCAGCACTGGCGCACGGTGATTGGCCGCGCCGCGGAAGCCATGACCGTTTTCTCCGTCATGATGGCCGGATTGTACCCGGGCATTCACGTTGGCCGCGCCTGGTTTGATTGGTTCATGTTCCCCATTCCGACTTACGAGGACATGTGGCCTCAATTTCGTTCGCCGCTCATGTGGGACGTTTTCGCCGTCAACACTTACCTCATCATCTCGTCCACTTTCTGGTATATGGGATTGATCCCGGATTTGGCGTTGATGCGTGATCGCGCAAAGACGCGTGTGCGCAAATTCCTGTACGGCCTGTTCGCGCTGGGCTGGACCGGCTCAGCCCGTCAATGGCACAATTACGAAAAGGCCTATCTCGTCCTGTCCGGCCTCGCCACGCTGCTGGTCTTCACCGTCAGCTCCATCGTCGGCATGGACTTCGCCACGGCGCAGATCGCCGGCTGGCATGAAACGATTTTCCCATTCTATTTCGTCGCCGGCGCGGTCACCTGCGGCTTTGGCATGGTGCTGGTGCTGCTCATTCCCTTGCGAAAATTGTGTCATCTGGAAGATATCATCACTCTGGCGCACATAGACAAGATTTGCAAAATGACCCTGATGATGGCCTCCATCATGGGCTACATTTACCTCGTCGAATTTTTCATCGCCTGGTATTCAGGCAATCCCTACGACGCCTGGGTCTTCGGCCACCGAATGTTCGGCCACCAGTACGTCTATGGCGGTTGGATCATGCTCCTGATCAACGCTTCTCTGCCGCAATTGTTTTGGATTAAACGCGTCCGGCAAAACCTCTGGCTCGTTTTCGTTATCGCCTTTGTGCTGAATATCGGCATGTGGTTCGAGCGGTTTGTGATCATCGTCGGTTCCTTGTATCAGGATTTCCTCCCCGCCAACTGGGGTGTTTATTATCCGACCTGGGTGGATATCGGGGTTTTTGTCGGCACGCTGGGCGCGTTCTTCATGCTGTATTTGTTGTTCGTCCGGTTTTTGCCCATGGTTCCGGTTTCGGAAGTCAAAGGCGTCTCGCCTGAGGCCAATACGCATCGCCCTGCCGCCGTGAAAGGAGGCCAGCCGTGAGCGAAACCAATTACGGCATCGCCGCCGAATTTGATTCGGCCGCCGACGTCCTGCGCGCCGCGGAAAAAGTGCGCGACGCCGGTTACCGCCGCTGGGACGTTTTTTCGCCGTTCCCGGTGCACGGCCTGGAGAAAGTCATGGGCCTGGGCAACTCGCGCGTCGGCTGGTTCGCCTTCCTCTTCGGCGCCGGTGCGTTCATCGGCACGATGCTGATGATCTGGTACATGAACGATTTCGATTATCCCATTGTCATTGGCGGCAAGCCCATGTTCAGCACCCCCATGTCGGTCGTTCCGTCCTACATTCTTTTAGTCCTGTTCGCAGGCATTGGGACCTTTATCGGCATGATTGCCCTCAACGAACTGCCGCGGCATCATCATCCGCTCTTTGCCAAAAAGCGCTTCGCCCTGGTCTCGCGCGATAAATTCTACCTCGTGATCGGTTCGAACGATCCTCAATTCTCGGAATCCGTCACGCGCAAGCTGCTCGAGGATATTGGCGGCCAGCACATCGAAATTGTGGAGGACAAATAATGCGCGACTCCATTTCCATTCTTATTTCCCTGGCCCTCATTGGCGCGGCCCTCGGCGCCGCGACGGTGGGCATTGCCGGTTTCCGCGGCGGCCTGGCGCGCAAGCCGCCCATCGAAATCTTCGCCGACATGAACCGCCAGGCCAAGCTGCGGCCCCAGCGGCCCGATGACTTCTTTGCCAACGGCGTGAGCTCCCAATTGCCGCCGCCCGGCACGGTCGCCCGCAGCCGGCCCCTTGAAACCGTGGATGGCGCCGTTTATGCCTTTGAAGATTCCCCGGTCAACACCGGAAAAATCACCGGCACGACCAATTTCGTCGAAATCAATCCGTTGCCGGTCACGCCGCAATTGCTCGCCCGCGGCCACGACCGTTTCGATATCTATTGTTCGCCCTGTCATGGACGGCTCGGCGATGGCAACGGCATTACCAAAAAAATCGGCGATATGCCCGCCGTGGCAAATCTGCATGACGAAAGAATCGTCGTTATGACGGACGGCGAAATTTTCAACACGATCACGCACGGCAAAAACACCATGGGCGCCTACGGTCCCCTGGTGCCGGTGCCGGACCGCTGGGCCATCGTCGCTTACGTGCGCACCCTCCAGTTGAGCTGGCTCGGCACAACCAACGAGTTGACTGCGGAACAACAGGCCGCGCTGAAATGATGAATACGGAAAACACCAAATTGCCGCCGCCGCTGGATTTGTCCGGGTGGAGGATGCTGCCTCGCGTGGCGATCGTCATTGGCGGCATTTTGTCCCTCCTTGGCCTGTTTCTAAGCCCGAAAGGACATTTTGGGCAGGACTTTGGATACGCCTGGCTCACCGCGTTCATGTTCTTTTTGACGCTCGGCCTTGGCGCGTTGTTCTTTGCGATGATTCATCATTTGACCGATGCCGGCTGGTCGGTCGCCACCCGCCGCTTCTGCGAGCACATGGCTTCTCTCCTGTTCCCGTGGCTGGCCCTTCTGTTCCTGCCGGTAGCGCTGCTTTCGAAGCAAATTTATCCCTGGTTAACTCTCAACCCCGCCGGCGATCGCGCGTTGCTGGCAAAATTGCCCGTGTTCACCCTGGCGGGATTTTGGGTCGGCTCGGCGATTTTCTTTGGCATCTGGTGGCTGCTGGCCGGCCGCATCCGGTACTGGTCGTTGCGCCAGGACGTGACCGGCGACGCCTTATGCACCCGCAAAATGCGCTTTCACTCCGGCTGGGGCATCCTCGCCTTCGCCGCCACGGTAACGGTCGCGCCGACTCTCTGGATGGAGTCTCTGCAATACCAGTTTTCCTCAACCATCTACGGACTGTACATGTTCGCTTCGTGCGGTTGGGTTGCGCTGGCCACGATGTATATCATCACCGCCATCCTCCAGCGCCAGCGCATCCTGAGCGGCGTGTTGAAGGACAACCAATTCTATTATATCGGCGTTCTCTTCTTCGCCTTCACCCTGCTCGAAGCCTACTTCGAGTTTGCCCAATACTTCGTGATTTGGAACGGCAACATTCCCGATGAAACGTTCTTTTACAATATTCGCGATCACGGCTCCTGGTGGTGCCTCACCATGATTCTGATTTTCGGCCACTTCTTCCTGCCGTTTATCCTCTTGCTGCCGGCCCGGGTGAAACAAAATTTTGCGGTCATGATTCCCATTTGCCTTTGGGCGTGGCTGATGAATTACGCCGACCTGGCGTATAACATTCTGCCGGTGGAAAATCCTCACGGTTATCCGTTCCGCTGGCTCTGGCTTCAGTTTGGCTGCTTTATTTTCATGGCCGGGCTCCTGACGGAAGTGTTTCTCCGGAAATTCCTTCGCTACCCGCCTTATCCGCAGCGCGATCCCCGCGTCCTGGAGGCCATGGGCCTCGTGCACGAGCCGGAAGAACTGCCCGATACCCTGCCGGAAGGAGGCGCCCAATGAATTCCAATTCGCGAACTCCCGATGTCAATCGCGCGTCCGGCGCGGCGGTGGGCTTCCTTGCCGCCAGCCTCATTTTTATCGTCCTTGTGGCGATCGTGAAATTTTCCGCCACCGTTCCGGCCATTGACGCCGACCGCGGCGCGGCCATTTCCAGCGCGCTTTTTGAAATTCGCAGCAATGAAGTCGTGTCCCTTGAGAATCCCGGATGGATTGACCGCGATCGGGGCATTGTGCGCCTGCCGATTGACCGCGCGCTGCAATTGGCCGCGCAGGAATGGAAGCATCCGGCGCAGGCCCGCGCTAACCTGATTGCTCGCGCGCAAAAGGCCGCCGCGCCTGCGCCCAAAGCCGCGCCCAAGGCAAACCCATTTGAATGAACCAAAACGCACAACAATATTCGGCCATTGACGCCTCGTGCCGGGTGCCGCTGCTCCCGTTGCTCGGTGGCGCGGCTATATGGCTGGTGATTGGACTCGCGCTTTCCATTGTCGCTTCATTGAGTTTTCACAATCCGGACCTGTTCGGCGATTGTCGCTTCTTCACCTATGGCCGCGTCCTGCCCGCCGCGAATGACGCCATCATCTATGGCTTCGCCATTCCTGCCGGGCTGGCCGTCATCCTTTGGATTTTTGCGCGCCTCAGCGAATCGGAACTGCTCCTGCCCCTCGTACCCATCGTCGCCGCGAACATCTGGCATCTGGGTGTCCTGATCGGTGTCGTCGCGATTCTGATCGGCGACAGCACCGGATTTGCCTGGCTGGAATTTCCCCGCGCCGGCTCAATTTTGCTGTTTGCGGCCTTCCTGCTCATTGCTACCTCGGCAATGGCCACGTTTGGAGCGCGTCGCGAGCGCGCCTTGCAACCGCCGCACTGGTTTCTATTGGCCGCGCTGTTCTGGTTTCCGTGGATTTACAGCACCGCGAACCTGTTCCTGGTCGCATGGCCTGTTCGCGGCGTAACGCAAGCCGTGATTGACTGGTGGTTTTCGAACAACCTGATTTTCGTTTGGCTCGGACTCGTTGGCCTGGGCGTCGCGTTTTATCTTTTGACGTCCATTTCACGCCGCCCGTTGCAGGGTGTTTATTTCGCGTTTTTCGGCTTTTGGACTTTTATTTTGTTCACGACGTGGATTGGCATTCCGCAAAGCGCTCCGGTGCCGGCATGGCTGCCCGCCGCCAGCACGGTGGCTTCCATTCTCATGGCGATTCCCTTCATCGCCCTCGCCGTCGTTTTCGCGAAAACAGTGCGCGGGGTCAGCGTTGAATGCAAGGGCGGACCTTACTGCCACGCAAAATTTGGCATTGCCGCCTTCCTGATATCGTTTGTGATGGCCGGCGTTTTGGGCTGCCCGCATTTCGGCGCCACTGCCGGAACGACCTGGTACGTCCCGGCGCAAACCATGCTGCAAATTTTCGGATTCTTCACAATCGTCATTTACGGCGCGGTTTATGAATTGCTGCCGCGCGTGCTGGGTTTCGCTCTGGCCTTCCCGAAATTCGTCCGCCTCCAACACTGGTGTTTCATGATCGGTACGGCCCTGCTGGTGGCGCCACTGGCCATCGCAGGAGTCGGGCAGGGGCTGCATCTGCGCGCTGGCATGGCATTCGCAGAGATCAGCCAGGGAACATTGATGTATCTCCGCGTCAGCACCGTTGGCCTGGCGATCCTGTTCCTGGGCAGCCTGTTGTTCGCGGCAAATATTTTTGCAATGACTATCAAGTGGAAACTGGGGTTGCTGAAAACGTTTGCAACCGCGGTCAATGCGCCGCTGGAAGGGGAGGCGGAAATATGAAGTCAGGCTTCCGCGTTTTCCTGGCGTCCTTCGTCGCCCTCGGCCTTTCCTGGTGCGGCTTCGTGCTCGGACCGGTGTTACAACTGGGCGCGCAGAAGCAGACGACCGTTCTTAACTCATCCCAAATTTATCCCAATCAGCGTCCGGGCGACGCCACGCTTGGCTTGCAGGTCTATCGCGCTTTCGGTTGCGCCGCCTGCCATACCACCCAGGTCGGCCAGGACGGCGTCGCTTGCGATGTGGTGCTGACCAGCCCCGGCAATAATCCCGAGGCCGTTACGACATTAATTCATTCCCTGAAACTGACCGATCTCACCAGCGAAGAAGCCAGCCTGGTGGTCGGCCAAATCAGCGCGGCCGGCGGCAAAACCGAAACGCATATCGTCCCCACAGGCGCCGACATTTCGCGCCCGGGCTGGGGACTGCGCCGCAGCGTGGCCGAGGATTTCCTCTGGGATAACCCGGTGCAGCTCGGCAGCCTTCGAATCGGGCCGGACCTGGCCAACGTGGGACTGCGCTATCCCCGGGATTGGGAATTGGACCATCTCTACGTGCCCAAAAGCGAATCAAAGACTTCCACCATGCCGCCGTTTCGTTATCTGTTTAAGGTCGAAAAAATCGGCGCGACGCCTTCGCCCGATGCGCTGCAATTGCCGCCTGGTTTCGCGCCAGCCGACGGATACGAAGTGATTCCAACGGACGCCGCAAACAATCTCGTGGCG
>JASHPN010000239.1 GCA_030038175.1 Verrucomicrobiia bacterium
CCGGACGGCAAGCGGATCGTTACTGCTTCGGCGGACTGGACAGCACGTGTGTGGGACGCGCAGACCGGCCAGCCATTGACCGGTCCCATGAAGCACGACGACAGTGTGATTTCAGCGCAATTCAGCCCGGACGGCAAGCGGATTGTCACGGCCTCGTGGGACGGGACCGCACGAATTTGGAACGCACAGACGGGGGACCCCCTGACTACGCCGATGAAACACAGCCATGGAGTTCTTCTGGCGGAGTTTAGTCCGGATGGAAAACAGATCGTCACTGCATCTGGCACGAACGCGTACGTCTGGAATGCCCAGACCGGTAACATTGTGGCCATTCTGCAAGGCCATACGGGCTTTATTACTTCCGCACGATTCAATCCTGATGGCCGGCGGGTTGAAACGGCATCGTGGGATGGAACTGTGCGGCTTTGGAATGTAGAGACTAGAAAACAAATCCCTTGGTCATTAGAGCACCCCACTGGTGGAGTCCTTTCCGCCGAATTTAGCCCGGATGGTAAGCGGATCGTCACGGCCTCGTATGACAGAACTGCATGCGTGTGGGACGCTCTGACAGGAAAGCTGGTGGCCGGGCCAATGAAACATGATGCCGGGGTTAATTCCGCCCAATTCAGTCCAGACGGCAAGCTGATTCTCACGGCTTCATCGGACGAGACAGCCCGCGTTTGGGATGCGCAGACAGGGCAACCGGTAACTCCCCCTTTGAAACATAATGGCTGGGTGATCTCGGCGCAATTCAGTCCGGATGGCAAGCGGATTGGTACAGCGTCGTATGACGGCACTGCGGATATTTGGGATATGCCTATTCAACACTTGTTGCCCGAGCCACTAAAATACGATAGTAACGTTACCTCGGCGCAGTTCAGTCCTGATGGAAGTCGCATTGTCACGGCTTCACGGGATTATACTGCGCGGGTTTGGGATGCATGGACCGGACAGCCATTGCCCGAACCGCCGATGAAACACAAAAGTACAGTTATTTCGGCGCAGTTCAGTCCAGACGGCAAGCTGATTGTCACAGCCTCCTTAGACCATACAGCAAGGGTATGGAACGCAGAATCTGGGCAGCCATTACCTGAACCGCCAATGACACACGGCGATACCGTCCGTTCCGCGCAATTCAGCCCGGATGGCAAGCGAATCATCACCGTTTCGAGCACGAACGCTTACATTTGGAACGTACAAAAGGGAACATTACTGGCCGCGCTGCAAGGACATAAGCGTTTAGTGTACGACGCGCAATTCAGTCCGGATGGCAAGTGGATTGTCACCGCTTCAGCAGATTCTACAGCACGGGTATGGGATGCACAGACAAATCAACCACTCTCAGGGCCGCCATTGCAAGCGCAAAACGTAGTCTATTCTGCTCAATTCAGCCCTGATGGCAAACGGATTGTCACGGCTTCAGCGGACGGGACCGCTCAAGTCTGGGATGCAAGGACGTATCAGCCATTAACTCCGCCGCTCATACACGATGATGGCGTTCGTTCCGCGCAATTCAGCCCGAATGGCAAAAAGGTCGTTACCGCCTCGTGGGACGGAACTGCGCGCGTTTGGGATGCTGGAACCGGCCAGCCGTTGACCAGGCCAATGAAACTTGGACACGGGGTCTATTCTGCTCAATTCAGCCCGGATGGAAGGTGGATTGTCACCGATACGGGTAATAATGTGCAAGTGTGGGACTCACAAAGCGGCCAGCCGTTGACCGAACCAATGGCATACAGTGCACACCCGCAATTCAGCCCGGATGGAGAACAAATAGTTACCGCACGTGGCTACACAGTACTGGTCTGGGACATAGCTCCCGTTTCGTCTAAGGTTCCTGATTGGTTGCTGCCGCTGGCAGAAGCAATTTCCGGCTATTCCCTGAACCAAGACAGTGTTCCTGTGCCGACCGAATTGGATCGGGCAAAGAAGCTCAACCAAATTCGACAGGAATTAAATAAACTTTCACATAATGACGGCTGGACGGTTTGGGGCCGCTGGTTTCTGGCCAATCCGGCCACACGCACTATCTCGCCCTTTTCCCAAATGACCGTTCCCCAATATATTCAAGAATGTATTCAGGAAGACACCACTAATTCGTTGGACGAAGCCGAAATATTGGCCTTTGGAAATTCGAATCTATTGCAGCAGATTGAAGCGGCGCAACAAGCATTGGAACAAAACACCAATTCACCCCCGCGCCTCTAAGAATGTTTATGCTCCCCGAATGGACAGTGGTCGGATTCAGCGGCCATCGCAAGTTAGCTGATGAAAAAGTCGTGGCTGATGGTATTCGCAATGCCTTCAACCGACTCATTGCCAATTACGTTCCACTCGCCACGGTTTCATCGGCGGCCTGCGGTTCGGATACCTTGTTCGTGGAGGAAGCCGCCCGGCGAAGCCTGCCATACCTGCTGATCCTGCCATTTTCCAAAACCCGTTTTCGACAGGATTTTAATCCGGCTGAATGGCAGCGGATTCTTCCGTTCATCGAAAATGCGACCCACGTTGAAGAAGTTTCCGGCGAGGAATCCAATGAGGGCGCTTACATGGAAACGGGCATTCTGACGGCGGACAAGGCGGATGTGTTGATCGTTGTTTGGGACGGAAAACCAGCCGCCGGGTTCGGCGGCACGGGCGATGTTGTGAATTACGTCCGTGAACTAGGAAAGCCGTTGATCATTATTGATCCGATGAGCGGAAACATTTCTGAAGAACGCATGGCGCAACTGCCAGCAAAATCCGTGCGAGCGTGTTGGAACCAAAGTCCGCGTCAATCGGTCGAGGAGCATTTCCGCCAACTGGATGAAGCAGCGCAACTCCACGCGCCTCAATCGCGTGACCTCATCCTCCGAATCATTGTTCTTCAACTCTCCGCCTCAGCGATTGGATCCATCGTCTCTGCCTTTGGAATTCAAGGCCGCTGGGATCAATTGCTAACGCTGATAGAATTCGCTCTGCTGGGTTTCGCGTTCATTTTGTCCCTGCAACATCGAAAAAGACATCAGAAATGGATGAAGAATCGGATTGCCGCCGAAATCTGCCGGTCATTCTTTGCCACCTGGTGCCTGCGGTGGCGCGCAGACCATTCCCCCAAAATTTCCATCCAGGGATTTGACAGGCTTTGCAGAAATCTTTGGCTGATCCGTATTCTCGACAAATCGCCACCGCTGCCTTTAGAAACGGTTCGTGATCAATATTTGAAAGAGCGCGTGGAAAATCAAATTGCCTACTTTTCGCTACATAGCGGCAAGGCGCGGCGGATTAACCAAAAGCTCAAAGCGTTCGCTTTGTTCAGCACGGCGACGGCCACGTTCTTTTCACTGCTGGTGTTTGTGTTTTCCGTTCTGACAGATTTCGGCGTGGGTTCACACGTTCCCAATACGACTTTGACTATCCCCAAATGTCTGTCGCTGCTGTTGCCGCTGGCGAGCGCGGCAATTTTTTCGTTGATGATTACGCAGGATTATTCTCGTCGCTCCGTTCGTTATCAGGAAATGGTTTCGCTGCTTGAAGACACGGCCAGGCATTTGAAATTGGTGCGAACGTGGAGCGGTCTGGCTCGAATCACGATCGAAACTGAGGAAGCATTGCTCCAGGAAATTGTCGAATGGCATGCGTTCCGACAGTTTGCCGGCGAACCGAATTAACAATCCAATATCACATGAAACGCATCCTTGCACTTGACGGCGGGGGCATTCGCGGCGTGTTCACGCTGCAAATTCTGGCCAAAATTGAAAGCCTGCTGCAGCAGGAGTACAAGGATGGCAAGCTCGTTCTGAATCGGCCAAAGCAATCTGATGGCGATCTCGTTCTATCGGACGTGTTTGACTTGATCGCCGGGACCAGCACAGGTGCAATTATCGCAGCGTTCCTCTCTTGGGGAAAATCGGTGAAAGAAATCGAAAAATTGTATGAAGAACATAGTCCAGACATGTTTGCTGCGGCAAGTTGGTCACGGCTGTGGAAAGAAAAGTATAATCCCGCAGCGATCGGAAAGTTCTTCCGCAAGCGCTTCCAGAAAGAGGACGGCGGGCCCGCGTTACTTGGAACGAAACAGCTTAAAACAATGTTGTTGATTGTGATGCGCAATGGTTCCACGGGAGGCTTGTGGCCGGTCACAAATAATCCCGATGCAATGTTCAACCGCCGCGAACTGCCGGACGGGACGCCAAATCCCGAGTGCAATCTCGATTTTCCACTTTGGCAATTGCTGCGCGCCAGCACCGCCGCGCCAACCTTTTTTCCGCCGGAGGTAATCCCCTTGGCCGATAAACCACATTTGTTTATGGACGGCGGGATAACACCCTACAATAATCCGGCCCTGACCGCCGTGCTAACGGCCACATTGCCTTGTTATAATATCTGTTGGCCGGCAAAACGGGAGGAACTTCACGTTATTTCGGTTGGTACGGGTCTGACGCGCGCAAAGATGCCTGGCAAGGCCGTCGAGCGGGTCAATTTGTTGGATCATATCAGATATATTGCCCCGGCTTTGATTGGGTCGGTGGCATGGGAACAGGATTTTATATGCCGCGTCATCGGGGATTGTGTTCATGGCGCCATTTTGGATTCCGAACTTGGCGCATTGGAAATGCCAACGCTCTTTCCCGCGCAGGAGCAGAAATTCACCTATGCACGTTATGACCACCCTCTGGATGCCATGCATCCCAAAGTCAAGTCATTCCTTGCCGAGCAGGCCCGACGAAAACGGCGTTGGTGGAGACGTCTCAAATTTTGGGATCCACCAACTGAACAAATGCAATTGGACGACCTTACGTCAATTTCCTTGTTGAAGGAACTTGGGCAGGAATACGCTGGCCAACATGTCCGTACAGAGCACTTTTATCCGCGTAACGCCGATTTCAAACCGTGTGAATGTAGCAAGACGAAGCCCCAACAATCATGGCCAGCGAATTCAAATACTGGGCGTTTTTAAGCTATAGCCATCAGGATAATCTCGAGACCCGGCGCGATGGAGGCGCCGGCCACGTCCGCTGGGCCGAATGGCTGCACGAAAGTCTGGAGACTTATAAGGTGCCGCGCGCATTTCGTAAGCGGGAGACGAGGACCAGCGAGCCAATGCCGCGGCGTTTTTATCCAACGTTTCAGGATGAAAAGGAATTGCCAATCAATGCCGACCTTGGGCAGGCAATCCGGACGGCGCTGGAGCAATCGCGATTTCTTATTGTCATCTGCTCGCCTCGATCCGCCACTTCAAGATACGTCAACGAAGAAGTCCGCTATTTCAAAGAGTTGGGCCGCCAGGACCGAATCATCACGTTGATTATTGACGGCGAGCCGAATGTGAGCTTTGGGAACAAAGCCGGATTTTCCGCCGCTGAAGAATGTTTCTGTCTGGCATTGCGTCACCCGCTTGATTCAAAAAACGGAATTGACACCACGAGCCGGGATGCGCAGGAGCCGATTGCCGGCGATGTCCGGATAAAAGATTCCGCCTCCAATCGCGAAGCCTTGCACCGGGACGTTTCAGATCATCGGCATGTGCTGGATAACATGAAGCTGAAGCTTGTCGCCGGGATGATGGGGGTGGGCTTTGATGATTTGGTGGGACGTGACCAGCAGCGGCAGCGAGGGCGTCGGAAAATTTGGATTTCCGCCAGCACGGCACTGGTACTTACGTTCGCGACATTGGCCGGAGTTGCCTTTTGGCAATGGCAGCAAGCCGAAAATAGAAAGCAACAAGCTCTGCAAACTTTGAGCCAGTCCGACTTTATGCAGGCACAGCGTTTGATCGCGGACGATAAAGATTACGATGCTTTGGCATATTTGGAGCGCAGCCTGACTAACAATCCAGATAACGGCGCTGCTCTTACGCGTCTGATGACGTTGTTGACATACCGTTCGTGGTTTCTTCCATCGTTGGACATAAAACAGGATGGGGCGATTTCGTTAACGCAATTGAGCCAAGATGGAAGACTCATTCGCACAGTTTCGGGCCACACCGTGCATGTGTGGAACACACAGACCGGCCAACCGTCAATCCAGCCCATAAAACCTGACGACTTCGTTTATTATTCACAATACAGTCCAGATGGAACGCGGCTTGTCACGAATTCATACGATACCACACGAGTCTGGAATGTGCAGACCGGTCAACCCCTGACCGATCCGTTGCAAACGGTGGATGGGGATTGGTCAGCCGGATTTAGCACGGATGGAAGGCAAATATTTACAACTTCAGCCGATGCCGCGCGTGTATGGGACGCGCAGACCGGCAAGCCTTTGACCGAACCCGTGATGCTGGGACACGATGTTACTGGTGTAGGATCAACGGAGACAGACATATTGATGTTAGGAGGCACACCAGCACCCCAGGTTAGCCGAGATGGCAGACGGATTGTAACAACAAGAGGTGAGACAGTTCTGGTTTGGAGCCTACAGGGCGAGGCGTTGCCCGAGTTACTAAAACATAATGGGGCGGTTATGTTGGCTCAATTCGGCCCAGACGGCGATTATGTTGCCACGGCCTCGCGGGATGATACCGCACGGGTTTGGGACACGCAGACCGGCGAACTGCTTTTGATTTTGAAACATGGTTATGCGGTTTTGTCGGCCAGATTCAGCTCGGACGGCAGCCGCATTGTCACGGCATCAGGGACGAACGCGTGCGTGTGGGATACAAATAGCGGCACGCCTTTAGCCATTCTTCACGGGCATACGAACGTTGTGGACTCGGCTCAATTCAGCCCGGATGGCAGCCGCATTGTCACGGCATCGTATGATGGAACCGTGCGGGTGTGGGATACACAGACGGGAAAACAGCTTTTAACCTTGCAACATTACCTCACAAATTTCGCGCTCGTGGCCAGCAACAAACAGACGGTAACAAAGCTTGAGACATTTCCAGATAACGCCGCATTTTTGTCGGCGCAATTCAGCCCAGACGGAAGGCGAATTGTCGCCGCTTCATTGGGTGGTAGTGTCCCTGTGTGGGATGCTCAAAATGGCCTGCCATTGCCAGGACCCCGCACCGATGAGAATGGCGCAGAGTTAACACCAATTTATTCGGCACAATTCAGCCAGGATGGAAAATACATTGTCACAGCTTCAGGGAACTCGGCATGCATTTGGGAAATGCCAAAGGGCAATCGGAAGTTTCAATTTTGGCATGGAGACCAAGTTAATTCAGCGGAATTCAGCCCCGATGGGAAGCGGGTCGTGACAGCTTCAAGTGATCAAACCGCGCGGATCTGGGATGCACAGACCGGCCAGCCTCTGACAGAACCTTTGAAACACGACGGCCTGGTTACATCAGCGCATTTCAGCCTCGATGGTAGATATATCATAACCGTTTCAACGAATATTGTGCGGGTTTGGGATGCACAAACCGGCGAGCCTTTGACCGAACCATTGAGGAGTGATGCCGCCGTTAACTCGGCGGAATTCAGTCCGGACGGAAGGCGAATTGTTACTGCTTCTGCTGATGGAACTGCGCGGGTATGGGACATCACTCCCGCCTCGACCAAATTCCCTAATTGGTTGTTGCCGCTCACGGAAGTGATATCCGGTCAGGTTCTCGACGAACAAAGTGTATTGCAGCCCACCAAACTGAACCGGCTGCCAACCATCAACCAAATCCGACAGGAATTGAATAAACCATCACATAATGATGACTGGACTATTTGGGGGCGCTGGTTTCTGGCCGATCCGGCCACACGCACCATCTCACCCTTTTCCCAAATGACCGTTCCTCAATATATCGAAGACCTCATTCAGGAAAACACCACCAACTCATTGGATGAAGCCGAATCGTTGGCCCTTGGGAACACAAATTTTTTGCAACAGATTTCCGCCGCACGCCAATCTCTTGAACAAGGAACCAATTCACCGGTGCAACATTAAATAACACAAGCATGGCAACCGAGTTCAAATACTGGGCATTCATCAGTTACAGCCATCGGGATAACCGCAAAGACGGCAATCTCTGGGGCGACTGGCTTCATGATGCGGTAGAAAATTTCAAAGTGCCGGCGGAACTCGTCGGCAAGCCCGGTCGTTACGGTGAACCCATTCCGGCCCGTTTGTATCCGGCCTTTCAAGACGAAAAGGAATTGCCAACCAACGCCGACCTCGGCATAGCCATCAAGGAAGCTTTGGAACAATCGCGCTATCTGGTAGTGATTTGCTCTCCGTGCTCGGCCAAATCCATCTACGTCAATCAAGAGGTGCTGGAATTCAAGCAGCTTGGCCGGGCCAACCGGATTTTAGCCATCATCATTGACGGCGAACCCAACGCGAGCGAGCCGGGAAAGGGATTCGATCCGGCGCTGGAATGTTTTCCCGAAGCCTTGCGCCATCCATTGGGTGCGGATGGCAAATTGGATTTGACACAACACGCCGAGCCGATTGCAGCGGATGTGCGGGGAAACGATGGGAAAGAAGCATCCCTCAAGGACAAGGCGCACCAGCAAGTTTTTGAACGGGAGAAGTTGCGGGTGATGGCGGGGCTGATGGGCGTTGGTTTCGATGATTTGGTGCAGCGGGACAAGGAGCGGCAATTGCTGGAAGAACGAGCGCGCGCACGACGCCTAAAGAAATTAGTGGCGGGTTTTGCCGCTTTGGCGACAGTGGCGATAGTCGCAGGCGTTTTTGCCTTGGTTCAAAAGCAAAAGGCGGATCAACAGAGGCAGGAAGCTGAAAAGCAAAGAGAGGAAGCTGTCGCCCAAAGACACGAGGCAGAAATTCAAAAGACCAATGCTTTGGCGCAACAAAAAATTGCGGAAAACCAAAGGCAAATTGCCGAAACAGAAAGAGAAGAAGCCGATCGCGAAAAAACCAATGCCATCGCACAACAAAAGATAGCAGAACAGCAGACCGCCATAGCCACTGCCCAAAAGAAGATTGCCGACGAAAAGAGCCAGGAGGCGGAAGCGCAGAAAACAGCGGCATTGCAAACGCTCTCGCAATCGGATTTCTTGCAGGCAGAACAACTGATTGCGGGAGACAAGCCGGATGCGGCGTTGGCTTATTTATCGCAAAGCTTAACTGCAAATCCGGAAAACGAAGGGGCCTTGACCCGTCTCGCGACCTGTTTGACGGAATATACATGGGAAGTGCCAACTTTATCCTTAAAACATGATAACGGCGTCTTGTCCGCGCAGTTTAGTTCCGATGGCAAACGAATTGTCACGGCTTCGTATGACAAGACCGCGCGGGTGTGGGACGCGCAAACGGGCCAGCCGTTGACTCCGCCGATGAAACATGATGGTTTCGTCTTGTCCGCGCAGTTCAGTCCCGATGGCAGACGGATTGTTACGGCTTCGGAAGACAAGACCGCACGGGTATGGGACGCGCAAACGGGCCAGCCGCTGACTCCGCCGATGAAACATGATGGCTGGGTGTTATCCGCGCAGTTCAGTCCCGATGGCAGATGGATTGTTACGGCTTCGGAAGACAAGACCGCGCGGGTATGGGATGCGCAAACGGGCCAGCCGCTGACTCCGTCGATGAAGCATAATAACCTGCTCAGGTCTGCGCAGTTCAGTCCCGATGGCAGACGGATTGTTACGGCTTCGGAAGACAAGACCGCACGGGTATGGGACGCGCAAACGGGCCAGCCGTTGACTCCGCCGATGAAACATGACGGTTTCGTTTGGTCCGCGCAATTCAGTCCCGATGGCAAACGAATTGTCACCGCTTCGTGGGATGAGACCGCGCGGGTGTGGGACGCGCAAACAGGTCAGCCGCTGACTCCGCCGATGAAACATAATGACGCGGTCGAGTCCGCGCAGTTCAGCAACGATGGCACACGGATTGTCACGGCTTCGCATGACGAAACCGCGCAGGTGTGGGATGCGCAAACAGGCCAACCGCTGACTCCGCCGATGAAACATGATGGCTATGTCAATTACGCGCAGTTTAGTCCCGATGGCACTCGGATTGTTACCGCTTCATGGGACGAGACCGCGCGGGTATGGGATGCGCAAACAGGCCAGCCGCTGACTCCGCCGATGAAACACGATGACATAGTCAATTCCGCCCAGTTCAGTCCCGATGGTAAATGGATTGTCACCGCCTCCGATGACCACACCGCGCGGATATGGGACGCACAAACAGGCCAGCCGTTGACTTTACCGATACAACATGATGGCGGAGTCAATTCCGCCCAGTTCAGTCCTGATGGCAAACAGATTGTCACGGCTTCGGATGACAAGACCGCGCGGGTGTGGGATATCGCACCTGTTTCACCTCAAATACCGGACTGGCTGCTACCGCTGGCCGAAGCACTTTCCGGTCAGGTGCTCAATAACCAGAGCGTTTTAGAACAGACGAAATTGGATCGTGGGGCAACCATCAATCATGTCCGCCAGGAATTGAATCAGTCGCCGGCTAATGATGACTGGACGGTTTGGGGGCGCTGGTTTCTGGCAGACCCAACCACCCGCACCGTCTCGCCTTTTTCCAGACTGACTGTCCCCCAATACATCGAAGAATGCATTCAAGAAGACACTACCAACTCGCTCAATGAAGCCGAATCATTGGTCTTTGGGGATACAAACCTGCTGGCACGAATTTCCGCTGCGCATGAGGCGCTTGAAGATCGAAATAGACGTTGACCATAACCACACATCCTGTCATGCAAACGACGAAATATTTCCCACATATCAAGCCTGCAAATCCGAAACATGCGTTTCAGGGCACCAAATATACCATCGCTTTGCTCGATGACACTGCCGCTCATGGGCTGCTTCATGGAGGAATTTATGAATTGGATCCGCTTGGTCATCAGAGACCGTTCAACGACTTCGACCTGCGGCTTAAGAAAATTGATGGACTTTGCGCTTCGGTTTCAAGACCCAGAGACCGGCTATTGGGGGCAGCGCTACATCATCAATCGACACGAGCAATTTGTTCCCGACTTGAGCACCACCTTTCACACTGTCAGCTAGCTCATCCAAGATTTAGGGTGGTGGGCCTGCTCGGATTTGAACCAAGGACCAAGCGATTATGAGTCGCCTGCTCTAACCACTGAGCTACAGGCCCAAAAACACAGACACAATCATTGCCAGAATACATGGAAAACGCAATTTTTAACTCGTTTTTAAACCGCTAATTTCGCAGATGGGCGCACATTTTTGCTACAAAAGAACGCAACAATCCCTGGTTTCGAGACTTGCCGCAATCGCAGAATGAAATATATTTTACCTATGGTAGCAGCCGAAATGATTGACGAAATCCGCCGCCTCTCCGAAGTGGAGGCCGCGCGGCTGCTCGACTATTTATTCTCCGACGAAAGTGAATTGAACCGCTTGTTGGCGGCTTTCGACCGTCTGCCGCGCAAGGCCCGTCTAAGCGAAGAAGAAATCCTGGCGCTTCCCCGTGCGCATCCTGCTCGACACTAACGTCTGGCTCGCCATCCTAACCACCGATGGCCAGTGCCGCCGGATTTGGCGCAGCAAGCGCAGCACTTGCGAAATCTTTTCTTCTCTGGAAATCCTATATGAAATCAGGGAAAAACTGCGTGCCAAATTCGGATTCAGTTCCAGACATGTACATTTGCTCACCACGTTCGTGATGCGACAAACCACACCGATCGCTGTGGCCGGCCCCGCGCCTAAGATCTGCCGCAACCCCCGAAGACGACCTCATTTTAGCGGCGGCCCATGCCGCCAATTGCGAGCTTCTCGTCACCGGCGACGGCGACCTGTTGGAGCTAAAGACATTTGAAGGCATGCACATTGTCAACCCCTCGGAATTCTCAAAATCGTCAATTGCCCCGGACGCCTTCGGGGTTGGTCGTTCGACTCGAATCCCCGTACGTCAACCAATGCCCCAGGCTAACGATTGGTTTCTCGATGAGAAACCAGGAGAGCACCGCCAGGAGCCACACCACAACGAATGCAACCAGCGGCGCCAGACCATTTCGAATGACCGTGTGGACCAGAAAAAGCACAGCCAGATGGATTAAATAGATGCAATACGAGATTTTTCCAAAATGCCGCAACCCCGGATTACGCATGAACCGCGCAAATAAACCTTCCCCCGAGGTCAGGACGATCAACAAAAAGGAGGCGTAGAACAGGTCAATCCAGGTATAGCCAAAAGTGATCATTTCGCGCGAACTCAACGTGCCAAACCAGTCATGCTGCTCCGCCGAAAAGATCGTAAGGCCGGCCATGCCTGCCAGCAGAATCGAAAAAAGAACATAACGCCAGCGCCGGCCCGTGATATGCCCCAAACACCGGCGATTTCGGACCAGATAGGCGCACAAAACGCCCAGCAGCAACCCATCGGCCCGGCACGGAAGCAGCATGTACATAAACCAGCCCGGATGGTATCGGTACAGGTCCAAACGAAACACCGGGACCAGACAAATCAGGATCACCAGCACTGCCGGCAGTTTGCGCGGCGACACCAGCCATACCATCAAGGGCATTAACAAATAAAACTGCTCTTCGATGCACAGCGACCAGGTGGCGCAAATCCACGGCGAACAAAACGTATCGCCCTTTGCCATCGGCAGGTTCTGCATAAACAGAAAATATCCCCATTGGGGAAAATCCGGCAGCGGGAAAAAAAGTGTGCCATGCCAGCCGAGGTAATCCCGCTTGAGAGCCAGCGTCGCCTCAGCCAGCACCAAAAACAAAATCATCCACAGGTAATAAATGGGCACGATGCGACAAATTCTTCGCGTGTAAAACGTTCTGAAATAATTGCCGGATCGCCGATGATCGATCAAAATCCCTCCGATTAAAAATCCCGACAACACAAAAAATAAATCGACTCCGCTCCAAAAGAGCGACAGCCCGCCTCCCAGTAAAGCGGTGAATCGGCCCGCGTCGTTTCCGATGGAGCCAAAACCGTAGTGATAAACGACGATCATCAGGATCGCCAATCCCCGAACCCCGTCCAATTCAGGAACTCTCCCGGTGCCTGGCGATTCTGACATAACGATAAGAATTCAAGAGAAAACCAGCATGAAAATTGTAGCTTGGCAGGTTTATCGCATCAAATGAAAATCGCCAACCCCTGGCGCATTTTCCGGGCAATCGCCACAAAAGAACGCAAAAGAACACAAAGGACCGCGACACCCGCTCCCGTGACAACCGCACCCAATACAAGGTGATCAATCATTCGTCCCCTCCGCCGCATCAGTCTCCTCGCCCCGCCGTCAATGATGCAAAAATATTTACCTTTGATGGATCGGCCATTAGCATCTGCCCTGGAAGCAATTCTATGCGCCCAATCTTTCCCCAAAAACTGACGTGGCTCGCATTGTTCGCGGCTGCGCTCACGGCCTCGGCCGTGAACGATTACAAACCCGGCCCGGATTCGTTCCCGCACCCGGGCGTTCCCGCGGGCGACGTAAAAAAATACACCTTCGCGAACAGCAAAATTTTTCCCGGCACCGTGCGCAATTATTGGATTTACGTCCCGCGCCAGTACGATCCGGCCAAACCCGCCTGCCTCTACGTCGGCCAGGACGGAGTGCAATTCAAGGCCCCCGCCGTTTTCGACAATCTCATCGCCCGTCATGAAATGCCGGTCACCATCGGGGTCTTCGTCATGCCCGGGCGGGTGAAAGCCAATTCGACCAACGCCCTGGATCGGTTCAATCGTAGTTACGAGTATGACGGACTGGGCGACACCTATGCGCGATTTCTTCTCGACGAACTGCTGCCCGAAGTCGAGCGGCACACGGCTTCCGATGGGCGTCCCATTCGCATCTCCCGGGACCCGAACGATCGCGCGATTGGCGGATCGAGCAGTGGGGCCAATTGCGCTTTTACGGCCGCGTGGGAACGGCCCGATGCGTTCCGGCGCGTTTTCAGCGCCATTGGCCCCTGGGTTGATAAACGCGGTCGAATTTCTTATCAGGTTTTAATTCGGAAAATGGAAGCCAAACCGCTCCGCGTTTTTTTGCAGGATGGCAGCAATGACTTGAACCAGGTGGGCGGAGATTGGTTCCTGTCCAACCAGGAGATGCTTTCCGCGCTCGAGTTTTCCGGTTACGAGGTCAATCATATTTGGGGCGACGGCGGACATAACGGAAGGCACGCCACCGCCATTTTCCCCGAGGCGATGCGCTGGCTGTGGAAAGACTGGCCGAAACCAATCGAGGCGGGCGTTAATTCGCAGCAACCCGTCGCGAATGTTATTTTGCCGGGAGAACCCTGGCGCCATGCGCCAAATTCGAATATGCGGTTCCCCGCCGGCGGAACGCTTCGTTCCCAAACTTACCGTGGCGCAGAGTACGAAGCCGACCCCGACCATGCAAAAATCTGGCTGACGACCGGGAGTAATCAAAGAAAAGTCGTGGATGAGGGAATTTCCTTCAATGCCCTGTGTTTGACCCCTGACCAGAGTCTGTTGCTGGCCGACAACCCGCGCGAGGAATTCGTTTACTCCTTCCATATTAATCCCGATGGCACGTTGTCCGATCGGCAGCCATATTATCACCTTTACGTGCGCGACGGCGATACCGCAAGCGGCGCGGCCGGCATGGCCGTGGATACGAACGGTTGGTTGTATGTGTGCACGCCGGCCGGAATCCAAATGATCGATCAGATAGGCCGCATGCAGGGGATTATTTCCGCGCCCCAGGGCGAGATTTTCTCGGAAATAATTCTCGGCCCGGAAACGTGGGCGCTCGGAACGCGCGGAATCTACACCCGCAAACTGAACGTCACCGGCGTGCGCCCTTCAGACCCTCCCATAAAACCTGTCCCAACCCCGCTCTAATGGGGCTCATGATCAGCCGAATCGGCGAGGCTCTGATTGAAAAGCCTGTAGGGCTGCAATATTTCAGCCCAGGGCAGAGCGCGACTCGGGGAGCGCGCCGCCCTGGGTCGCTATGCCCCAATAATATCCAGCCGCTAATTTCCCGCTTAGCGGGTCGCGCGATAGCGCGATTCTGATTTGCGGCCCAATCCCATCAAAACCCCATCCGGTTCATAGGGATATAGATTGGTCTAAATTTGTATCAAGAACCAAACCAGTATTATCGGCTAAACCCTGGCTTGACGCCTATCCCCGAAGCGGAACGAAAGCACAGACCGCGCCATTCGACGTTCAGCGCCTGCCCTGCCGTAGCTTGCTTACCTCGCCAGATGCCAAAAGTCCTGCGCGCCTCAATCTCACCTCGAATCCTCATTGGAATTTAAACACGCGAAGAGAACTACTCCAACGAGTTCTCCGTTAACTCCGTTGCCTTCTGTTAAATCCGAAATCCGACCTCTCGACCGCCTGCCGCGCCGTAGTCAGACGAAGGGGGTGCAACTTGACACTGCCCCCCAAATGGAAGGGACATCGCGCTACGATGTCCCCGCCCGTAAAGCGGGCGGAAGGAATCTTACGTCTGGGCAAGGGCTTTGCAATCGGTTGCGCCGCTGGACGCGGCGCGGACGGCGCAGCGCGCCATCCCTACCGGGGGCAGTGTCAAGATGCACCCAGACAAAGGCGGGTCACCCGAAACAGATTGCCAACGGCGGGCGCAATTGACATCCTCGGTTCGGATGAAGGAGGGAAACCCAGCGTTGATCACTGCGCACCAGCGTGCCGGTTGGACGATTTTAGCCATGTTGCTGGCGGCGCTTGGCTGTTATTTTGCGGGCATTTTTCTTCCGTTCACTACGGTGTCGAAGCTCTGGCTGTTCGAGAACCAGATTTCCGTCTGTCACGGGTTGGTGGTGCTCTGGAACGCGGGCGAGTTGTTTCTTTTTTTGATCCTCTTTGTGTTCACCGTCTGTTTTCCGGTCCTGAAAATAAACTCGCTGCTCATTCTCTGGTTCTATCCCGGGCTGACGGCAGAACGCGCCCGGTCCTTTTATAAATTCGTGTCCCATCTCGGCAAATGGTCCATGCTGGACGTCTTCGTGGTTGCGATTCTGGTGCTGACGGTGAAATCCACCGGAGTCGCGAGTATCCGGGTGGGGAGCGGTTTTTTTCTGTTCTTCCTGTCGGTCATGCTGACCCTGTTCGCCTCCATGTGGACCGGACAAATTGCCTCCCGGCTGGAGAAATAATTGAGAAAATATCGGCTTCGCTGTTAAAAGCCAGGCCTTGCGGGTCAACGCCGGTGGCGAAGACCGATCGCGTCCCGTTTGGGGCGATTTCGGTGATGTTACGGGTTTCGCCGCTATTATTTGCCTCTTGCGAAAATCAAATTTCCGGCGACAATTGAGCTATGAGTGCGCAAGAAATGTTGATTGAAGAAATCAAACGCCAGCCGGAACCAGTGCTGCGCGAGGTCTTGCATTACATGAGATTTCTCGAACGCCAGCGGGCACAGGAAGAATGGACCGACCTGCTGCCCTCGCGCGAAGTGGAGCAGGAAGTTTTGGACATCCTTGACCGCAAATGAACCCGTGCCACGGAGAAGTCTGGCTCGTTGACATGGGCATGGCCGGCAAGACACGACCCGCCGTCGTCCTCATCGCCGACAATGTCAACGTGCCGCGCTCGCTCATTATTCACATTCCCATCACGCGACAGAATCGCGGCAGCGAACTGGAAGTGCCGCTCGGGCATCTGCCATTTCTTGATCCCGAATCCGTCGCCAATGTGCAAGCCATCGGCTCATTGCCGTCCGTGCGGTTTGAAAAACGGCTGGGCGTTGTGCCGCAAGAGGATTTGAAAAGGGTCAAAGCCGCGCTGTTCAAGGCCTGCGCCTTGTGAATCCGCATTTCCGGGCGAATTAGCAAGCTGGATGACCATCCGTCGCTAAGGCTATGGCCCGGCAAGCAATCATGTGAACGCGAGCGGGGAATTTTTGGCGGAACTTTTTTCGGAAATCGTCTGACACCGCAATCGGATACTGATTGCCAAAGGGTAAATCTGATACCGCCATTTGATACCGATCGAACTCTTTTAGAGTTTTTCTGAGGATCGGGAATGACGTTGAAGCACGTAATCATCACCCTCAACCCATGGCAACGAATCGCCGAATCCAAATCATCTCAAATTCCTTACTCTAAGTCACTTATCTTCGTTTCCCCCCTCCAACGCCTAGGCACAAAAAAAATGTGTATCCCGGCCTTCACGTAGCGGCGGCCCGGTAGCGCCGCAAATATCCAAGCTGATTTTATCCTGTAAATCCTTTTATCCTGTCCTGGATTCTTGTGTGTTTCGTGTCTTTCGCGGTTTGAGGATTCGGCGTTTAGCGTTCGGCGGCTCAACGCCTGCCGCGCCGAAGTCCCGCACGGCGGGACGAAGGCGGGTTCGATGTTTCCCATGCACAGACCCATTTAACTTTTCTAACCTTTCAATCATTTAACCTCTTCTATTTTCGTTCACGCCCATCTGCCGAATCTATACCCATCACAACTGTTTGCCATCCAGCGAATTACTACGCTAAAAGCATTTAAAAATCCCTTCGTTTACTTCGTTCACACCCTATACCCAATTGAAATGTGCGTCCAGCTCCCGCGCCGTCTTGTCCGCCGTAGCTGCCAGGGCGAAGGCGGAAGTCCCGCGCTCATCTCACCCCAATACTTGACGCAATACGCAACACGCAACACGCGCGGATTCCCCATTTCGAAGCCCTCATTTAACCCTTTTAACTTTTCAACAATTTAACGAATTAATCTCGTTTCCCCGTTGCCAAACCCACGCACAAAAAATGTGTGTGTCATCCTGCCGCCAACTCCGCGGAGCGCGGACAGCCTGTCCGCGTGTCGCTAATTGCGCCAGGTTCGCGCGGACAAACTGTCCGCGCTCCTTTGGTTGCGGCCTTGCCGCGCCTCCGTACGTCAGCTCCTACGCATCGAAGTGTGCAAGCGCGGTGGCGGAAGTGCGTGGTCCGTCCATTTCCCATATTGGGGGTTTGCCGCAAACTCCCATAGTCACAGCCTCCTCACGTCGGCTCCTACGCGAAGATTCCCATCCAACATGATTTTTTGGCCTTTTCGGATTTGCAGAACGACTTCCTTTCCCAGGTAATGAATATCGCAAGGGCCGCCGAGGTTGGAGCGGATGGTCGCCGAACTCAGAACGCCGTTGCGCCAGGCCATGTCCACCACAAAACCGCCGCGGGCGCATAAGCCGGTAACCGCTCCCTCTTTCCATGCGTCCGGGAGCGCGGGCAATAAATGAATCGTGCTGTTGTCGCTTTGAACGAGCATCTCGGCAATCGCGGCGGTCGTGCCAAAATTGCCGTCAATTTGAAAGGGCGGGCAGGCATCGAACATATTCGGATACACGCCGCCGCCGCCATCGTATCGGATGCCCATCTCAAACACTGGATCCAATGCCTTGCGCACGAGCAACCAGGCGTGATTGCCATCGCCCAGGCGGGCCCACAAAGCCGCCTTGTAAGCCAATGACCATCCGACTCCGTCATCACCCCGCACTTCCAGCGATTTGCGGGCGGCCTGCGCCAGTTCGGGCGTCGTGTAAGGAGAGATTTCGTCACCGGGATAGATGCCCCATAGATGCGAGACATGCCGATGATGCACTTCGACTTCCTGGTAAGGTTCCAGCCATTCCATGATGCGTCCATCGGGACCAATTTGGGTGGGCGCCAGCCGGGCGCGTTTGGCGATGAGTTCATCGCGAAAATCCTGGTCTGTATCCAGGACCTGGGACGATTCGATGCAGGCGGTAAACAGGTAGCGCACGAGTTGCTGCATCATCGTCGGCCCCATGCAAATTGCCGCCTGCTGGCCATTGGCCATTTCAAAATGGTTCTCCGGCGAATTGGCGGGAGCGACGACCAGCCAATGATGGGTCGGTTCCTCGATCAGCATGTCGCTATAAAACAAGGCCGCGCCTTTCATGATGGGATACGCCTCCTCCAAAAATTTGCGGTCGCGGGTGAACAAATAATGATCGTAAAGATGCTGGCACAACCACGCCGAGCCGCCGCTGAACGCGCCCCAGGAGGCCGATTCGCCGGGTGAAGTAAATCCCCATGGATTGGTAATCACATGAGCCACCCAACCGCGCGCATCATAATAATCATGGGCCGTCAGGGCGCCGGGTTTTTGCAGGGATGCGATCAGGGCGAACAACGGCTGGGTCAAATCCGAGAGATTGCAAACTTCCGCCGGCCAATAATTCATTTGCACATTCACGTCCAAATGCCAATCGGCATTCCACGGCGTATGAATTTCTTCCGCCCAAATGCCCTGCAGATTCGGAGGCAAACCGCCGGGCCGTGACGAAGAAATCAACAAATACCGCCCAAAATTAAAATAAAGCGCCGCCAGCGCCGGATCGCCGGAACCGGCGCGGGC